>JBFGCM010000014.1:0-52709 GCA_041581135.1 Acidimicrobiia bacterium
GGACGTCCGGACCGCCAACTCGTTGTAGAAGCTCAGGCGGGAGGAGTCGGCGACGTATGTCGTGTTGGCCGGCACCTCGTCGATCACCGTGATGCTGTTGACCGCCACCAGGCCGTTGTTCGTCCCCCAGATCTGATAGGTCAGCTCGTCGCCGGGATCCGCCTTGCCGTCGCCGTCTGCGTCCGAGCTCAGGACGGTGATCTTCTGGACGTCGACGGAGGGGAACGGGAAGACGGCAGTACCGAGGTCGAGTGCGGGCCGGCCGCGATAGATGGGTGCCTGCCCCCACGCCGCCGCCAGGTCCACCCCGTCGGTGGTGTAGATACGTGCTCCGGTCAGGTCGCGGGGCCCGGCCCCGAGCGCCGGCAAGGTGCCGAGCGTCTTGCAGGACGTGTTGTCGACGAGGGACCCGTCGGCGTAGATCTGGCGCGACTGGAGCGCGGTGAGGTCGCAGTGGAAGTCGTACAGGTTGCCGTCCGGGTCGGCACCGACGTGGGCGCCGGTCGTCGGATCGGCGTCGAGGTCCACGTACACCCTGGTGTTGGCGAGCGGCGTGATCCACACCGGGCTGTAGTTGCAGTCGAACTGGCCGTCTGCGCCGACGTTGCCACTCGTGGTGTTGTTGTCTGCCTCACAGATGAGCGAGCCGTCGTTGGTGTAGTAATCCTGGGAGCCGGGCCCGTATGGCACGATCACCATCGGGGTCAGTGCCTGGCCGGGGACCAAGGTGAAGCCCCAGTCATACCGCGAGGTGCTGGCGTTGGCGCCGAAGAGCTGGGTGGCGTAGAACGGCTCGCCCCCCTGGGAGGTGAACCGCGTGCCCTCTACGTCAGGGAGCTCGAGGACCTGGGCGGTGTCGGCCGCCACGATGAGGGTGCCGCTGGCCGCGGCTCCGGTGAGGTAGTCGACGTTGATGCTGCCCGGCCCCGGGTTGTAGACATAGACCCGCGACTTGCCGGTGGTTGCCGCCGTCGATCCCACCGGGGAGACGTACTCGTCGAACCAGACTTCCTTGGGGAAGAGCTCGATGTAGCGGCCCTCGAAGGTGGCCGTCTTGTCGCCGGTGGCGAGGTAGGCCCCGATACGCCCGGTCGATTCCACCGCCGCGCCGATGTTCACCCCACCGTCGATGAAGTGCGACTCTCCTTCGGCGAGCACGATCGTGGTCTCGAAGACCCCGTTGGCGTCTGCGTCGATGTCCACGGTCGCCGCCTCCGAGGCGATCAACATCATGCCGACGTAGTCGAAGAGGTTGTTCGTGTTGGCGTTCTCCCCTACGGGCGACTCGAACGCGAATCCCATCTTGTCCACGTCGTAGGCGGCGAGTGCGCCGGCATGGAAGGGTCCGGGATCCTGCGCCCATCCCCCGATCGTCACCGCGGCGAGTCCGGTCGCCACGATCTTGTCCCTGCCATCGATGTAGTAGGTGGGAGCCGCCGCCTCGGGAGGGGTTCGCTCCCCGGGGGACGGCGCGCGGGGCACGGGGATTGCGTCGAAGGTGCTGATCACCTCACCGGCGTCACGCGAGTAGGTCTCTGTGGTCCCGGATGGCGACGCGATGGGGTCGGCGTCGTACCCGTCCTCCCAGTGGTCCACCGCGATCGTGTTGTTGTTGGTACCGGACACGACCGAGACGAAGGTCTCCATCGGCCCCGTACAACACAGCGCCGACGCGCCACCGATCCCGACGAGCGAGGCGAGGTGATCGTCGGCCGGCATGGGGAGGAAGTAGGTCTGCGTGACGCCGGGAACCGCGGCCTGCGCCGGCTCGGGACCGAGTACGGGTCCAAGACCCACCGGCAGCAGCACCGCCACCAGCACGATGACGAGCGCCACGTGGACAGGCGCGCGCCGACGGGAAGAAGTCATGAAGTGCTGGCCCTTTGGTTGTGTGGAATGATTCCGCTGAGTGGTCTTCGGTACACGGAGAGTGGCGGTTGAGGCCTAACTGACGAGTGCGCACGCGGGCTAGTCCGTTGCGCCCCCGCCGGCCGGCCCTTCCTGCACTAGGGTGATCGCCCCATGGATCTTCCCTCTCCTGACCTTCAAGCTCTAGTAGAAGGTGAAGTCGTGGTGGCCTTCGTGCCGCGGCATCGCGTCTCCGAAGGCGACGAGGTGGCGCTTCATCCCTCCGGGCCCCGACCCGCATCTGAGCTGCAGGCGGCGTACTCGCGCTGGGCCGACACCTCGGTCGGCGGCGAGTGGTCGGCGGTGGTGACGGCGGTACACCCGGCGGCGATGCTCGACCCGGTGGCCGGAGCCGCTCGCCACATCCTGGCCGAGATTCCGGACGGGGACATGGTGGTGTTGCGGGTCTACGGCCCGGAGGGTGCCGTACTCAGCGACGTGGCGTTCGAAGCCCGAGTCGGCTCACTCGAAGGTGCCCTGCGCGGATGACGCACCGTCCGGTGTCGATCACGGCCGGCGACGGCACCGTGCTCGAAGCCGCGTGGAGCGGCCCCGAGCGCGCCACCACCGTGGTGGTGTTCTGTCATCCCCATCCGCGGCACGGCGGGACGATGAGAGCCCCTTTCATGGTCGGCGTCACCCGCCACCTGGTCGCCGCCGGCGTATCGGTGTTCCGATTCAACTTCCGAGGAGTCGGCGGGTCGGAAGGAGCCTGGAGCGGCGGTGTCGAGGAGGTTGACGACGTCCACGCCGCCGTGACGGCCGCCACCGCCGCCCACCCCCACACCCCACCGGCGCTGGCCGGGTGGTCGTTCGGTGCCGCCACCGCGCTGCGATGGCAAGCGCGCGAGCGAAGCACGCTCGACTACATCGGGATCGCACCACCCGTGTCATCCGAGTTGACGCCGGCCCTCCCCCGCGACCTGGCCCCGGCCCACCGGTCGTTCATCCTCGGTGACCGCGATCAGTTCGTCACGGTCGAGGAGCTGCAGGAGTACGCCGACAGCATCGGGGCTTCGGTCGAGGTGCTGCAAGGCTCCGACCATTTCTTCTACTTCCGCGAGGACAAGGTGGCCGGGCACATGCTGCGGCACCTCGCCTGAGCCCGCCTACCACCACTCCCCGGCGGCCATCACTCGTGCAGCTTTGTTGCCGCCCGGGCGATAGGACAGGTGCAGGTAGCCGGGGGCATCGAGCACCACCAGGTCGGCCATGGCTCCGGGACGCAGCACGCCGCGGTCCCCCATGCCGAGCGCCGCGGCGCCGCCGGCGGTGGCCGCCCACAGCGCCTCCTCGGGGGTGAGTCCCATCTGCAGCGTCGCCAATGCCACCACCAGCTGCATGTCCTCCACGTATGCGGTGCCCGGATTGCAGTCGGTGGCGACCGCAACGGTGACCCCGGCATCCCAGAGCATCCGGGCGGGCGGCGGCGGCAGTCGCATCGACAGCGCCACGGCGGGGAGCAGCACCGCCACGGTGCCGGCGGCGGCCAAAGCCGCGGCATCGGCCGGCGTGGCATGATCGAGATGATCGGCACTGATGGCCCCGATCCGCGCCGCGAGCGCCGCAGCCCCGGTGTGGGCGAGCTGCTCGGCGTGCAGCTTGCCCCGCAACCCCACCTCGGCGGCCGCTTTCAGGATCTGCTCGGCCTCGGCCACCGTGAAGGCGCCCTCGTCGCAGAAGACGTCCACGAACTGTGCCGTGGCCGCCGCGGCCCCCATCATGGGCCCGGCGACGTCGGCGACGTAGTGGGCGCGCTCGACCCCTTTCGGCACCACGTGGGCGCCGAGGAAGGTGGGCACCACCGTGATGGGAGCCGCCGCGGCAACCCGGCCGACCACCGACAACAGTCGCGGCTCCGTCTCGAGGTCGAGGCCGTAGCCCGTCTTCACCTCGACCGTGGTCGTCCCCATGTGAGCCATCCGGCGGATCCGGGCGAGTGCGCTCGCCTCCAGCTGGTCGGTCGACGCCGCCCTCGTGGCCGCCACCGTGCTGTGGATGCCGCCGCCTGCGGCGAGGATCTGCTCGTAGGACTCCCCGCGCAACCGCCGGCCGAACTCTTCGCTGCGATCCCCGGCGAACACGAGGTGCGTGTGGCTGTCGACGAAGCCGGGGATCACGGCCCGGCCCCCACAGTCGAAGCGGTCGGCTCCGGACCATTCGGCAGGCACGTCCGACTCGGGACCGACCCACGCGATCCGGTCGGCGTCGATCCCGACCGCCGCCTGCCTCACGATCGCGAGCTCACCCCGACGAGAGCCGTCGTTGGTGACCAGCTCGCCGATGCCGGTGAGCAGGCGCGCCGTCACGAGTCCTGCATGGGGATCGTGACGCCGCGCTCGGAGGCCACCTCCACAGCTCGCTCGTAGCCGGCATCGGCGTGGCGAATGACTCCCATTCCCGGGTCGTTGGTCAGTACCCGTCGCAGCCGGTCGGCGCCATCGTCGGTGCCGTCGGCGACCACTTGGGCGCCGGCATGGATCGACTTGCCGATGCCGACCCCGCCACCATGGTGCACCGCCACCCACGCCGCCCCCGACGCTGTGCTGAGCAGGGCGTTCAAGATCGGCCAGTCCGCCACGGCATCCGAGCCGTCGAGCATGTCCTCGGTCTCACGGTACGGAGAGGCCACCGATCCCGAGTCGAGGTGATCACGCCCGATGACGATGGGCGCACTGACGTCACCGGAGCGCACCAGCTCGTTGAACGCCACTCCGGCACGGTCCCGCTCGCCGTAGCCGAGCCAGCAGATCCGGGCCGGGAGGCCTTGGAACTCCACTCGATCTCGTGCCAACTCCAGCCACCGATGCAGCGGGCGATTGTCGGGGAACAGCTCGGCCACGGCCCGGTCGGTGGCAGCGATGTCGGCCGGATCACCCGACAGGGCCACCCAGCGAAACGGGCCCATGCCCTCGCAGAAGAGCGGCCGGATGTAGGCGGGCACGAACCCTGGATAGGCGAAGGCGTCGTCGAACCCGCCTCGCGCTGCTTCACCGCGCAAGTTGTTCCCGTAATCGAACACCTCGGCACCGGCTTTCTTGAATCCGACCATGGCTCGACAGTGGGTGGCCATGGAGGAACGCGCCTCGTCGATGTACTGGCGAGGGTCTTCGACGCGAAGAGCCACCGCATCGTCGAGCGGACGGCCCCCGGGCACGTACCCGTTCAAGGGATCGTGCGCAGAGGTCTGATCCGTGACGATGTCCACCGGCGCCCCGCGGCGGAGCAGCTCGGGAAAGACCTCGGCGGCGTTGCCGATCACACCCACCGACAGCGCCCGCCGCTCCCGCTTGGCCGCCTCGGCCCTGCGGAGGGCGTCGTCGAGATCGTCGGCCGCTTCATCGAGATACCTCGTGTCGAGGCGGCGTTGCAGGCGCGCCGGGTCCACCTCCACCACGAGCGCCACGCCGTCGTTCATGGTCACGGCCAGGGGCTGCGCCCCACCCATTCCCCCCAGTCCGGCGGTGAGCGTGATCGTTCCGGCCAGCGTCCCGCCGAACCGTTGGTCGGCGATGGCGGCGAACGTCTGATACGTGCCTTGGAGGATCCCCTGGGTGCCGATGTAGATCCACGAGCCCGCCGTCATCTGCCCGTACACCATGAGACCGGCCTCCTCGAGCTCCCAGAAGTGCTCCCACGTGGCCCACTCCGGCACCAGATTGCTGTTGGCGATCAGCACCCGCGGCGCCAGCGGATGGGTCGTGAAGCGACCCACCGGCTTGCCCGACTGCACCAGCAGGGTCTCGTCGTCACCGAGGTCCGTGAGGTGCCGGACGATGGCGTCGTACGCCTCCCACGAGCGAGCGGCCCGGCCGGTGCCGCCGTACACCACGAGCTCGTCCGGATTCTCGGCAACCTCCGGATCGAGGTTGTTCATCAAGCAGCGCAGTGCCGCCTCTTGGAGCCAGCCACGGGTGGTGAGCCCGGGACCGCGCGGTGCCCGCACGACCCGGTTCATCGCAGCTCCATGCCGGCGCCGATCACCGCCTCGGCCAGATCGCCGTTGCGAACCATGTCTGCCACCTCCTCGATCTCGTCGGCCAGGACCCGGTCGTCACCCAGCGGCGGCACCCGGCTTCTCACCACGTCGACGACCGCTTGCATGGCCGCCGATGCTTCCAAGGGAACTCGGTACTCGATGCCCTGCACGGCGCACAGCACCTCGACCGCGAGCACCCGTTCCGCGTTGGACAGCACGTCCCACAGCTTGCGGCCCGCCCCCCACCCCATCGAGACGTGGTCCTCCTGGCTGCCCGAGGTGGGGATGCTCTCCACCGAGGCCGGATGCGACAAGATGCGATTCTCGGCGACGAGGGCGGCAGCCGTGTACTGGGTGAGCATGTACCCGCTGTTGACGCCGGGCCGCGGCGACAGGAACGGAGGCAGTCCCGATGAGCGCTCCGGGTCGAGGATGCGGTCGGTGCGGCGCTCCGAGATGTTGCACAGTTCCGTGATCGCGATCGTCATGAAATCGAGGGCGAAGGCGAGCGGCTGCCCGTGGAAGTTGCCGCCTGAGATCACCTCGCCCCGATCGGCGAACACGATGGGGTTGTCCACCACCGAACCCACCTCTCGCTCGAACACGCCGGCGGCGTGATCCATCACGTCACGCGCCGCCCCGTGCACCTGCGGGGCACACCGCAGCGAGTAGGCGTCCTGCACCGCATGGACGAAGTCGTCGGCATGGCTGGCGCCGATCGCAGAACCGGCCAGCATCGCTGCGATGTTGCTCGCGGTGGTCAGCTGCCCCGGGTGGGGACGCAGCTCGTGGAGCTCGGGACGGAAGGGACGGGCGCTGCCCATCAGTGCCTCGATGGACAGGGCACATGCGATGTCCGCAGCCACGGAGATGCGGTCGGCACGGAAAAGCCCGAGCACCCCATACGACAGCATGCCCTCGGTGCCGTTCAGCAGACTCAGGCCCTCCTTGGCCTCCAGCGAGAGCGGCTCCAGGCCGTGGCGCTGCAACGCCGCCGCGGCCGGTTCGGGACCGGAGCCGGCGTCGACCGTTCCTTCGCCGATGAGGGCCAGCGCCAGATGGGCGAACGGCGCCAGATCGCCAGAAGCACCGACCGAGCCCTGGGCGGGCACCACCGGATGGATACCCAGGTTCAGAAACTCGACGAAACGCTGCACCAGCACCGGTCGCACCCCGGAGTGACCCTGGGCCAGCGTGCGGGCTCGCAGCAGCATCATCGAGCGCACCAGCTCGGTGGGCAGGGGTTCGCCGACGCCGGCGGCGTGGCTGCGCACCAGGCTCACTTGGAGCACAGCGGTGTCGTCCGGGCCGATGGGAGTGTTCGAGAGTGCGCCGAATCCCGTCGTGACCCCGTACACCGTCTCACCGGCGGCCACGACGTCGCGCACGTACTCATGGGCGGGTTCCATGCGCTGGGGAACCGATTCGGCGACCTCGACTGCGGCGCCGTCTCTGGCCACGCTCACCACATCGGCCAGGGCGAGCGGGCCCCCGTCGATCACCACGCTCACCGTCGCCCCCTCATCTGGCCCTGACCCCTGATCGGTGACCTCCTTGGCAGCACCGGGTCAGGCTACCGATCAGGAGGAGGATGACCACTCCAGCAAGGCGGCGGCATTGTCGTGGAGGAGCTTGCGGCCGAGCTCTTCGCGGAGGCCGAGACCTTCCCATTGCCCGATCCACTCGTCCGGGTCCTGGCCGAACGGGTAATCGCTCCCGAACAATGCCCGATCGGCCAGCGGACCGCTCACCGCCGCGATCACGTCGCTGGACCAGTCCTTGGGCGGCTGTCCGGAGAGGTCGAACCACACGTTTGGCTTGTGGTGGGTGATGGCCAGGGCCTCATCGAGCCACACGCCGCCGGTATGGGCGATGACGAGGCGCAGGCTCGGGAAATGGGCGGCCACCGTGTCCACGTGGATGGGCCGTGCCGGCTCCAACCGCACACCCCCGCCGCCGGACAGGCCGGCACCGAGCCGGGTGAAGCCGGTGTGGATGAGGCACACGAGGTCGTGTTCCGCCGCGGTCTCCCAGATGGGGTACGCGCGGCGGTGGCTCGGCTCCACCGTCTGGGCGGCGGGGTGGATGCTCAATCCTCTCAACCCGATGCGGGCTGCTTCGTGGACCTGCGCCACGGCCATGGAGCCACCGAAGAGATCCACGGCCCCGAACCCGGTGAACACGTCGGGCGCGGCCGCAACGGCGGCGGCCACATGCCTGTTGCCGAACGAGGGATGGGTGCCCGTCGGGCTCGAAGCCCATCCGAGCAACACCGCCCGGCCGCCGCGACTCCGGTACATGTCGGCCAACTCCTCCGGTGACATCACGGGAAGCGACCGTCCCGTGAAGTGCCGCATGGCATCCATGAAGGGAGCCAGCGGACCCTCGATCAGACCCGCCACCGGCGGATGGACGTGCACGTCGATGAAGCTGCTCATACGGATCTGAAGCCGCGATTCCTCGCCTCCGGCAAGGTGTCGGGGCCGAATGCCTGGATGAGGTTGCGGACCACCAGGTCCTCGTCGGCTACGCGACGCTCGAGCTCGGCGAACTGCGCGGCATCGTCGCAGTCGTACACGGTCATGTCACTGCGGACACCCAGGTAGCGATGATGCTCGAAACGCTTGAGACGTGCCACGTCTGCTCCTATTCGATGAACTCGACCACGGCCACGGACACCGACTCGCCGCCGGCCCGGATGTCGATCTCTCCTGACAGATCATCCCGGCGGAACTGGACCGTCCAGCGGGACTCGTCTCCAGACGAGCTGTCGACCACGTAGCCACGATTGACGAGGTTGACGTCGAAGGACTGCGCAACGGAAAGCACGGGAGCCGGCACCCGGAACTCCACCTCGGTGCGACCGTTCCCCGAATCGACCAATGTCGCCCCGATCACGGCCGAAGTCGGGAACGGGAAGTCATCCGGCGCACTCTCTGGAATCTCGCCTTCGCCGAACTCGACGGCCGGGGCCGAGTCGGAGCACGCCGTGCCCAACATGGCAACCACCAACAGCAACGACACGTATGTCACACGCATGCTTCACCAGGAACTGCGATCTCACCTCGGCGGAGCATGTTAGGAGCGCCGGCGGGAAGCAAGGCCAACGACCGGATCGCCGACGACGAGCAGCAATGCAGGCCGGGGTGCGGGATCGGCGCGGTGGGCGGGCACCTCGGACGCGGCGACGGCGAGAAAGCCGACCAGGACAGCCTCCGCGATCTTCTGTATGAGCCCGCTCATACGCGGGGAGGCTCTCGGTAGACGCCGAACGGCTCCTTGAGGGTGTCAACGATCTCCCCCAGCGTGGCCCGGGCCCGGACGGCGTCGATGAGCCGGGGCATCAGGTTCTCGTCACCGGCGGCGGCCTCGGCCAGCGCCTCGAGCGCGTCGCGCACGGCGGCGGCGTCGCGCTCGGCGCGCAGTGTGGCGAGTCGTTGCCGCTGGGCGTGCTCCACTTCGGGCCCGATGCGCAGTAGCTCGATGGGCGGCTCGTCCTCGCGGATGTGCTCGGTGACACCCACGATGGCGCGCTCGCCTGAAGCCAGTGCCTTTTCGAACTCGTACGCCGAATCTGCGATGGCGGCCTGAAACCACCCCTCGTCGATACCGGCGAGGACTCCCGCCAGCATGGTGCCATCGCCTTTGGCTTCGATACGGCGGAACACGTCTTCGGCCGCCGCCTCCATCTGGTCGGTCAGCTCCTCGACGAACCAGGAGCCCCCGAGTGGATCGATGATGTCCGCAACGCCGGTCTCGGAGGCGATGACCTGTTGGGTGCGAAGCGCCAACTCGGCGTTGCGAGCCGTCGGCAGCGCGTACACCTCGTCGAGCGCATTGGTGTGCAGCGACTGCGTGCCGCCGAGCACGGCGGCGAGCGCTTCGATGGCGGTCCGCACGACGTTGTTCTCGGGCTGCTGCGCCGTCAGCGAGACACCGGCGGTCTGGGTGTGGAAACGGAGCTTCAGCGATCGTTCCGATTGCGCCCCGTAACGCTCCCGCATCCATCGCGCCCAGATGCGCCGCGCCGCACGGAACTTGGCGATCTCCTCGAAGAAGTCGATGTGCGCGTCGAAGAAGAACGAGAACCTGGGGGCGAACTCGTCCACCGCCAGTCCCCTTGCCTGGCACGCCTCCACGTAGGCGAATCCGTTGGCCAGCGTGAAGGCCAGCTCTTGCACCGCCGTCGCCCCGGCCTCGCGGATGTGATAGCCGGAGATCGAGATGGTGTTCCATTGCGGTACCCGCTCGGTACAGAACTCCACCATGTCGACGATGAGCCGAAGATGCGGTTCGGGGGGGAAGATCCACTCCTTCTGCGCCTGATACTCCTTGAGCATGTCGTTCTGCAGCGTGCCGGCCAGGTCGGCCCAGTCGACGCCCTGCTCCTCGGCGGCGACGAGGAGGAATGCAAAGAGGATCTCGGCCGGGCCGTTGATGGTCATCGACACCGAGACGTCGTCGAGGGGGATGTGGTCGAACAGCGCACCCATGTCCTCGACCGAGCTCACCGCAACGCCACAATGCCCTACCTCGCCCAGCGCCCTGGGATCGTCGGCGTCCAAGCCCATGAGCGTGGGCATGTCGAACGCCACCGACAGACCGTGCTGGCCGTGCTGCAACAGGTAGCGGAACCGCTCATTGGTCTCGGCGACTCCGGCAAAACCGGCGAACTGCCGGATGGTCCACAGCCGCCCGCGGTAGCCCGAGGCGTGGATGCCTCGGGTGTACGGATACTGCCCCGGGTACCCGATGCGATCCGGCACCTCGCCTTCGGGCAATCCGAGTGGCGGCAGCGGCTCACCTGAGAGCGTGGTGAAGCGATCGCGACGCGTGGGAGCCTCGGCGTACGCCTCCTCCCATCGCGAGCGAGCGTCACTCATGATGCGATCCCACTGTGACCGACGCACTGCAGTTCGGACACACCGCGACGTCGATGTCGCCGACCACGAAACCGAAGCCACAGTCGGGACACGTCGTTCGGTCGTGAGAGGCCGGTGCCTCACCGGCAGTGTCGGGTGGCATGGCACCGAGGCCGGCGCTCGCCGCCGGATCGCCCACCTGGTTGGCCGCACCGCACGCCGGACACTCGTATCGCCCCGGTCCGGAAACGTCGAACGGCGTCTGGCAGCGCCCGCAGCGCACCCGCATCACTAGCTCACCTCCGGTGGTGACAGTACCGGGTCGCCGACGGCACCGATCGACGCCAGGTATTCCGCCTCGAGCTCCATCACACGGCGGATGAAGTCCTTGTCGTAATCGAACCCCTGGTCGTAGAGGTGCGCATGCACGTAGTCGACGGCAGCCGGGCTGCCGGCAATGGGAGCTGTCGCCGGATCGGTGTCGATGCCCTGCAAGTACAACACCTCCGTCTCCAAGACCCGCTGGAGGTGCACCCGCTCGACACCCTCCATACGTCGAGCTGCGTAGTCGACGGCATCGCCGATGCCATACACGGGGTAGCGATCTCGTCGCCGCTGCGCCTCCTGCCAGGCGAACGCAAGAGCGACGGCGACGAGCAGCGCAAGGAGCACTACGGCAACGATCACGGGCGGCATCACCTCATGCTACCGGCAGTTCGTTCCTCACCAGACCCGACGCATGGGACCTCCGGTCGGGTCGTTGGGCCCTAGCCGGGCAGGCTCTCGGCACGCGTAACTGGACTGAACCGGCCGGGAGGTCCAACTGTCATTCGAGGTGATGCGGCGTATCTTCTCGCTGCTCGCCATTGCGTCGACCGCCGCTGTCATCGGCGCCGTGGGCGTGTGGGTGCACGCCAGGGTGCGTAGATCCACCGAACTTCGCGACCGCCTCGTCGCCGGTCTCGGGGGGAAGGCGGTGTGGTTGGCCTGGGTGGTGGCGCTCGTGGCGACGCTGGGCAGCCTCTACCTCTCGGAGATCGCCCACCTGGAACCGTGCCGGCTGTGCTGGTACCAGCGGATAGCGATGTACCCGCTGGTGGTCATCCTCGCCATCGGCGCCGCCCGCGCCGACGCCGCCGTACGCCGCTACGCCGCCCCGGTGGCCGGCATCGGACTCGGCGTCGCCGTGTACCACTACCTCATCCAGCACTTCCCCGATCTCGAGGCGGGCACGTGCTCGGTGGGCGTCTCGTGCGCCGCCCCATACATCTGGGAGTTCGGCTTCGTATCGATCCCGTACATGGCTGCGGCCGCCTTCGCCCTGATCCTCGTGCTGCTGGCCGCGTCGGTGACCATCCAACCGGCTCCGCCCGGAGTACCTGAACCCGCATCCAACCGAGAAGGAGTTCCCACGTGAAGCGAAAGATCCCGGTGCTGCCGATCGCCTTCGGAGTCGTCGCCATCATCCTCGTCGCCGCCGTGCTGTTCGCACCATCCGGCACCGACTACTTCGGGTCTCCTGACGTTGCCGGCGAGACGCTGCCAACCCTTCAGGGCGGAGGTACGGACCCGGCCGTGGGGATCGCAGCACCCAATGTCGTTGGTGCCGACTTCGCCGGCGACGAGGTGGCGATTCCCTCTCCGGGCAAGGGCACGGTGCTGCTGTTCCTGGCCCACTGGTGCCCCCACTGCCAGGCCGAGGTACCCGAGGTGCAGGCATGGGTGAACAGCGCCATCCTGCCCGAGGACGTCGAGCTGGTGGGGGTCGTCACCGGGACCAATTCGGGGCGCGACAACTACCCGCCCGACGAGTGGTTGGAGAGGGAGGGCTGGTCATCCCGGCTCATTCTCGACGATGCCGACGGCACCATCGGCGCTGCCTACGGCCTCACGAGCTACCCCTATTGGGTGTTCATCGACGCGGACGGCACGATCATCGGTCGAGCCGGAGGCGGCATCGACGTCGCCACCTTCCAGCAGGCGGTGGGCGTGCTGGCGAGCTGAGCGGCGATCAGAGCCCGAGTTGGTCGGCAAGTCGGGCGCGGTGGTGGGCCGAATCGCCGAAGAGCAGCTGTGAGGACTTGGCGCGCTTGAAATACAGGTGCGCATCGTGTTCCCAGGTGAACCCGATGCCTCCGTGCACCTGGATGTTCTCCCCGGCGACCCACAGGTACGCATCGGAGCAGTAGCTCTTGGCCAGCGGAGCCGCCACCAGCAGCTCCTCCGGGTCCTCGTCGGCGGCGCGGCCGGCGTGATAGGCCGCACTCTTGGCGGACTCCACGCGCATCAGCATGTCGGCGCAGCGGTGCTTGATGGCCTGGAACGACCCGATCGACCGGCCGAACTGCTTCCGCACCTTTGCGAATTCGACCGCCATCTCGAGGCAGCGTGCCGCCCCGCCCACTTGCTCGTTCGCCAGCGACACGACAGCCAGCCGCAGGACCCGCTCCAGCATCGCCTCGCCGGCACCGTCCTCGCCCAGGAGCGAGCCTTCGGGCACCCGCACCGACTCGAACGACAGTCGTGCCTGCTTGCGAGTCATGTCCATGGTCTCGAGCCGCTCGGTGACGAGACCGGCGGCGCCGGCATCGACGAGGAACAGCGAGACTCCGGCATCCGTCCGCGCCGCCACGACGAGCTGATCGGCGACGTGGCCGTCGATGACGAACGACTTCTCCCCATCGAGCACGAACTCGCCGCCATCCCGCTTGGCGGTCATTGCGATGCCACCCGCGTCCCAGCTCCCGTCCGCCTCCGCATGTGCCAGCGCCAGCTTGACCTCGCCGGACGCAACGCCCG
The DNA here is from genome assembly GCA_041581135.1 of Acidimicrobiia bacterium. Classification (GTDB taxonomy): domain Bacteria; phylum Actinomycetota; class Acidimicrobiia; order Spongiisociales; family UBA5794; genus JBFGCM01. Next base: position 13,549 of record JBFGCM010000014.1, read on the forward strand.
GCAATACGGCCGCCTTCTGCTCCTCGGTGCCTGCCTCCAGCAACGCGTTGGCTCCCAGCGCCACCGTGGCGAACAGCGGCGCCGGCACCAACGAGCGGCCCAGCTCTTCGAAGACGATGTTCAGCTCGACGTGGCCGAAGCCGAACCCGCCGTACTCCTCGGGGATGTGCATGGCCGGCCACCCCATCTCGGCCATCTCCGCCCACAGCGCCTCGTCGAAGCCGGTATCGGTCTCCATCAGCGCACGGACCGTCTCCGACGGTGCTTTCGCTTCCAAGAAGCTGCGAGCGGTGTCGCGCAGCATCTGCTGCTCTTCGGTGAAGGACAGGGAGAACGACATCGGCGCATTGTGGCACGCCGCCGACGCCGGCGTCGCCACTGGGCCGCGGCGTCGGCAGCGCTCGGAGCCTGCCCACGGCACACGAATATACTTCCGCCCAGAGCAAGGAGGGCCCCTGACCGCCGCCCCCGCCGATCGCCACACCCCGGGAACGAGCAAGGTCATCGCCGCGTACGAGCTCCTTGCCCGTCCCGAAGGTGCGCTCCCACCCGACACCACCACCGAGCTGGTCCGCGGTGCACTGGGAGAGGCCGTGTCCGGCACTGCCGGCCACGTGGTGATCGCCGGTTTCGACGACACCGCCGCCGCCCTGAGCGCCGGCTGGCGACTCGACTCAGCGGCCCGCAAGCACAACGTGACGATCCGGTTCGCCGTGGTCCCCTACGGCGCCGGCACCCCGGATGCGGCCATCGAGCTCCTCGGCCTGGCTCGGCCCGGCGACGCCGTCGTCGCGGCGTCGTTGCGACCGGTGGCGCCGGACCCCGGCAACGACTACTTCGCCATCCGTGCCCTCGACGGCAGCGGAGGCCTGGATGCGTATCGCGTGATGCAGCACGGTGCCCGTTGGCACGCGGCCGTTGCGCCGACCACCGGGCTCGTGGGACTCGCCGTCACCCAACCGGCGCTGGGGACCATCTTCGAGGAGGAGCTCGAAGGTCCTCCCCTGCCGTCTCTCCTTCAGCCAGGAGGTGCCGAAGCCGGGATCAGTATCTTTGCGTTCTCGCCGGATCAGGACGCGATGGCACAGAACGCGCTCGCCAAGTTCGACGCCTACGACATGCCGATTCCCGACGATTACCCGCTTCGCATCTACTTCCACGAGCCCCGTGACTATGAGAGTTGCGGCGGCCACGCCGCATTGGCGACCCACGGCGCCGACTTCGAGCAGATCGACATCTGCACCAGCGGAGAGTTCGCCCTGCTGCACGAGCTCTCCCACGTGTGGGCCAACTTCGAGATGGACGACGGCGAACGCGCCGAGTTCATTGAGCTACGCGACCTGGAGGTGTGGCAGGGTGCCCCGGAGTGGTCGGCCAACGCCAGCGAGCACTCGGCGTCGATCATCGCCTGGGGCCTGGGCGACACCGAGGTGATTCCCACCATGATCCCCGACCACACCCGGGCCGAGTTGGAGCACGCCTTCGCGTTCCTCACCGACAACCAGACCCCGGTGTTCCTCCTCCCCGACGAACCGATCGCTCCCGATGCCGCTGACGAGGACGAGGACGACGACCCGCTCAATGTGAGAGTGACGAGCCCGAGCGGGATACCGATCCCCACCCCGCAAGAGGTCGGCACGACGGCTTCGGCGGCAGATGCCGGCGACCTGACGGCGGATTCGGCGCGTGACCTGCTGCTTCCCGAGGACGACCTGGCCGCCATCGCCGGCGATGCCATGGAAGAGGAGGCCATCGAAGACGAAGTGGTCGCCCCGCCCTTCGACCCGGGGGCGCCCGATGCCCTGGATGACGACGAGCTGGATCCGGCCGACCGGGCGCTGATCGGCGCCACGGGCGACGACGACTTGGATCCACTCGACGACGTCGACGAGGACGCCTGACGAACCCGGTTCACTCCAGCCGGCTGAGCCTGACCTCGTAGAGCCTGGCGACGAGCTCTCTCGCCTCGGCGGTGGCCGGTATCCCCCGGGGATCGGCGGCCGCCGTCCGCCATCGCTCGACGGCCGCAACCAGCCGATCTCGATCTCTCTCGTCGGCGGCGAGGTCGGCGGCAATGGCCACCGCTTCTCTCACCTCCTCGTCGTTCAGCTCGGCCTCACCCCCGAACACCAGGGCCTCGAGACGGATCGCCACCAACTCCGGAGCACTGACCTCGGCGGCCTCCAGGCTCCGCAGCACATCGGCGCCGGTCGGCGACGAGGCGGCGAGCGACTGCAGTCGACGCAATGCGGCACGGGCCCGCAGCGCGTCGGCGCGCCCCGCCACGTGCCGGTCGATGGTCGACCGGAGCCGCTCGATACCGGAGAGGTCCGCACAGTGGTCGGCCAGGTCGGCGCCGCTATGCACACGACCGGCCGTGATGGCTTCCACCGCCCTCCGCACCCCGAACATGCCGAGCCGGCGGAGCAACCCGGTGGCGGCCTCCGAGACACCGGCAAACCGATCCACTGAGACGGTGAGTTCCTCGACATCGGCCCTGGCCGCGAGTTCGGCCAGCTCGTGGTACTCGGCCTCGGTGAGAAGTGCGGCGGCTTCGGCGAGTATCCCAGACACCGGGACCACTGCGGCGCACAACGCCGCGATCCGGGGCTCGGCCTCGTAACGGCCGGCCATGGCATCGGCTCGAGCCATGGCATCTGGCGCCGACCCCGCCACCTCGTCGGCGCGGGACAGCACCGCGACGGCATTCACGCGGCTTCCGAACGCTCCGGTGGCGAAGGACTCCAGGAAGTCGGCATCGCTGGCATGGAGCCGGCGCATGAGGACGATGGCAGCGTCGACCGCCTCTTCACCCTCGAGCATCTCCGCCGTCCGGTCATCCTGATCGATGATGATCGAATCCAGGCCCGGGGTGTCGATCAACGTCATGTGGCGCAGACCCGTCGCCGGCCAGCCGACCTCGATGCGGACGACGTCTTCATCGACCGCGTCGTCGATGGTGAGGCCGCCGTCCCTGTGGAAGCCGACGTCGCGTCGCATTCCATCCTCGGTCACTGCCTCGACCCGATAGCGGTCGTCGTAGGAGTAGGTGGTGACGAATTGCGTCGCTTCTTCCGCCGCGGTTGCCGCCAGTCGTTCACGGACCAGGGCGTTGAGCAGCGTCGACTTGCCGGACTTGGCCGGCCCGAGCAACGCCACACGCACCGGACCCTGCAGACGGCTACGCAGGCGGGTCACTTCGCCTGCCAGACTCGAGTCGGCGGCCGCCAGCTGCTCGGCGAGCCCAGCGACGACCTCGGCGAAACCACTCATCGCAGCTCCACGGGCAGACTGCGCAACGATGCCAAATCGTGCTCGAGCAGCTCGCGGCGCTGGTCGCGCTCCTTCCGTGCCGCACCCTCCATCTGCCGAGCTGCGCGGTAAGCGGCCTCGGCAGCCGCCACCGCACGCTCGCTTTGAGTGGTGTAGTACGCCGACAGCTCGCGGCTCAGCTCACGCAACAGCCGGCGCACCCTGGCCGACAGCTCGAAATCCGCTGCATCGAGCGTCTGGTGAACGACCCGGACCGCCACCTGCCGGCGCTGGTCCCGGGCCCGTCCGCTCACCTCGCGGTACTGACGCGTCCCGAAAGCCACGCCGACCCCGACGGACACGGGCAGAGCGGCCGGTATCGCCACCAGGTTGGCGAACATGCCCAGCAGGAGCATGCCACCGTACGAACCGCGCAACGTGTCGATGGCGGTGGCCACCTTCCTCCTCTGCCGCATGCCGGGGTCGTCCGGAATCGTCCGGATCAGCGCCTCGGCCTCGCCTACGTCCCAGGTCGCCTCCAACGCGGGCGGATCCACCCGCAACATCCCGGCCGCAGTGAGCGACGCCTGCCCGGTTCGCTCCTCGAACGTGGCGGAGAGCTCGCCGACCAGCTCGGCGACCTCCCGGTGGATCTGGGCGGCGAGGTCGGGCCAGGTCTCGGCCGGATCCGTCCCCGCGATGAGCTGCTCCAGACGCCGGCGGGCGGCACGGATGCCCGTCCCTCGGGCATGGTCCAGATCTCCGGCGATGGATTGAAAGTCACGGCCGAGCTCGCCGGCCCATCGTCCCCCGGCGGTGCGGGCCTCACGGAGCGTCTCTTCCGCCTGGCGCACCGCAGCGGCAGGATCGCCGCCCAGCGCGGCGAGTTCGGCCTCGAGCGCATCGGCCAGGGCGTTGGCCGAGGTCCTCACGTCCTGCTGCTCGCGGCGCCACCTCCACTGCTTGCCCCGCTCGCTCAGCTCGTCGACGACGTACCGGCGGAGCTCATCGACCCCGGACTCCGCCACAACGCTTGCATCGCCGACCGTGGCGTGCGCCAGCTGCGGCGCCACCGGAAAGATCCGCATGGAGAGACGTGCCGCCGCCAGGTGCGACGCGTCGCGATCGCGCACCGCCCGCCACCCCACTGTGGTGTCGGTCTTGGTGAGCGCGACGCACACGATGGGACACAGGTCCACCGCCTGCTCGAGGAACGCCAGCGCGGTGGCCCCGAGCTCGGCTCCGGCGTCCTTGACGAAGATCACGCCATCGGCGAGCGGCAGGAAGGCAAGGGCGGCGGCGGCGCGAGCCGGAGTGAGGGCACCGATGCCGGGCGTGTCGACCAGGGCGATATCGGGCCCCAGCGCGGAGTCGGCCACGGCCACCTCGATCCGCTCGATCCTCTGCGGAGCCTCCGCACCCGACAGTGCCAGACGCGGCAGCTCGTCGGCTGACACATCGGCGCGTCCCGGACGACCGTCGGCGTCGCTCGTCACCACCGTGACCCGCCCCCGCTCGGCGCCATACAGCACGATGAGCACCGCAGTCGCCTCGTAGTCGTCGGTGGGGCAGACGGCAGCGCCGACGAGCGCGTTGATCAGACTGCTCTTGCCCTGCTTGTAGTCGCCTACCACCGCCACGACGGCTCGACGACGCCCGGCGCGGGCCCCGGCGGCAGTGAGCCGTTCCACCAGGTCATCACGTCCATGGCGGCGCGCCACCTGGAGCACGGTGTCGAGCGGGTTCTCTGTCGAGGCGTCGTCACGCATTCCCACGCGCTCCAGTCAACTCGGTCTGGCCCACCCTACGGGTGACTTCCGGCTCGCCTCGGCCGGAACGCGCCTGGGTACAGTGCACCGCACCAACCAACCGGTGGAGGTGAGGTGTACGTCCTCGGCGTCGATCTGGGCACGACGGCGACCGCGGCCGCCGTGTGTCGGTCCGACAGTCCGCAGGTCCTGGAGCTGGGCACCGCCCGTGCCGCCATCCCGTCGGTGGTGGCGGTCGATGAGAGCGGCGGCGTGCTCACCGGCGAGGCGGCCGAGCGCCGGGCCTTCGCCGACCCGGCCCGGGCCGCACGCGAGTTCAAGCGGCGCCTCGGGGACACCACGCCCATCCTCGTGGGCCGGATCCCCTTCAGCGCCCAGGAGCTGTCGGCCAAGCTGCTCGAAGCCGTGGTCGATTTCGCCACCTCCCAGGAGGGAAGCACACCCACCCACGTGGTCATCACTCATCCGGCGACCTACGGGCAGTACAAGCTCGACACACTCACAGAGGCGGCCGGGCTCGCCGAGGTCGGCGAGTGGTCGTTTCTCAGTGAGCCGGAGGCCGCGGCCGAGCAGTACGCAGAGAAGCACCCGGTCGGCGAAGGAGAGCACCTGGCGGTCTACGACTTCGGCGGCGGCACCTTCGACGCCACGGTGATCCGCAGGAGCGAGGACGGCTTCGAGGTGGTGGGTGAGCCCGGGGGGATCGCGCAGCTCGGAGGCGTCGACCTGGATGCCGCGGTGCTCGGCTTCGTTCGAGAACACCTGGACGAGGCCGCATCGGCCGCTTCCGGTAGCGATCCGGACACCATGGCGGCCTGGTTGGCCATCAAGGACGCCTGCCGCGGGGCCAAGGAAGCGCTGTCCGAGGACTCAGAAGCCGTATTGCCCATCACGCTGCCCGGCCACGCCACCCAGCGGATCCGGCTCCTCCGGAGCGAGTTCGAGGCCATGGCTGAGCCCAAGATCAACGAGACCGTGGATGCGATGCGGCGAGTGGTGGAGTCGGCCCACCTCACATTCGACGAATTGGCACGGATCCTGCTGGTGGGAGGGAGCTCCCGCATCCCATTGGTGGCCGACGTCGTGGTTCGCCGTACCGGCTGCGAGGTGCACGTCGACGCCCACCCCAAGCACGCCGTTGCGCTCGGAGCCGCCCTACATGGATGCCGTAGACTCGATGACCAAGCCGGCGGCGACAAGACGGAGCGCTGGTCGGAGATCCGGCGGCTGGTTGAGGCTGAAGACAATCCGTCCTGAACACGCGATGTGCCTAGGACTGGGGGTACATGGACGATCGGACCGTGGATCTGGGCATAGACGGCCTGGGCCCCGCCCGCCTGATCGGACGCGGAGGGTTCGGGGCGGTGTACCTCGCCCGCCAGGAATCGATGGGCCGAGATGTGGCCGTGAAGGTGCTGCCTGCCGAGGCCCTGGAGTCCGGGGCATGGGAGCAGTTCGAACGGGAGCGGCGCACGATGGCGGCGGTCGGCTCACGCGACGGCATCGTGATGGCGTTCGACTCCGGCACCACCGCCGACGGCCGGCCCTACCTGATCATGGAGTACATGGACGGGGGCAGCATCGGTGAACTACTGCGCCAACAGGGCCCGATGCCCATCGAGCGGGCGGTCGAGATCGCCTCCCGAATCGGTCGCGCCGTCGACGCGGTGCACCGCGAGGGCATCCTGCATCGCGACATCAAGCCGGACAACATCATGCTGTCCAGGGAGGGTGAGGCGCGCCTCACCGACTTCGGCATCGCCAAGATCGTGTCGACCACGGCCACCAGGACCGCCCATCTCGCGGTTTCGGTGCAGTACGCCCCTCCCGAGATTCTCAACGGCGAACCGGCAACGCAGGCATCTGATGTGTTCGCGCTGGGCGCCACCACCTACGCGATGCTCGCCGGCGACTCACCCTTCCGACGCTCCCCCGCAGATACCCTCCCCGTCATCATCCAGAGGGCACTGGCGGTCGACGTGCCCGACCTGCGGACGCAAGGAGTGCCGCGCGAGGTGGCCCGAGTCGTCGAAATGGCGCTCGCCGCGACGCCGGAGGACCGCTTCGATACCGCTCGCGAGTTCGCCGATGCTTTGGAAGGTGCCCTGGCACGTCGCTCCCGCAGGGACGGGACCGGGACGATGAGCTACCTCTTCACCGACATCGAGGGCAGCACCGGTCTGTGGGAGGAGAACCGCGAAGCGATGGATGACGCGCTGGCACACCACGACGAGCTGCTGGCCGTCACGGTCGCCGAGCACCGTGGCGACGTGGTCAAGACCACCGGCGACGGCCTGCTGGCCGCGTTCAACGAGCCCCTGGAAGCGGTCACGACGGCGATCGAGGCCCAGGAGCGCTTGGCGGCGGTCGACTGGTCGCCGCTGCCGCCGCTGCGGGTACGCATGGCCGTGCATTCAGGCACGGCCTACCCGCGCGACGACGACTACTACGGACCCACCGTCAACCGGGCCGCACGCATCATGGAGCTGGCCCATGGTGGCCAAGTGCTCGTGTCGGCGGCCACCCACGAGCTGGTCGTTGACTACCTGGCGGACGAGGTCACGAGCGTGGACATGGGAGTGCACGAGCTGCGCTCTCTGAGCCGCCCCGAGCACATCTTCGAGATCCGTCATCCCGCCGCCCTTCCACCCAAGGGCGTTCGCGTTCCTGCCCACCCCCAGGCGACACTGCCTGCGTCCATCACTTCCTTCGTCGGCCGAAGCGAGGAGCTCGACGCGCTCACGCAGCTGCTCATGACCTCCCGGATCGTGACGTTGGTGGGCACCGGTGGAGCCGGCAAGACGCGGCTCGCCATCGAGGCGGCGGCGCACGTCTCGAACGCCTTTCCGGACGGCAGCTACTTCGTCGATCTCGCTCCGATCCTCGACGAGGAACTCGTCCTCAAAGAGGTCGCAGCCGCGCTGGGAGTCGGCGAGCGACCGGCGGCGAAGCTCCTCGACGGTGTCATCCAGACGATCCGGCCCAAAGCCATGCTGCTCATCGTCGACAACTGCGAGCACCTGCCCGATGCGGTAGGTCCCCTCGTCACCACACTGCTCGACTCGTGCCCCCACCTCACCGTGCTCGCCACGAGCCTGGGGCCACTGCATGTGGCTGGCGAGGTGCCGTATCGGTTGCCGTCGCTCGCAGTCCCCGAACCGGGTGCGACGCCGACCACCGACGAGCTGATGGCCGTCGAAGCGGTACAGCTGTTCGTCGATCGCGCCCAGCTGGTGGACCGTGGCTTTCGGCTCACCGCCCAGAACGCCGAAGACGTCGCCGGCCTCGTGCGGCGCCTCGACGGCCTGCCACTGGCGATCGAACTGGCCGCCTCCCGGATCGATTCGCTCGCGCCGGCGGGCATCCTTGCTCAGCTGACGGGGGACGGCGGACTCGATGCCACCATCGAGTGGAGCCGCAACCTCCTGACCGACGCTGAGCGCATCGTGTTCGACCGGCTCTCCGTGTTCGCCGGAGACTTCACACTGGAGGCGGCGGAAGCCGTGACCGGTTACGAGCCGGTTGCGCCCGAAGACATCTTCGACCTGGTCACCGCGCTCGTGACGAAGTCGATGTTGATTAGAGCCTCGGACGCTGACGAGAGTCGCTTCCATGTGCTGAACACACTGCGCGCGTATGGCAGGCGAGCGCTCGAGAGGACCGGCGCCGGCGAAGCGGTCGCCGAGCGGCACGCCCGCTACTACGTGCAGCTCGTCGATCGACTGGGACCAGAGGTGATGGGACCGGGCTCGGATGCGGTGCGCAACCAGATCGAACGCGAGTACCACGACCTGCGTGCCGTCATGACGTGGTGCCTCGACCGCTCGGAGCACGCCTGGGCGATGCGGTTGGTCGACGGCCTCACCTGGTTCTGGTATTGGCGTGGCTATCACCTCGAAGCAAACCGGTGGATCGAGCGGTTGTTGCGAGAAGCCCCGGACGACGACTCCCCGATCCGAGCCAAGGTGCTGTACGCCGCCGGGCTCATCGCCGACGTCTCGGGGGAGCTGGATCGGTCACGCCAGTCGCTGGAGGCCGGCTTGGAGATGAGTCGTCGCCTCGAAGCGATGCCGCTCATCGCCCGTTTCCTCACCGCAATGGGTGTCATCCGACGGGATCACGGCGTCCTCCGCGAGGCCGAGGACTTCCTCGACGAGGCCGTCGCAACGGCACGGCGCCTCGCCATGCCCGAGGCGGTGGCGCTCGCCTCCCGCTTCATGGGTGACGTGGCCTTCATGGTCGGCAACGTCACCAAGGCCGAAGCCGCCTTGGCAGAGGCGATGGAGACCTTCGATCGCCTCGACCGGAAGGGCGACCTGGGGTGGGCCCACCACGTGCTCGCCTCGATCCACCTCGCCTACGGCCGATACGAGGCCGCCGCCGAGGAACTGGCCACGGCGCGCCGACTGCACGACGCCGACTCGTATCGGCGAGGCCAAGCCTGGATCGGTCTCAACGAGACGTACTTGGCACTCGCCCAAGGCGAGCTGGATGCCGCAGAGGAGGCGCTGCAGCAGGCTGTCGCCACATTCCAGGCGATCGGCGATACCCGGGGCACGGTATACGCGTCCCTGGCCACTGCAGCTCTGGACCGGACCCGGGATGACTACGAAGCGGCCGAGGCGCACGCAGCAGACGCCGAGCAGTGCGCCGAGAGCATCGGCGAAACTCGCGGCCTCGCCCTCGCCGTCCTGGAACGGGCGCGCCTAGCCGCCGCGCGCGATGACGACGACACGGCACTGGCGCAGTCCGCAGATGCTGTTCGTCGCCTCGTCGACCTCGGCGATCGCTGGAATCTGGGGGCTGCGGCCGAGCTCTGGGCGCGCTCTGCGCACACCGAGGGCGCGGGGGAGGCCGCGGCACAGGTACGAGGCTACGTGGAGCGGTTGCGCGACGAGCTGGCAGTGACGGCGCCCGTCGCGCCGCCGTGGCCCGAGGTCCACGACGGAGTAGCCATCGAGAAGGGTCGCCAGATGACCGACGGCGAGCTCGTGTCACTCGTGACCGGCGGTACCTGAGGCACCACCGCCGAGGGCGAGGTCCACCGCCGCGATGGCGTGAAGACGGGTGGTCGGGAAGTAGGGCACGGGGATGTCGGCGCCGTCCACGAGCAGCTCGATCTCTGTGCACCCGGCAACGATGCCGCCGGCTCCCCCGGTGACGAGCCGATCGATCACGGCCAAGAACGCATCACGGGACTCGGCTGAGATCACTCCCCGCACCAGCTCGCCGAAGATCACACGGTCCACCATCGTTCGCTCGTCGACCTCGGGGACATCCACCGCGATGCCGTGGCGCTGCAATCGCGACCGGTAGAAGTCGTCCTCCATGGTGTAGCGGGTACCGAGCAGCCCCACCCGATCGACGCCGGCCTCGAGGACGGCGCCTGCGGCGATGTCGACCAGATCCAGGAACGGAACGGCGAGCGCCGCCTCGATGCGGTCGGCCACCTTGTGCATCGTGTTGGTGCACAAGAGCACCAGCTGGGCACCCATCTCCTGGAGCCGGACGGCATCGGCGGCGAGCAGGTCTCCGGCCGCGTCCCAGCCTCCCGACTCCTGCAGCCGCTCGATGGTGGCGAAGTCGTACGAGCGGATGATGAGATCTGCCGAGTGCGTCCCCCCGAGCCGACGGCGCACCTCCTCGTTGAGGATGCGCTCGTACTCGATGGACGACTCCCAGCTCATGCCGCCCAGGAGTCCGATGGTCTTCATGGCATTGCTCCTCGGGTCGATGCGGAGGGGTGGACGGCTAGCCTCGCCTCGACTGCGAGGTGATCCTATTGCCCACGCCTTGGCACGCCACGAGCCCGACCGTGGCGATACGGAAGTTCTGTGTCGGACCACTGGAGAACAACGTATACGTGGTGGCCTGCCGGGAGACATCCGAGGCCGTCATCATCGACGCCGCCGACGAAGCGGACCGGATCCTGCGCGAGACCTCAGACGTGATGCCGGTCGCCATCCTCACCACCCATGGGCACTGGGATCACGTGCAGGCGGCAGCGGAGGTGGCACAGCGGCTCGACATCCCCTTCCGGATCCACGCTGCCGACACCGAGCTGGCCGGCCTCGACACGACACGCCCCATCCTGCCGGACGAGCGCATCACGGTGGGCGTCGTCAGCCTCCACGCGGTGCATACGCCCGGCCACACCCCAGGCTCGACGTGCTTTCTCGTGAACGGGCACGCCTTCACGGGTGACACGCTGTTCCCCGGCGGTCCGGGCGCCACCCGTGACGCAGCAGCGCGGGCCCAGGCTCTCGACGGCATCGAGCGCGAGCTGTTCTCGCTCGACGATGCCACGCTGGTGCACCCGGGCCACGGCCTCGACACCACGGTGGGTACCGAGCGGCCCCACCTGGCCGCCTGGCGAACCTGAGGGCCCCGAGGCGGGCGTCGCGGTAGGTTGGCCGAAACACAGAGGGAGCGCCATGGAATTCGGATTGATGGTCGAGCCCCAGGTCGGGGGCACGTACGAGGACCTGCTGCGCCTGGCGAAATGGGCCGACACGGCCGGCATAGCGGCATTCGCGCGGTCCGATCACTACCTCAACGGGGACGCCTCTGCGCCGGCCAGCGATGCCCTGACTTCGTTCGGCGGGTTGGCGCGTGAGACCGAGCGGATCCAGCTGGTGAGCTTGGTGAGCCCTATCACGTTCCGGCACCCCGCAGTGATGGCCAAGTCGGCGGTCACCATCGATGAGATGTCCGGTGGGCGCATGGCGTTGGGCGTCGGTACGGGGTGGATGGAGAGCGAGCACGAGGCGTTCGGACTCGAGCTGCCGCCCATGGCGGAGCGCTTCGAGCTCCTGTACGACGCTCTGGCATACCTCCGGGCGGCACTCGGCAAGGCCCCGAGAGGCTTCCACGGCCGCCACTACGCCCTCGCCGACATCGAGGTGCTGCCCAAGCCGACCGGTGACCTCCCCCTGGTCGTCGGCGGTTCAGGCACACAGAAGACGCCCCGACTGGCGGGGCAGTTCGCCGACGAGTTCAACACGTTCGTGCAGCCGGTGGCCGATCTGGAGCCGCGCTTGGCCGTGATGCGGCAGGCGGCGATCGACGCCGATAGGGACCCCGATGCCATCCTCGTCAGCATGGTCAGCGGGCTCTTCGTCGGCGAGACCGAAGCCGAGTATCGGGATCTGATAGCCGAGACTGCAGACGCCCGCGGCATCACCGCCGACGAGATGGAAGCTCGCCTCGCAGCACGGAACTTCCCGAGGGGCACTCCCGAACAGGTCCGCTCCGGGTTGGATGCGCTCGCCGCCGCAGGCGTCGGGCGCTACTACGCCCAGTACTTCGAGCCGCTCGACGCCATCTCCACCCAGCGCCTCGACTACGTGTTCGGCGTTCTGGGCGGATGACCCGCAGGCGTTTCCCTTCCCCCGAAGCCAGCCATACACTGGCCCCATGAACACACCTCTTCTGGTCATCGACGACCTTCACGCGTCCGCCGAGGGTGTCGAGATCCTCAAGGGAGTCTCCCTCTCGATCTCCCCCGGAGAGATGCATGCCCTGATGGGCCCGAACGGCTCGGGCAAGTCCACGCTGGGCAACGTGCTCATGGGGCACCCCGGCTACGAGATCACCGCCGGCCGCGTCATCTACAAGGGAACGGACATCACCGAGGAGCCTCCGGACGCCCGCGGCAAGGCGGGTATGTTCCTGGCATTCCAGTACCCCGAGGAGATCCCGGGCGTTTCCGTGGTGAACTTCCTGCGAGCGGCGCTCTCCAACAAGACCGGCACCGACTACACGGTGCTCGAGCTGCGCCTCAAGGTGATGGATGCCATGAAGGAGCTGGGCATGGACGTCGGATTCGCCGACCGGTACCTCAACGAGGGGTTCTCCGGCGGAGAGCGCAAGCGCAACGAGGTGCTCCAGATGGCGATCCTGGAGCCCGAGCTCGCCATCATGGACGAGACGGACTCCGGCCTCGACATCGACGCGCTGCGGATCGTGGCCGACGGGGTGCGCCGTCTGGCGTCGCCCGAGCGCGGCTTCCTCATCATCACCCACTACCAACGCCTGCTCGACTACATCACACCCGACATCGTGCACGTGTTCGTGGATGGGCGCATCGTGGAGACCGGTGACGCTGAGCTCGCCAAGCGAATCGAGGAGGATGGCTACGACGCGTTCCGCCCCGAGGCGGTGAGCTCGTGATCGACGTCCCGCGACTGCGTTCGGACTTCCCCATCATGGGCAGGAAAGTCAACGGCAGTCCGCTGGTGTACCTCGACTCGGCGTCCACGACGCAGAAGCCCACACAGGTGATCGAAGCCGTCTCCGAGTTCTATCGCCAGACCAACGCCAACGTGCACCGTGGCGCCTACCGCCTCTCCGAAGAGGCAACTGATGCCTACGAAGAGGCTCGTGCCAAGGTCGCCAGCTTCATCGAGGCCGGGTCACCGTCCGAGGTGGTGTTCACCAGGGGCACCACGACCGGTATCAACTCCGTCGCCTACGGCTGGGGTTTGCACCGGCTCCGAGAAGGCGACCGAATCCTCCTGACGCTCATGGAACACCACGCCAACGTGGTTCCATGGCAGCTCATCGCCAAGCACACCGGGGCCGAGCTGGTGTATCTGCCCGTCGGCGAGGACTACTTGGTGGATCTCTCTCAGCTCGACGGCATGCTCGACGAGCGGGTCAAGATCGTCGGGGTCTCCGGCATGTCGAACGTCACGGGTGCCATCGGCCCGGTGCGTGAGTTGGCGGCTGCCGCCCACAGCGTGGGCGCCATCGCCGTCATGGACGGCGCCCAGGCCGTACCCCATCTCCCCACCGACGTCGGCGAGCTGGGGGTCGACTTCCTGGCGTTCGGAGCGCACAAGATGCTCGGTCCAACCGGTGTCGGGGTCTTGTGGGGGCGGCCGGAACTGCTCGAGGCGATGGAACCGTTCGAAGGCGGCGGCGAGATGATCTCCGACGTGCAGCTCTACGAGTCCACGTGGGCGCCGGTGCCTCACAAGTTCGAGGCGGGTACTCCCCCGATCGCGCAGGCGATCGGCTTCGGTGCCGCCATCGACTACTTGGAGCGCCTGGGGATGGACGAGGTGCGCGCTCATGAGGTGGACATCACGGGCTACGCGCTCAAGCGCTTGGTCGAGATCCCCGACATGGAGATCTACGGACCGCTCGACCCGGAGCTGCGCGGCGGCGCAGTCAGCTTCCAGCTGGCCGACATCCACGCCCACGACATCGCCACGATTCTCGACCAGGACGGCATCTGCGTGCGGGCCGGGCATCATTGCGCTCGCCCCCTGATGCGCTCGCTGGGCGTCCCGGCCACAGCCCGGGCGTCGTTCTACGTGTACAACACCCGCGACGAGGTGGATGCCCTGGTCGCATCACTCCATCGAGCCAGGGAGCTGTTCGGTGTCGCTTGAAGATCTGTACCGGGAGGTCATCCTCGACCACTACCGAAACCCGCGACGGCAGGGGACCCTCGATGACGCCGACGCCCACGCCGAGGGGCAGAACCCGTTGTGCGGGGACGAGGTGGCCATCGACGTGAAGCTGGACGGCGACACGATCGCCGCAGTGGCCATCGATGGGCAGGGATGCTCCATCTCCCAGGCGTCCGCGTCGATGATGGCCGATGCGATCGTCGGGAAGTCGCTGTCCGAGGTGTCCAAGATGACGCACGACTTCAAACAGATGATGGGCATCGACGACGGCGACAACCCCGTCGATCCCGAGCGTCCCGGGAGCGTGCTGGGCGATCTCGAAGCGCTCCAGGGGGTGCGCAAGTTCCCGGTGCGCATCAAGTGCGCCGACCTCGGATGGACGACGCTGGAAGAGGCACTCGGACTCGACTGACGCCTACTCGGCCCGGGCCGCCTGCACGTCGATCTCGATCTGCACCTGCTTGCCGACCAGCCAGCCCCCGCTCTCCAGAGGGACGTTCCACTCGAGACCCCAGTCCTCTCGGTTGATCTCGGTACGGGCGGAGAAGGCAGCCTTGGGGTTCCCCCACGGATCCACCATCACGCCTTCGAAGCGGGCGTCGAGCGTGACCGGCTTGGTGTGGTCCTTGATGGTCAGATCACCATGGATGTTCCACCCATCGGGGGTGCGCTCGATCCCGGTACTCGTGAACACGATGGTGGGGAAGCGCTCCACGTCGAGGAAGTCGGGAGAGCGTAGATGGGCGTCGCGATCCTCGGCACCCGTTTCGATGGTCGCGGCATCGATGCTCACCTGCACGCTGGACTCGGAGGGTTCCTCGGCGACGGTGAAGCTGCCTGATACCTGGCCGAACCGTCCTCGCACCTTGGTCACCATGAGGTGCCTGGCAACGAATCCGGCCACGCTGTGGTCCGGATCGATGTTCCAGATCCCCGATGAAGGCACTTCGGCGTCGCCGACCCGTCGCACGTGCTCAGCCATCTGACTCCTCCCGGTGGTAGATGCAGAATGCAACTGTATGGCTGGGACCTCGGCCTCGCAACCGCATGGTGCACGCTCGGAGACGGGCGAGGTGTCGTGCGTGGCTCCTCAGCCGGCCGGGCGGCGATTCCCTGCCGCCACCGACCCAGGCGTCGTGTCGCCGCCCTCGCGGACGAGGATCAACAACACCACCACCGCCAGCAGGTTGAGGATGGCGGCCCCGATTGCGTTACCCCCGACCCCCACCCGTTCGAACACGAAAGGTCCCAGATAGGCACCGGCGGCCCTTCCGATGCCGGCGGCGACCACCATGAGGCTCAGGTACCGGGTGCGGCCGTGCGGCCGGATCTCCGACGCCAGCGGGATGGCGGACACGATGGTCAGCTCGAAGGCGAAGAGGCTGACGCTCAAAGCGGCAATCCCGACCAGATAGACGTGCTGCCCGACACCGATGAACGAATACGCGACCACGGCCAGGGCCATGCCCGCGGCGACCGCCCGGCGCTTCCCCATCCGATCGGCACATGCGAGTGCCGTCCCTTCCCCGGCCAGTTCGCTCACGCCCACGAGCAGCGCACTGGTGCCCAGGGCGATCAGGGAGAGCCCGAAGGCGTCCTCGAGCCATGCCCCGAACACCACGAACACGTGCTCGGCGGCTGCACTGAACATCGCAAACACGACGAGGAGGGCGACCGCCGAGCGGTCCAACCGCAGCGGGACGAGGGTGCCTGCGACCTGCCGCTCGTCTGGTTGCAGCGTCCACCACAGGACGGTCAACCCGACACCGGCCAGCCCGGCAACGGCCCAGAAGGGCGCCTGCCATCCGGCCCGATCGATCAACCAACCGGCGAGCGGGGCACCGACCAAGAGCCCCCCGGCCCACGTGAGCTCCACCACGGACATGTACCTGGCCCGGCTGGCATAGGCGGTTCGGTCGGCGATGTAGGCCTGACCTCCGACGTCGAAACTCGCCTTGCCCAACCCCATCAGTGCGAAGCCGACGGCCGCCCCGACGAACACCGAGGACGCCGCCGTGAGTACGGCGCCGATGGCGAACACCGCCAGGCTGAAGGCGATCAACCGCCGCCGGCGTTCCCCCCGACCCACGGTGGAGACGACCACCGGTGTCGCCATACCCGCCAACCACCGGAGCGACACCAGTGCTCCCACGCTCTGGAGGGACACACCCAGGCCCCGAGCGATGGCCGGCAGGAACGGATAGACCATCCGATGCCCCGTGTTGAGCACGAGGCGGGCTGCGGTCAGGTAGCCGACGGCGATTCGCAACCGTCCGGGAGCAAGGTTGGATTGCACGTCAGACCTCCCCCGGCAGTCTCCCTCGGGCGCTTCGGCAACCTAGCTCACGGGTGTTGGTGGCGTGCTCGTGGAGACGAAAACCCCAGGTCAGAGGTCGTTTCCCCTGTGCTCAGCGGCGCTAAGCGGTCGCTAAGCGTCATGGTGCATTCTCTGGGGTGTGAATGACAGATCGCCCCGGAAGGGATGACGGCCAACAGCCGGCACGGGGGTTCGGTGCGAAGTCACAGCACGGCACGACGAGGCTCGTCCCGGTGCCACGGTCCTGGACCGGGGCAGGGGGAACGGGGCGGGGCTCGGCGGGCAAGCCATGGGCCCACGCGTGGCGGGGGCCTACGGAGAGCGGAGCGATCTACGTGATGGGGGTCACGCGGTAGATCACCACCGCACTCGGCTCGGACTCGATCCGAGCAGAGGGGGGAACGCCGTTCCCCGGCCGGACCCTCGGTTCGGCCGGGGATGCGCGTTCGACGGGTCGACGGGTCCGCCCTCAGGGACCGATTGGTCGGCAGCCGTTGCGTCAGCCCCGCTCGTCGAAGATGGGACGGAGCTCCAACACGGCACCGATGAAGTCGATCGTCTCGGCATTCCAGTCGATGTCACGCTGGCTCACCAGGCCCTCGTGGTACGCAGCCAGGGCCGCAGCGG
Source organism: Acidimicrobiia bacterium (assembly GCA_041581135.1). Lineage (GTDB taxonomy): Bacteria > Actinomycetota > Acidimicrobiia > Spongiisociales > UBA5794 > JBFGCM01. The sequence goes on from JBFGCM010000014.1 coordinate 30,933, forward strand.
TGTCTCCCTGGGTCGCATCGAGGAGACTGCCGAGGTACGCCGCCATGGCTTCGATCGCCCCGGCGGGATCGGTCCCGTCCAGCTCCGCTCCGGCGAGATCGCCGGCGATGGCGTAGAGGTCTGCGGTCAGGAGACCGACGCCGAACGCAGCACCGAGAGTGACCGAGTTGTCCCACTCGGTTCGGGCCCAGCCGACCGCCTTCAGCAACTCCGACGGAACGCCGTACTGCTCGGCGTATTGATCGAACAAGGGCACCATCGCCGCCTTCTCCGGATCGCCCTCGACGATCGTCGGGATGGCGCCCAGCTCATCGACGACCGGAATCTGGATGATCTGGCCGACCCCGATGAGGTCGGGATTCGGCAACTCGTTGATCCTTGCCAGCTCGCGCCAGTCGACGCCGAATTCGCGACCGATGAGCGACAGGGTGTCCCCGCGCACCACCCGGTAGGCGACGAACCGAGCCTGCGCGACCACCACGGCGGGCGTGTCGTCACCCTCTGCGAGCGTGGTGGTCGTCGTGGTGGTCTCGACGTCGACGCTCGGGGCGGTCACCGTGGTCGTGGGCTCGCCGGTGGTCGGCGGCGCCTCGGTGACGACGGTGGTGGAGGCGGGCGGATCCTCAGGACCGGCCTCGGCCGCCTCCAGGGCATTGGTACCCGGGAAGAACAGCAACAGGGCTGCGCCCAGCGCGATGATGCCGCCCACGGCGACCAAAGCGACCAGGCCCGATACGACCCACTCGATGACCGAGTCGACGCGTTCAGATGTCGGTGGCGTCTCGTTGTACATGGATGATGCAGGGGGGAAGCGGCGTTAGAGTGCCGGATCGTACCATCCGGTCGTCCACCCCGAAAGGCCCCCCCACGCCGTGCCGGCACGCCGTCCGCTCACGTGGCTCGTCGCATTCGCTCTGGTTGGAGCCGCGTGCTCGGCTGCCGCACCGGCACTGGAGCCGGAAGTCACCACCACGGTGACCACGACGAACGCCCCCGTCGAGAACGGCGAAGCGGACGTCACCACCACCGTGAGCCTCGTCCCCGCCAAGACGCCTCAGTACGGCGGAACGCTGGTGTACGGCCTGGAAGCCGACAGCCTGAACCCATGGACGCCTCAGAACACCGCGCCGGCCGCTTCGGGTCACATGGTGCTGCGCTCGGTGTTCGACATGCTGGCGCTGCCCACGATCGATCTCGAGGTGAAGGGCTACCTCCTCACCGCCATCGAGCCCAACGCCGACTTCACCGAGTGGACACTGGAGGTGCGGCCCGGGATCACCTTCCACGACGGAACCCCGCTCGACGCGACCGCCGTGGCCGACAACCTCAATCGACACCGACAGTCGTTCATCTCCGGCAACCTGCTGGCCGACGTGGCGTCGGTGGACGTCACCAGCGACATGACCGTCGTCGTCACCTCTACCCGTCCCTGGGTCTCGGTCCCGGCCGTGCTCACCAGCCAGGTCGGCTATGTGGCGTCACCCACGTGGTTGGCAGAGGTCGACGCCGACCCGGCCAAGGCGCTCGAGCCGGTAGGCACCGGACCGTTCATCTTCGAGGCCTACACCCCCGGCGTTTCGTTCCGGGCCGTTCGCAACCCCGACTACTGGCGCGAGGGTCTGCCCTATCTGGATGCGGTCGAGTTCCGGGTGCTGCGCGGCATCGGCGACCGCTCGCAGGCGCTACTCGACGGTGAGGCCAACATCATCCACACGGCCAACGGCGACGAGATCGCCAAGTTCCGCGGTCGCCTCGGCTCGTTCAACATGGTGGAGTCGGCCGAATTCGGCGAGACCACCTATGTGCTGATCAACCTGGCCAATCCGCTCTCGCCGGTCAGCGACATCCGCATTCGACGGGCCATGGCTCTCGCCCTCGACTACGAGCTCATCAAGACGGCGCGCAACGGTGATCTGTTCGAGGTACCGAATGGGCCCTTCCCTCCCGGTGCCGTCGGGTATCTCGAGGACTCCGGATTCCCCACCTACGATCCGGATGCGGCCCGAGCTCTCGTCGAGGAATGGGAGGCCGAGAACGGCCCTGCGCAGATCACCTTCACCACCACGAGCGACGAGTTCAACCTCATCTCCGCGGAGCTGTATGCCCAGTATTGGGAGGCCGTGGGCATCGACGTGCAGCTGGTGACCATCGATCAGTCGGAGTACATCGGGCTGGCGCTCGCCGGCGCATTCGAAACGTACTTCTGGCGGCTCCACTCCGGGTTCGATCCGGACGAGCAACACGTGTGGTGGCACTCCCGGAATGCCAGGGAGATCGGAACCGTGGGTCTCAACTTCAGCCGGATCACTGATCCTGTCATCGACGAGGCCCTCGATACCATCCGCACCACAGCGGATGAGGAGGTGCGTCGTGAGGCTGCCGAGCGCATCAACCGACGCTTCGCCGAGCAGGTGTACAACATCTGGCTCGGCTGGGCCGTCTGGGGCATCATCTCGGCACCAGAGGTCCAAGACGTCATCACCAACTTCACATTGCCCGATGGAGACCTCGTGTTACCGACCGGTGTGGGCATCGGTGGCACTCATCAGTTGGCGCAGATCTGGATCGATCCTGATGCGTGAACCTCTCCGCATCGCGTCGCGTCCGGCCCGGAGCGGTAGTGGCCACACAGGAACTATCGTCTCTGGAGACACAGACCGGAGGCTGTGGTGACGACCTTCTGCCCGCACTGTGGAACCCAGCGGGAGCCAGACTGGAAGTACTGCCGCCGCTGCGGCAGTCCCCAGGCCAAGGAACCCAGAGAGAGCGATCGCGCCTTCTGTACGGAGTGCGGAAGCATGATCGACGACCAGTGGGAATTCTGCGCCGGCTGCGCCGCACCCACCCCGATCCGGCGAGAGCGGAAGACGCCCCGCATCACTCGCGCCGACCAGGCCGCCTACGCCGAGGAGTCGGTACGTGCGCTGCGAGGCGAGCCCCCGCCGCCGTCGGGCATCGAGTTGGAACCGCCCCCGGTCCCCGACGCACCTCCCGTGCCATCGGCCTCGCCGCCGCCGATTCCAGCCCCACCCGGAGCTGACTCGGCCCCACCCCCACCGACTTCAACCCCAGCCGGCACGGACTGGGCCCCATCACCGCCGGCGACAGCCCCACCCGGGACGGACTCGACGTCATCACCGCCGAGCGCAGCCCCACCGTGGGCTCCGATGGAGCCGGTCTCGCCTCCACCGCCGGGCTATGCGCCGGACGAAGCCGAGCCTGCCGCGGCGTCGGCGTTGGGCGCGCCGCTGCGGGATGCCCCTGGCGCGGAGCCGCCCGGCGCCGAACCGCCCTCGACGCCGCGTTACGGGGACGTAGCTGCCGCACCGGCGGCCGGCCCGCCGGCCTGGCTGGGACCGACCACCGAGCGAGCAGAGATCGAACCGTTGGGCGACGAGCCCATCGAGGACATGGAGTCCGACCAGGCCTTGGACGAACTGGCCGACGACCAGGTCGCCGCCGTCACCTTGGACCCCGACGAGGTCGAGGAAGGTGCCACGGCCACGCTCATCAGCCCCCGCACCGTGGACGCCGAAGTCGTGCCCACACTTCGCCCCGGCCAACCCGTGGACTTGCCCGAGAAGACGGACGAGGATCTGGACGCCGGCGTTGCCACCGAGCCCGCGGTGTTCCGCCCCGTGCGCGCCCTCGGGGTATGGACCCAGCTCTCCTGGCTCATCGTCGGGCTCCTGGCCATCGCCACCATCGCCGGCCTCATCGTGCTCAATGCCCGTCTGGACGACTTCCGGGCCGGCGGCTCGTTCGATGATGTGGTCGCCGCCAAAGACGTCATCGACATCTGGCTCCGCATCGTCCTCGGGGTCGCCCTCGTGGCCGCACTGGGACTCACCGTGGTGTGGTGGTACCGCATCTACCGGAATCAGGCCTACCTCGGTGAGGAGCTGCTGCGACCTTCGCCTTGGCTGGCGCTGGCGGCGTGGCTGGTGCCGATCGTGAACCTGGTGGCACCGCCGGTGCTTCTGCATCGCGCCTGGCGGCGAGCGGTCTCGGACGAAGAAGCCACCCAGATCAACTGGTGGATCGCACTCTGGTGGATCTGCCTCGTGGCGTTCGGCGCCGTGGTGTTGACCGTGGGGTTGGCCGCCGGGGATGCCACCACCGTCGAAGCGTCACTCGACGCCAACACGTATGCGGCCATCGCCTACGGATTGCTCATCGGCTCGTCATTGGCAGCGGTGGGCGTCGTCTCGTCCGTGAGTGAGCGTCAGACCGAGCGGGCTACTCACGCGACGAGGGCCGGGATGACCCCGGCCCTCGTGCGCTGATCGGCGGGTCGGCTCAGGCCTCGCCGCCGCCGTTCACCGCGACGATCGTGACCTTGGCGATTGCACGGCGCCATCCGTGGGCCATGCGGGTCAGTTCGCCGTCGCCACTGACGCCTGGGTGGATTTGCACGCCTTCCTCGGTGTCGATGCCCTCGTTGTTGTTGCCGTCCGGGTCACCGTCGAGGCCGACCAGACCCAGGCCGGAGCACGGGTCCACGATGTCCTCGCTCACCTCGGTGTTCAGCTCTGAACCGGCGTCGTAAGCGCGGCTCCGAGTCATACGCACCTGCTCCGCACCGGGCAGCCGCAGGTTGGTCACACCCGTGAACGCGTCATTCGAGCAGATGAGCATCGTTGCGAACGACAGCCGGTCACCGGGGTATCCGTCGATCGTGAACGTGACCGAGTCGGTGAAATCCCCGACCGTCGTGCCCCGCGGGGTGAGCGGTAGACCGACATCGACGACGCTGGTGACGCCTTCGCTGGCGGAGAGCGCATCGAAGGCGGGAATCTGGTTCCCGTTCTCAGCAATCTCGATCAGCTCGGCCGGAGCGAGCTCACCAACGGCCCACATCCGCAGACCAGGCACATGCGTCGCGGCGACGGCCGGCGACAGCGGCTGATTCGACACGTTCTCGATCGTCACCTCGTAGGTGATGAGATGCGTCTCGTCCGCGGTCGCCGTCGGTGCGAGCAAACCCAGTGCGAGGGCCGCCACCATCATCAGGACCATGAGTCGTCGTGACATTCCAACTCCCTTCTCGCGGCGGCCTGCCCGCCACCCTTCCCACCATGGGGGGCAGAACTGACGTGGCCCTTACGAGGCGGTGAACAAAGTCTGAACGAGCGGGAGCCTCGCCCGGCGAGCCTCAGGCTTGCGACATCGCAATCGTGATCGCCTGATCTACCGGCCACGCCGCTGGAGCCGTGGCACCTGGGCATCATCGGCATGAGCGCCACCCACACCGGCGCCGGAATCGGCGACTGCATCCGCTCGCTCGACCTCATCCTCGCCGGCATCGAGGCACCGTGCGCGGCAGCGAGCGACGGATCTGCAGGGTGACGAGCCGAAGCGGACGTTGCACCTCGGCAGGCAACCCGAAACGAGGGCGCTACCCGTCGAAGTCGGCGATGGCTTGCGGGCCGCTTCGCTCCAGGCCGCGCCGGAATCCCTCGTCGTCACGACGGCGCCAGGCGATCTGTTCGGTGACCATCGGCAGCACCTCGCCGGCCCGGCGTGCCTCCAGACGGTCGAGCGTATGGTCCATGAAACGGGCGACGTCGTCAGGGTCCGTCCAACCCGCCTTGTAGGAGATCATCCCGCCTCGCGCAATCACGTAGGTCAGGTTGGGCAGCGGGTGAAAGGCGCGGTGCGCCGTCCCGGCGAGATCGTCGATGAGGATTCGCCGTCGAACCCCGACCTCCTCGCGAAACGCCTGGGCGTGCGACCGCTTGACCTCCATCGAGGTGTGCGGACCGTATCGCTCGCCCGGATGCGCCTCCCTGGTGTACACGAATGCCGAGGTCACGCCCCGATCGGTGTAGCGGTCGGCAAGATCGTCCATCGCCGGGACCGCCATGACGCAGTACGGTCAGGTGAAGGAGCCGAACTCGACGATCGCCATGTTGCGGCGCCATAGGGAACGCAACTCCGCGGCCTCACCGGTGGCCAGGTCCTCGACCGTTGCGTTGGGAGCTCGCTCCCCCACGTGAAGACGGTCCAAGAAGCCGGAGAACGCTTCCTCGTCTCGGGTCGGATCGAAGTTGGCGAAGTTGTACGGGCCCATCACACGCCTGCCAGGCGGAACGCAGCATCGAGGTACCTACTGGCCAGCGGCGTCAGCCGCTTGAGCCCGTACGCCTCCAGGGTCAGGCGCTTGAGTTCTTCGCCGTCCGCCTCCGGGTGGTTGCGACGCAGCCCTGCCACCAACGCAGCCACCTCGCTCAGCGGAACCTTGTACAGATCGCGCTCTCCCAGCTCGCGCAGATGCACGCGAGGCTGCTTCGGTCGACGGAGCACCACCTGCCGCTCGGTGTCTTCGGCATCGGGTGCCGACACCACGAACTCGTCCACTGCGAGTCGCCCCTGTTCCACGAGGAGCTCGACCGCCCAGTCCATGTCGTCGCGAACCGGCTTGGTCACCTTCATACCGCCACCGGCCTTGACGAACACCGAGTACGCCCTGTCCGTGGTGACGGGCCCCTCCACTGCGACGACCTCGGCCAAGCCGTCTGCGAGCTGGCTGCGGCCGACGGTGCGGGGATCCGGGAGCACCCCGAGGTCATACGCCCGATATGGCTCGAGGTCGCCGAGGGTGGTCGGCTGGAACTCCGCGGACTCTCGAGGGTCCTCCCCCGAGGCCAGCACACCGAGCGCCGCCAGGAGCCGATCCACCTCGGCATCAGTGGTGTAGTGGAGAAAGCCGATCCGCAGCAGGCCGCCATCATCGAGTATGCCCAGGCGTTGCATGACTTCGACGGCGTAGTAGTGGCCGGCCCAGGTGAACATGCCGAGGTCGCCCAGCACCTCGGACGCTTCGGCAGGGGTCCATCCGTCGATGGCGATGGCGAAGGTCGGGGTGCGGGGACGGTCGTCGTGGATGCCGTACAGGCGGATGCCCTCAACTTCGTCGATGCCTTTGAGAAAACGGCGGGTCAAGGCATCCTCATGGTGCTCGGTGCGGGCCATTGCATCGGTGATGGCCTCCCGGCGGGTGTCACCATCGCCGAGGCTTGCCAGGTAGTCGACCGTGGCGGTGACCCCGGCGAGGCTCTCGAAGCTCTGCGTCCCGGTCTCCCACTTCCCAGGTGGATCTTCGGGAGCGGGCCGCACCTTGTAGGCCTCCACTGCGGCGAGGTGCTCGTACTTGCCGTACAGGATTCCGGTGTGGGGACCAAAGAACTTGTAGGCCGAGGCCACCAGGAAGTCGACGTCCATCGCCTGCACGTCGATGAGGCGGTGGGGGGCGAAGTGCACGGCGTCGACATACACGAGCGCACCGTGGGCCCGGGCCATGCCGACCACCTGACGCACATCGACGATCGTGCCGACAGCGTTGGAAGCCAGCGTCACAGCGACGAGGCGGGTGCGGGGCCCGATGGCGTTGCGCATACCGTCGTAGTCGAGGGTGCAGCCGTCGTCGGGATCGAAGTCGACCCACCGCACGTCGACGCTGCGGTCCTCGGCCGCCATCACCCAGGGCGTGACGTTGGCGTCGTGGTCCAGACGCGTCAGCACGATCTGATCTTCGGGTTGCCAGGTCTTGGCAAGGGCCCGGCTCATGGCGAAGGTGAGGCTGGTCATGTTCTGGCCGAAGACGATCTCCTCCGGCCGAGCGGCGTTGTAGAAGTCGGCCATGGCGGCCCGTGCCGCCTCGACGACGGCGTCGGCTTCCTGGCTGGTGGCGAACGGTCCCCCGAGGTTGGACGAGCCGGCATCGAGATACGCAGCCATGGCCGCCGCCACCTCGGCCGGGCTCTGGCTGCCGCCGGGTCCGTCGAAATAGGCGGCAGGGTGGCCATCGACCTCGCGCCGCAGTGCCGGGAACCGGCCCCGGACGGCGTACGGATCGAGCGACGCGGCCATGAAGGCGGCAGGCTACCGAACGGTGCGGGTCGCGTCACGACGGGTAGGGCGCCGGGTGCGGGGTGCTCGGGCGTGCGCAGCCGGTCCTTGCCGGGTTGAACTCCGTGGGTTGATTTCGGGCTGGTGCAGGGGTCGTGTCGGTATGAAGGTTGCAACACGAGACGGCCCGACTCGAGTGCTTCTGCCTCATCGGCCGGCGTCATGCGCCGCTCCCGGGCCACCAACCGTCCCATGAAGAGAAACCGGGCGCGCCACGCAGGCCAGGAGTGAATGCGCCGCCGTCGCCCGGCGCCGGGTCAGGTCACCAACCCGCGCACCACGAACCACGCACCCGCCAACCACGCCACCCCCAGATACACCATCACCAGCCGCGTGTCGCCCAGAACGCAGCGGCTCTTCATCAGGCCGGCGCGACGGGCCTTGGCGTAGCCCCAGAGGCCGATCGAGGCGAAGCCGACCACCGCCACCGGCGGCGACACCAGCCAGGCGATGAGCGCGATGGTCGTGAAGATGCACAGTTTCAGTGGGTCGAGCAACTCCGGCTCGGCGGGCTCCCCGACCCGCGGCTGGTTGATCCGGGGCGTCATGAGGCACCTCCGATGGTGACGGGTACCGGCTCGTGCAGCACCCCCGAGTCCGATATCTTCTGGCGCCCCAGAGCTGGCCACGCCTGCACGGCGCAGAACGGGGCACATTGGTTCTGCACGGCGTCGCGGGTTCCCACGTGCACACAGCACTGGGTGAGGCGCTCCTCGATCATCGTGTGCAGATCCATGAAGGGTTTGACGGTGATCCGCTTCACCCGGGTCGCCAACAGCTCCCGCATCTGCCTCTTGGTGCCTCGCCGGCCGGCCATTCGCAGCAATGTGCCCAAGCCCAAGTCACAGTTCTCGCACACGTTGCGGAACAACTGGGTGACCGTGGGGTGCGACAGCGATGACTGCTCGGACAGCAGTCCCAGGAGCGACTCCTTGACGAGCGCCCGCATGGTGGCGGGCAGCTCTCGATCGGCGATGCGATTCGCCACCAGGTCCAGGTTGGCCTTCAGCGCCTCGTGACCCATCATCGCCGCCAGCGACCGCCATTCCCCACCGTCGCCCCGGATCACGTATCCGACCGAACAGCAGTGAGGATGTGAGCACGGCAGCGCGGTGAGATCGTCCCAGCGCACCATGCCACCGGTCTGGGCCTCGAGCCGAGCCAGCACTCCGGTGTGGGTGAGTCGTTGCATCGGGTCGATGGCGCCGTTGCGACCGGAACCGAACTGTGGCTGCACCGACACCCCGCCGACGAACGGAGTCTCGAGCGCGTAGAGGATCACGTCCCCGATCTCGTCGTCGTTGACACCCAACGCCGCGGTCATGGTCAAGGTCATGAACACCCCAGCCGACGACAGCCGCTCGATGGCCCGGGTCTTCATCGCCCGCAGATCGGCGTTGCGGTGGTACTTGTGGGTTTCGCGGCGAAACCCGTCGAACTGCAGGTACACCTCGATCCGCTCGGCGTGGGCCTGGAGATAGGAGATGAGCTCGTCGTTGCGGGCCATCTCGATGCCGTTGGAGTTGACGATGATGCGCACGATGTTGCGGCCCAACACGGCATCGAGCAGCTGCACGAACGCCGGATGGATGGTCGGCTCGCCGCCCGACAGCATGAGCACGTCCAAGCGGCCGCCTTCTCGCTCCAGCCGCTGATCGATGTTCGCCACCACCTCGTCCACGGAGGCCACGCCGGTCAGCGTCGGCGCCGAGTCGGCAAAGCAGGTCGGACACCGCAGATTGCACTCCTCGGTGATGTCCTCCAGCAGGATGCAGGTGTGCTGGGTCTGCATCTCGCCCAAGCCGCGGAGGTAGGCGGCGGGAATGGGGTCGTAGTTGCCGGCCGTGTCCGGCACGTGCACCTTGGTCGGCGCCGTCCACTGCTCGAGGTACTCCAGGATCTCCGCCGATTCGTCGTAGAGCGTCACCACGCGGCCGTGGGTGGGACACCCTCGCACCAACCACACCACTCCGTCGACATCGGCCAGGTAGCCGCTCAGCCGCTGCACCTCACGCAACGGACGATGGGGGTCATCGGCATGACAATGCGGGCAGAACGCATTGACGTATCGCATCACCCGCTCCGAGCGTAGTGGCAGGCTCACAGCACGAACTCCTGCCAGCCGGTGCAGATACCCCCGGTGAGCACGGTCAGGGCGACGTACGCCGCAGCGATGCCGATGGCAACCTCACGCTGATCGGCCCGATAGAAGAGCAAGGCAACCAGCGCGACCGTGGCGAGCAAGATCACCGCGGCCCCGATGGGCGTCCCGAGCGCATCGCCCAGCACCACCACCACCCAGAACATCGGCACCACAAGCAAGAGCATCACGCCCAGCGTCAGCAGCAGCTTCCACGGCCGGAAGGCTCGCTCATCGGCACCGGTGTCGTCCTCGTCCGGGGGCGGCGGGATCGGCGGTGGAGCATCGGTCACGAGGGGACTCCTTTCAGTTCTGGCAGCCGAGAACGGGTCATGTGCCACACCAGCAAGGGGACGGTCACGAGCAAGAAGAGCTGGGAGCCGCTCAGGCCGAACTCCATCTCGGGATTGCCTCGCACGAACTCCACACCGAACCGGAACAGGCCGTAGGCGAGCAAGTACACCTTGAAGGACCGGCCCCGTCGAGCAAACGAGTCTCGGTGGCGCACCAGCACCAGGAACATCACGGCGTGGAACAGGATCTCGTAGCCGAACGACGGGTGCATCGGGGCGCCGACGGCGCAGTTCGGACACATCGGGATCGACGCTGCGGTACCGGCGTCCACGGCGATTCCCCATGGCAGCTCGGTCGGGGTGCCGATCTGCTCGGTGAGGAAACACCCCACACGGCCGATGGCCATGCCGATGGCGACTGCGGGTGCGAACAGATCACCCGTGCTCTGCCGGTAGCCAACGATCCGCTTCGTGACCTCGGCCCCGAGGTAGGCACCGGCGAGACCGCCGAGGATGCTGCGGCCACCGTGCAGCCAGAGCTCACCCCATCCGGCGCCGTCGCCGGCGAAGCGCCACACGGTGGACAGCTTGGCGAAGATGGCGCCGGAGAACAACGCGCCGAGCGCGACCCAGGCGATCTGCTCGTTCAGCCAGTTTCGGCGGCGGGCCTCTGCGAAGTACACGACGGTGGCGGCGACCACCCCGACACTGATGAAGAACTCGTGGGTCGGTACTCCCCAGCCGGCAAGCTCGAACAACACCGGTCGCATCCGGCCGCCTCCCTGACGTCACCCGAAGCGTATTGCACGGAATCACCGAGCGCCGGGATAAACGCCCCGGGGCCCTGGTGCGTGTGGGCGGTATGAGAGCCATCACGACCTTCGCCGTAGCCGCCATGCTCGCCCTCACCGCGTGCGCTCCCGCCGAGCCCTCATCAGTCCCGGCGCCGCCGCCGACCAGTGGGATCCCGCCGTCGACGATCTCCCCGGCCCCCACCGTGCCGCCGACCACTCCGCCGATCACCGAGGCATCGCCCGTCACCACTCCCCAACCGGATCCGGTGGCGCCGTTGCCTGCGGCGCCGATCGAGTCGGCCGGGTGGCGGCAAGTGGCGGCGACCGACCCCGGCACGATCCTCACCCACCTGGCGGCGTCCCCCGACGGGAGGATGGTGGCAGCCGGCTTTGCCCCCAAGGTCCCAGGCCACTCGCCGCAGCGGTCCGTGCTGGCGGTCTGGGACGGCCAGACGTTCACGACGCATGACGTGCACGCGATCTTCGGTGTGGACGTCCCGCACCTCGTGGACGTCTCCGGAGTGGTGTGGGCAGATGGTGAGTGGCTGGTCGGCACCATCGGTGCCGCTCCCCACGGCGAGCCGGTGGTATTGCGCACGGCCTCGCCCGAGACGTGGGAGGTCGAGTCGTTGACGGTCCTCCAGGCGGCGGCGTTCGACGGGATGGCGGCGATGCGAAGCCTCTTCACGCCCGATCTCATCCAGCATGCGGTCGACGTCGGCATCACCGACCTGGCCGCGACCCGCGGAGGGGTACTGGCCACCGGATGGCGCGTCACCGACTCGGCGGCGAGCCCCATCGTGTGGCGCGCCACCGCAGGCCACGAGTGGGAGGAGAGAGAACTCCCCCACGACCCTCACACGATCGCGCAGCGGATCGTCGCCGGTTCCGGTCTGTTGGTGGTAGGCACCAACCAGATCGGCGGGATCGGCGAGCCCCGACTCTGGTACTCCATTGACGCCACCAGCTGGTCCGCACTCGACACCCCTCCGGCGAGCGATCTGATGGCGGTGTGGCTGGCGGCGCCGGGAGCACAGGGGATCATGGCCCAGACGTATGGGTACGACAGCGACTTCGACGGCCCCGGCGACTGGTGGATGTGGACCGCCGGGTGGCGGGCCATCGCGCCGCCCGGGCCGGGCACCATCCGGGCCCTCCAGGCCGCCCCCGATGGATTCCTTGCCGGCGGGTGTGCGCCCGACGGCACAGCCGCGCTGTGGCACACCACGGACGGCGCCAGGTGGACCATGACCTCCCTCGTCGCGCCGGGGTGCGTGGAAGGCATCGAGCCGGCGGAGGCCGGACCGTGGCACCTCATCGTCCGCAACGACGACCGCAGCGTGGTCTGGGCCGGTGATCCCGGCCGGTGGGACACCGCCGACTTCGTCGGGATGGATGGAACTCGACGCGATGTCGTGCTGGTGGAGCACGACGACCACCTCAATGTTCGACGCGGGCCGGGAATCGAACACGCGGTGATCGGGCGGCTCGCTCCGACCGCACGAGGCGTGACGATCACGGGCTCGGCGTCGGGGCCATGGTTGGAGGTGGCCTTGCCGGACGAAACCACAGGTTGGGCACACGGCTTCTACCTCGCCACTCCGATCGACCCGGGCGACTGGTCGGAGGAAGACCTGTTCGCCCTGCTGGACGGGTTTGCGGGGGCCATCGACACGCGCCGCGATCTCACGAGCTACGTCTCGGCGAAGGGCTTACATGTGGTGTATTGGAACGAGCCGCGTCGGATCACGGATCTCTCCACGGTGATGACCGACCCGACGACCTACCAGTGGGGGTCCAACGCAGCAGATCCGCAGGACTGGCCCCATTGGACTTTCGCTCGGGCGATCGGGGACTCGCTCACCGGCGTGTGGATGGATCCGGACCGCGAGGTGCGGGTCGGGGCCCACATCGAGGGACCCAATGGGATGCCGGCGGCGTTCGCCGTTCCCACACCCTTCGCCAATCTCCTCCTGGTGTCGGCACACGACCCCGGCGACGACGCCGCCTACGGAGGCATCGACTGGATGACGTGGGCCGTCTTTCTCACAGTGGAGAGCGGAGAGCTGCGCATCGCCGGCATGAGCATCGATGCGTGGGCGCCGTGAACGCGCCCACTTGGATACGGGTGGATACGGGCCGGTAGCCGTCCTCGAGGCGCTATGGTGACGCCTGCCGCCCTGGAGCGGTTCTCGTTCTCCCCTTCCGTCTGACCAAAGTGGAGATCGGGCGTTGGTATATCGGCTGGAGCAGGTGATGACGGACCCTGGTTCGGCGTCGAGAAAGGCATCGGGCTTCGATGAACATCTATGTCGGAAATCTTCCCTTCAGCACCACGCAGCAGGATCTGGAGGAACTCTTCGCTGCACACGGTCAGGTTGCCTCCGCAGCCGTGATCACTGACCGCGAGAGCGGTCGATCCCGTGGTTTCGGATTCGTCGAAATGAACAACGACGACGAAGCTCGCGCCGCCATCCAAGAGCTCAACGGACAGGACATCGGTGGTCGCCAGCTTCGCGTCAACGAAGCCCAGCCCCGCAGGTAGCTATGGCCTCAGGTGATGATGTCTTCCGCGCACAGGGCACAGTGGTTGCCACGTTGCGCAACGCCAACTTCAAGGTCAAGCTCGACACCGGCCATGAAGTGATCGCGCGGGCATCAGGCAAGATGCGCCGAGGCCGGCTCATCCGCATCATCCCTGGCGACAAGGTCGAGTTGGAGATATCCGCCTACGATCCGACGCGGGGGCGCATCGTCTGGCGGTACCGCTAGGCGATCGGCAAACCCAGATTCGGCCGAGAGGGGCCGCCCGAATGGGTGGCCCCTCTCGCATGCGTGGGCCAGACGAGGGCGCGTAGGGTGAAACTCCGCACAGGAGAGGGGACCTCAATGCGCCGATGGATGACCCTGGCGGTCGCGGCTGCGATCGCCATGTCGATACCCGGCACCGCAGGAGCCGAAGAATCACCACTCGAGTGGATCGGGGAGGCCACGTTCCCCACCGGCTTCCTCTTCGAGAACGTCGAAGTCGGCGGGCTGTCGTCGATCAGCTACGACGCCGCAGGTGGCATCTACTACACGATCTCCGATGATCGCAGCTCGATCGCGCCCGCTCGGTTCTACACCGTCGCCGTCGACCTGAGCGACGGAAGCCTGGATGACGGTGACGTCACGTTCCTCACACAGACGACACTGCTGAACGAGGACGGCGTCCCCTACGAGGCGTTCAGCCTGGACCCCGAAGGCATCGCCTTCACCGGGAACTCGGTGTTCGTGTCGTCCGAGGGTGATGCCAATGCGCTGATCGACCCGTTCGTCAACGAGTACCTGCTCGATGGCACGTTTCGACGGCAGCTACCCGTGCCGCCGAACTACCTGCCCACGGCCGACATGTCCGAGGGTATCCGGCAGAACCTGTCGTTCGAGTCGTTGACCCTGACACCGAACGGCCGACTGCTGGCGACCGCCAACGAAGCTGCGATGTACCAAGACGGGTCGGCGGCCACGCTCACCGAGTCGAGCCCGGCTCGCATCCTGTTGTACTGGGCCGAGCTGGGCATCCCCAACCGCCAGTTCGTCTACGAGGTCGGCCCCATCCCCGACGAGCCCATCCCTTCGGATGCATTCGCGGTCAATGGGCTCGTCGAGCTGCTGGCACTGGACAACCGGGGCACCATGCTGGCCATGGAGCGGGCCTTCTCGGTGGGTGTCGGCAACTCGGTGTCGATCTACCTGATCGACCTGCGCGAGGGCGACAACGTACGCCGCCTGCGGGCCTTGGAGGGGGTAGAGACGCCGGTGAGCAAGGACCTGGTGCTGGATCTGGGCACGCTCGGTATCACGCTCGACAATCTCGAGGGTATGACCCTCGGCCCGGTGCTGCCGGATGGCCGCCAGTCACTCGTCCTGGTGTCCGACAACAACTTCAATCCGGCCGGCCAGTTCACCCAGTTCCTCGCGTTCGCGATGAACGTGGCCGCCGGGGACGAGTGAACGGCGACGAGTGAACCAGGAAGCGCCGGCGTGGCTCACGGGCTGCGCCGGCGCCCCCACACGACGGCGGCAAACACCCCAATGCCGATGCCCACGACGATGCCGTCGACCGCTCGACCCGTCACGAGCAAGACGATCGCAAGCGGAACGAACCCGGCGGCCGCGACAACGGCGGCGAGTTGCGGGCCCTTCATCGCTCCGGCACGATCCGGAGCACTCGCCCCTCCCACGTCGTGAGGTACAGCTCGCCCTCGGCGTCCGTACCGAAGCTGGTCACCTGGCCCACCGCGCCCAGATCGTCGGACCAGTCGCGCTCATCGGTGACCTGGCCGTCCGCATAGCGGAAGCTGCGCACGAACCCCACGCACCAGTCGGAGTAGAAGTAGTGGCCGACCAGCTCGGGAATGGCGGAACCCCGATACACGAAGCCGCCCGTCACCGAGCACGCCGGGTCCTGGGCGTATTCGAGCGCGGGAAGGGTGAGCCCGGCAGGGTCGCAGTTCACCGATGAGAAACAGGCGGAGGCCTCCATCACTGGCCACCCGAAGTTCGCACCGCCGCCGTCGAGAGGAACCACATCGATCTCCTCCCAGCGCTCGTGACCGACGTCTGCGATGTAGACGAGCCCGTCGACCGGGTCGATGGAGAACCGCCACGGGTTGCGCAGCCCATAAGCCCAGACCTCACGAGCCCCGCCGCCGTCCACGAAGGGATTGTCCGCCGGCACGGCGTACGGATCGCCACCATCGACGTCCAGGCGCAGGATCGCCCCGAACGGGGTGTTGGGATCCTGGGCGTGCACGTTGGCGGCCGCCCCCTCGCCAGATGACACGAAGAGCGTGCCGTCAGGAGCGAACTGGAGCATGCCGGCGTAGTGACGCGGCGTCTCCGACGGCTGGACGAACGTGAAGAGCTCCCGGGCGGTGCCGGTATCGACCGGACCGCCACCCGGTGCTGCCGTGTATTCCACGAGCGTGCGGTCGTCGTCGATGTTGGTGTAGTACACGAACAAGCGACCGTTCGTGTCGTACTCCGGGTGGAAGGCCAGGCCGAGGAGACCCTGCTCGATACCGTTGTCCCACACCACGTCGGTGATATCGAGAAACGGTCCGATGCCGCTTCCGTCTGCGCGCAGAACGGTCCCGTTGCGTAGCACGATGTAGATCGCCGGGTCGCCGGGCGGAGCCGTGACGAAGACCGGCCGGGAGAGATCGGTTGCGATCACGTCTACACGGAGACCGAGCAACGGCGGCAGCGGTTCGGTGGTGGTCGTCGTGGTGGCGGGGGCAAGGGTCGTCGTAACTGCCGGCGGCGCCGTCGTCGGAGGCGACGTCGACGGCGGAGCGGCGGTGGTGGCGATCGGCGGCACCGATGTGGTGGTCGTCGTCGCCGGCGCCGGCTCGTCGTCAGGCCCGCAGGCGCTTGCCACGAGGACGACGGCGATGAGCACTACCGCACGGTTCATGCGCGCCAGCATGGCAGCCCGGCCGATCAACGAGTGGGAGCTGGAGCTCTCCACGAACCGGCGTCACGCCGGTCGCCGACGAACCACCCCGGCGCGCACACGAGCCGGGACAAGACGCCCCCGCCAGGCGCCGTTTCCGGCGGGACCTCAGGCCAGAGCGGCAGCACACGGCCGGGCCGAACCAACCTGCAAGACACGGCCATGCCGCCGGTGCCTGTCACGCCGACCGGCTTCGCTGGTCGGCGCTTTCGCTAGCTCACGGCGCGGACACCACGATGGTCGTGCCGTCCGAGTCGCCGTCCGGGTCGTGGTTGGCGCCGGCGTCGTAGCCGTCGGCCGAGACGTCGGTGATCTCGAAGCTCACCGACGACGCGTTCGAGCGCAGGCGGTTGATCTCGATGTCACACGTACCGGTCGAGCCCGTGACACAGCTCATGGGGCGACGCCCGTCACGGATGCCTTCGACCGTCACACCCGAGAGCGGAACCTCGTCGGCGTCGTGCACCTCGACGGTGATGGTGGCCGTCCAGTTGCCACGACTTCCGAGCGGTGCCGACGTGCCGTCCAAGTCACCAACGTGTGAACCGTTGGGCGGAGGAGGCGGCGGCGGAGGCGGCGGCGGCGGATCGCCGTCGAGGGTCGGCTGCAGCACGAAGAGCCCCTGCTCGATGCCGGACACGATCACCACGCCTGAGTCGAAGTACGGGTACACGCTCCAGGCACCGTTGAACGCCCGGGCGTCGCTTCCGGGGTAGATGTCGAAATGGGCAACCTCGCTCAGCGAGCCGCCGGCGGCGTCGGTGATCTCCAGGATCCGCAGGCCGGCGCGGTAATTGGCTTGATAGGAGTGGTTCCCCAGCACGTACTGATTGTGGTCGATGGCCTTGGTCGATCCCAGATGCTTGCCCGTCATCGTGGGCGCATCGACGTTGCTGACGTCCCACACGTAGGTCGCGGTGTTGTGTCGGTACTGGCTCTCGTCGAACTCGTCGTCCAGCAGGAAGTACGCGTGGTCTTCGGTCAACCAGCCCTGGTGGGTGTATCCCGAGCCGAAGTAGGCGGTCCGCGATACCTGGCGCGGCGCAGACTTGCTGGTGACGTCGACCACGGTGACCGTGTCCTCGTTCGAGGCGAAGCACAGCTCGGCCCCGGCGTAGTCGGGGTCCGGGCCGGCGTAGTTGACGCACTGCACATCGTGCGTGTAGCCGTCGCCCGAGTAGCAGCCGGCATTCGATGGTGATGTCGGCGTGGTGATGTCGACCATGTGGAGACCGCCCGAGCATGTGTCGGTGCCCACCGCGTAGGCGAATCCGGACTCCTCGTTGATCGCGATGTTGTGCGAGTTGCCGAACTGGGTGTAGCGGGTGGTGGCCGCGAAGTTGACCGGCGGCGACGTCACGTTCCGCAGCTGGGTCAGATCGAACACCTGCATGCCATGTCCGGACGCCTCGCTGACGATGAAGGCATGGTCGGCGTACGTCTTCATGTCGCGCCACGCCGAGTTGGACGTCGCCGTCGGCAGGGTACCGACCAGGTAGGGATTCTCCGGATCGGAGATGTCGACGAACGCCGTACCGGTGCTCATCCCCATGATCGCGTACTCGTTGCCGGTTGCGGAGTCGGTCCAGCCCCAGATGTCGTTGCCGGCGCCACCTCCCAGGTCGGTGAGGGTGAGCTGGGCCAGCAGATCCACGTTGGAGCACGGGTACCCGGCGGCGAAGCCATTGGTGCAGGTCGCCGCAGCGGCTGCCTGGGTGACGTCGGGGAAGGGGTTGTCGGCTTCGAACGCCGCCGCCAGCAGCGGACTCTCGTACACCGCGGCGTTCCGGGCGGGAACGGGCACGTCGTGGGCTGCCAGCGGCGCGGCAACAGACACGGCGAGCAGGGCGGCGACGGCGGCAACGAGCGCGCGTAGCGACATCGGGGCTTCCTTCCGATCGTGGACCCACTGAGCGTAGGCGACATCGTGGCGCCACGCCCACTCTCGGCTGGAATCTGCTCCCAGAGCGAACGCCGAACCGATAGCCTCTGCTCATGACCGCCGAACCCACCATCCCCCCTGAGTTCCTCGACCCGGAAGAGGACGCCGAGCTGTTGGACCCCGAACCGATGCTGGACACGGGCGCCACCAGCACCACGACCCTGCGATCGCTGTGGGAGGCGTGGATGTGCCGGAAAGGAGGCGGCACGTTCGTCGACGTCGAGTTCTTCGGCAAGACGATCGGAGGCGTCCCGGCTCCGGCGCAGGACGCCTACAAGGCGCTCGAGCAGGCCTTGCGCTCGGCGGGCTACCAACCGAAGTCACGCTGGGCGTACAACTGCCGGAAGATCTCGGGCTCGAATCGGTTGTCGCTGCATTCGGCCGGCATCGCCATCGACATCGACCCCAAGCAGAATCCGTTCACGAAGGGCGACCCCTACTCGGGCTGGCTCAAGAAGCACCACGTCGACGCCGCTCTGGCCATCCGCAACGGTGCCGGCCGGCGGGTGTGGGCGTGGGGCGGGAACTGGTCGAAACCCGACCGCATGCACTTCCAGCTGGACCGGGGACCCGACGCCGTGGACGTGGACTGGTCCACGGTGCCGGGCGCCGATGGCGTCCCGGCGCCGGTGCCGGTGCCGGTGCCGGTCGAGGAAACGGAGGAGAACGTGTTGGCGAAAGGCGCAGAGGGCAAGGCCGTCAAACGATTCCAAGAAGCGCTGCTGGCCTGGAATGCCGAGGCACTACCGAAGTTCGGTGCCGACGGCGACTATGGGGACGAGACGGTGGAGTGGGTCGAGAAGTACCAGACTGACGCCGGGCTCATCCCGACCGGGGTCATCGACGGGGTGACGGCTGCGCTGCTGCAGATCGAGCTGCAGCAGGCAGCCTCCGCGTAGGCACGCAGGCTCGCGTCGGGGGTCCTACCTGTCGTCTGCACTCCCGTGGGCGCCGCTACCCACCCGGCCATCGACGTACGTGCGACGCCCGACGTCCGCACTCGCCCGTCGACCTGGTTCCGTGGGCTCCGTCGTGCACCCGGCCCCCTGCGAGGGTGAGCCGCCCGACGTCCGATTCCGTTGTACGAGCCGCCGGTCTAGCCGACGATGCCGCCCTCGGTCATCGCATAGAGGTCGAGGGCCGCATCGAGTTCGTCCGGAGGGAGCACCTCCATCTCCAACGCCACCTCGCGCACTCCCTTGCCCTCGTCGAAGGCGCGCTTGGCGACTTTCGCGGCCAGGTCGTAGCCGATCTTCGGTACCAGCGCAGTGATGATGATCACGTTGCGCTCGAGCAGCTCGGCGGGACGATTCCCGTTGACTTCGATTCCGGCGACGCATCTGTCTGCGAACACCGTTGCGGCGTTCGCCAACAGGTCAACCGACTCGAGCAGGTTGTGAGCCATCACCGGCATCATCACGTTGAGCTCGAAGTTGCCGTTGGCGCCACCCCACGCGATCGCGGTGTCGTTGCCCATGACCTGGGCGGCTACCTGCATCATCATCTCGGACATCACCGGGTTCACCTTTCCCGGCATGATCGACGATCCGGGCTGAAGTGACGGAAGGGTGATCTCGGCGATACCCGTGCGGGGCCCACTCGCCAGCCACCGGAGGTCGTTGGCGATCTTGAACAGGCCGGCCGCCACCGTCTTCAGCGCCCCCGACGCCGCCACCACGGCGTCCTTGGCCGCCTGCGCCTCGAAGTGGTCGTCGGCCTCCCGAAACGGGTACCCGGATCGTTCCGCCATGCCGGCGATGGTGGCTGCGGCGAACCCGTCAGGAGCGTTGATGCCGGTGCCCACTGCGGTCCCACCCAGTGCCAGCTCCGCCAGCTCGGGCAGCACTCCGGCCACACGGGCCGAGGCCTTCCGCACCTGGGCGGCGTACCCGCCGAACTCCTGGCCGAGGCGCACCGGCGTGGCGTCCATGAGGTGGGTGCGTCCGGACTTCACGATCGGATCGAACTCGTCGGCCTTCTCCTCCAGCGCCGCTGCCAGGTGGTCGAGCGCGGGCAGGAGGTGCCGGGAGATGGCGCCATGGGCTGCCACGTGGATCGCGGTGGGAATCACGTCGTTGGACGACTGGGACGCATTGACGTGGTCGTTGGGATGGACCAGCTTCGACCCCAACTCACCGCCGAGCAGCTGAGTGGCCCGGTTCGCGATCACCTCGTTGGCATTCATGTTGGTGGAAGTGCCCGATCCGGTCTGAAAGATGTCCAGCACGAAGTGGTCGTCCAGCTTGCCCTCCATGACCTCGGCGGCGGCGTCCTGAATGGCACGTGACATGTCGGGGTCGAGTAGACCGAGCGACTCGTTGACCTTGGCCGCCTCCGCCTTCTGGAGGCCGAGCGCCCAGATGAACATGCGACCGAATCGCAGGTTGGAGATCGGGAAGTTCTCCACGGCACGTTGGGTGGACGCACCGTAGAGGGCGTCTGTGGGGACTTGGACTTCCCCCATGGAGTCGCGCTCCGTTCGCATTCCAGTTCCTCCGGATCGGTGACCACCTCAGCGTAGGCGTGCCGCGGCTGCCGCACAGACGCTCGACGCTCGGCGCGTAGTTGCTAGCGTTACCCGCTCCCCAACCTGCCTGGTGTTGAAACTCCTCTACGTCACCGCCAACCTCCCTCACGGGCCCGGCGAGACCTTCGTGGTCACCGAGATCGAGGCGCTGCGTCGCCGCGGCCACGAGTTCGTCGTGGTCCCCGTTCGCCCCAAGGGGGAGATCCTCCACGGCGGGGCCGAACAGGTGGCGTCGTTCTCGCTCTCCGAGCCGCTCGTGTCACTTCGCATGATCGCCCTTGCGGTCAAGGCACTCGCCACCCGACGCCGGGCCTGGAGCGCGCTCGCCAACCTGCTGACGCGCAACCCGCGTCGTCTCATTCAGAATCTCGGGTTGTTCCCCAAGAGCGCATGGGTGGCGCACGAGGCCACGCTACGCGACATCGACCACATCCATGCCCACTTCGCCACCTGGCCCGCTGCCGTGGCGATGACGGCCTCGCACCTCAGCGGGATCCCGTGGAGCTTCACCGCGCACCGCTACGACATCCTCGACGGCGACCTGCTGGCACGGAAGGCGGCCAGCGCGTCGTTCGCCAGGTTCATCTCTCGCGACGGCATCGAAGAGGCAACCCGGCGCGGCATGGAGATCACCCCGGGGGTGACGCTCATCCACATGGGCATCGAGGTGCCC
>JBFGCM010000015.1:0-50026 GCA_041581135.1 Acidimicrobiia bacterium
GGAGATGGAGTGGGATCACGACGCAGAGGGCGTCCACTTCGGTGCATTCGTGGACGATGACCTGGTGGGGATCACCACATTGGTACCCCAGCCACGCGAAGCTGTCCCGGGTGGCTGGCGGGTCCGCGGCATGGCGGTCGTCCCGGACCTCCGTGGACACGGCATCGGCGCCGCACTCCTGGCCGCTGCGGTGGACACCGCCTGGGAGCACGACGCTGCGGAGCTGTGGTGCACCGCTCGCACCCCGGCTGCTCGCTTCTACGCAGTACACGGGTTCGAAGCGGTGAGCGACGTCTTCGAGCTACCCGATATCGGACCGCACGTCATCATGCGCCGTGCCCTCTGAGGCGTAACGCTCTCGGGCTTCCCGGGCCGCCAGGTAGGAGAACTCCGGATCGATCCGATAGGGATAGCTGCTCCACCAGCCGTCACGGCCCGGATCGAAGCGTCGCGCCGGCGCCACGTGCGGCGACTGGGCGAGGAGCTTCATCCGGGCCTGCAGGTCGCGGCGATCCACGTGCCGTGGATCGATCGGCTCGAGCACTTCAACGCTCACTCGCTGCCGGTATCGGACACGACTCCCGAACGGGTACTCCCAGATGCGGTGGGTGCCCGTGATGACCACCGGCAGCACCGGCACGTCGAGGCGCCGGGCCAGCGCGAAGGCACCTTCCTGGAAGTCGGTCTCGAGACCCAAGATGGTGCCCTGCGGGAAGACGACGAACGACTGGCCTGCCGCCACAGCGTCCCGGCCGCCCCTCAGCAGTTTCCGGTAGGCGGCACGCGGTGCGTCAGGCCGAATGAGCACGTGGTCGCTGCGCTCCAAGTACGTACCCAGGATGGGCCAGTCCGCTAGCTCCTGGAGGGCGACGAAGCGCAGGTCCAGGCCAAGCCGAGCCAGTGCCAGCACATCACCGAAGCCCTCGTGCAGGGGAGCGACGACGTACGAACGCCCGGTGTCGACATGATGCCGGCCCTCGATCTCGAACTCGATGCGGAGAAACCACGACACGGCCCTACACCACCCGCGCAACGCCCGTTGGTGCAGACCAGGGTGCGGCGCCGCTGCCGTGACGATGCGGCCACCGATCCCGAGGAGCGCCCAGGCACCGAGTGCGGTCCAGGCTTGTCGCAGCCACCCGTGGGTCGTGAATCGTGGTGTCGCCATTGGCATGGAAGGAGTCCTGACGGTGGTGTCAACGGTTGGATTGTCCCGGCTTCCGACCTGTGGCGCAAAGCCGGCCGGATCTCGCCAGGTCGTCGGGCGACGCCGCCCTCAGTCGTCGATCGGAGGGGGGCGCTCGTCGTCGACAGCCTTCACGTCGGTATCGTCGACCACGACATCAGGCGCATCGGCCGCAGTTGCGTCGACGCCATCGCGCACCACATCGGGCTCATCTGCCGCCGTATCGACTCTGTCGCTCATCACGTCGGCCTCATCGGTCGCCGTCGTGGCTTCGACGGTGTCCTCACTTGGCGCCCGGGGCCCGAAATCGGGGATGGTCGGCCATGTCTGCGTCGCACTCCGCCGGCGCCAAACGAACGCTCCCGCCGCCGCCGCCGCCACGACGCCCAGCCCGATGAGGAGCCAAGCCCACCAAGGGAAGCCGCCCCCCTCCTCGACCTCCGGGTCCGACGTGATGCCGGAAGGCGGGATCACGAACCTGCCGACGTACTCGGAACCGTCGGCCGCCGTTCCCTGCACGAGGAGCGTCTGGCGTGGGTTCTCGATTCCAGAGAGGTCGAACCGTTCGGCCCAGAAACCGTTGTCGTCGACGGCGGCGAACGCCCTCAGATTCGTTGCCTCCACGGTGAGCGTCACGGTGGATCCTGCGCGGAAGTTGATACCCGAGACGGTCATCAGACGGTTCGGATCGACCTGCAAGATCACCCAGGCCTCTCCGGTCCGCGGGCTGAGCTGGGCGACCACCTCGGTGCCGGACGGGACGAACTCGCCGGCTCCGGGGGCCTGGTTCACCACGATGCCGTTGGGATCCGGCTCGTCGGGATCCTCCACGAACGTGATCGTGAGCAGTGCCCTCTCGGCTTCTGCGGCGGCCTGTTCTCGGCTCATCCCGGCGAAATCGGGAACGAACACGTTCAACACACCACTGGAGACGATCATCGTCACCACGCTGCCAATGGCCACCTCGGCACCGGCGGCGGGATCGGTCTCGATGACCGCGCCCTCCGCCACGTCGCTGCTCGAACGCTCGTCCTCGACCACTCTGAGACCTGCATCCTCGAGGGTCGCCTTGGCATCCGCCCGAGGTTGTCCTGTGACGTCCGGGATCTCCACAGAAGTGGCTTGGGCCGCCACGACGACCGTCACACTCGAGCCCGGCGCGACCTCGGTGCCGGCGGCGGGGTTCGTCGAGACGACCAGTCCGACCTGAACTTCGGTGTCGGTTTCTTCAGTGATTGCCACCACCAGACCTGCCGCCTCCAGGGCGTTCTCGGCTGCAGCCTCAGTGAAGCCGACGACGTCCGGAACGATGACATTCGACGGACCGCTCGACACCACCACCGTGACGGTGGTTCCAGGCGCAACCAGGACGCCGGCGGTGGGGTTCGTCCCGATGACCGTCCCGGCTTCGACCTCGGACGACACTTCGAGCGTGGCAACCACCAACCCGGCCGATTCCAGCACGGCGCGGGCGTCGGCCAGACTCGAACCCACCACGTCGGGCACCGCTGTCGGGGCCGGCGCGTCGGGCTGGAGCGCCGCGATCAGCGCATCCATCGACGGGATGATGGACAAAGCGAGCGCCGGCGTCGTCCCGTCATCGACGGCGAACACGTCGGTGTAGGAGTCCGCATCGGTGGCGACTGTTTGGGTGACACCCCCCACCGCGACGTCCACCGACTGGCCGGCGGTCACCTCGACGGTGTCGACTCCGGCTCCGGGCTCGACCGTCACCGCCGTTGCTCCATCGATGGAGACCTCCACCGGGGCCGTCGTGGCGTTCCAGACCGTCACCTTGGCCGTCCCGGCGGCGATCGGCGTGAGCTCGACCGGATAGACGTGCGCAGTGGCACCGTCTTCGCCGTATCCTGATACCACGGTTTGGGCCGAACCGGCGGCAACGTCGATTCGCACCGACGCGTCCGCGGAACCCCCCGTGAACCCGACCGTCTGCGTACCGGCGGGGACCACTGCGGCAACGGCGTCGGCGCCGTACTCCAGACCTTCGGCCAGCACCGACCCTCCGACGGCAACGGAGACCGCGTCGGTGCTCGAGCCGTTGATGACGGCCACTTGACCAACCTGGCCCGCCTGCTGGGCGCCGGCAGCACCGGGGATCGCCAGCAGCGCCAGAAGGAGCAGGAACGGAACGAAGACCCTCGATTTCATGACACTCCACCTGTGATCTCTCGATGGTGACGGACACTGTTCGTCGGCACAACGCTACGCCTCACCCCGGCCTGGTGGTTGCGCGCCACGATCAAAACGATACCCACACCTGGCTACCCTTTCCGTGGGCCTCTAGCTCAACCTGGCAGAGCAGCGGGCTTTTAACCCGTTGGTTGTGGGTTCGAATCCCACGGGGCCCACGCCGACTCACCGCCCTAGTACCTCGCTTCGCTCGGCGCTCGGTCGGCCTCGGGCCCTCACCGGGCCCGAACCCTCCCTCAGAGGAACGGCGCTGCTACGCAACGCCACGATTCGTAGGTTCGAATCCCACGGGGCCCACGCCGACTCACCGGCCCTAGTACCTCGCTTCGCTCGGCGCTCGATGCCCAACCTCCCTGCGGTCGGCGTTCGGTCGGCCTCGCACGCTGCAGCCAGGCTCGTACCATCGCGGCATGGGGTCCTATCGACAGCGGTCGTGGCTCAGTCCCAAGGTCCGGATCGGCGACTCGCCCATCCAGGGCAGAGGCCTGTTCGCCGCAGCGGACATCGATGCCGGCGAGGTCGTCAAGATCCTGGGCGGCATGGTGATGGACGATGCCGCGTTCAGGGCGCATGTCGAAGGCTTGTCACGGTTCGATGCGTTGGCGATCGATGACGGGATCAACCTGGTGCTGCCGCCCGGCGACCCGGCCGGGCTCGGTAACCACTCGTGCGACGCCAACACGGTGATGGCCGACGAGGTGACGATCGTCGCCGGCCGCAATATCGCGGAGGGGGAAGAGCTCACCATCGACTACGCCGTCATGACCGTCCACGAGGACTGGGAGATGCCCTGCCGGTGTGGGACGGCGGCGTGCCGTGGAGTCGTGCGCGGGAGTGACTGGCGCCTCTCCGAGGTGCAGCAGCGTTATCCGGGTGGCTTCTCGCCGTTCATCAACCGTCGGATCGCCGAGTGAGCAACTCCAACCGGTTCCCGAACGGATCGTCGACGTAGCAGCGGCGGAACCCCGGCAGCAGGTTGTCGGGCCGAACCTCCAGTCCGGCCGCGACCAAACGGTCCACCAGGCCGTCGAAGTCGTCGTCAATCATCAATGCGGGATGAACCTTCCGGGCCGCCCTGAAGTCCGACTCCACGCCCAGATGCAGCTCCGCATCACCGCGCCTGAACCACATCCCGCCCCGGGCCGCCAATACCGGCGGCTTGGGTCGCTCGTCCATGCCGAGCAAGCCGCCGTAAAACCGGCGCGCCTCGTCCTCACTGCCAGGAGGCATCGCCAGATGACAGTGGTGCAGCGTCCAACCCATGGCGGGGCGATCCTAGATCGCCCAGCCAGGCCCTATCCGACCGATCAGCAGGTCACATGGAGGATGGCGTTGACGGGCTCTGCGCCCACCGTCTGCAGCAGTGCCGAGGCATCCGCAGTCGGCAGCATGGTGACCTCGACTCCGTGCTCCTCAGCCGCCTCGATGACACTGTCCACGACCGGTAGCCGCCCTGAGGCTCCGGTGCCGATGATGAGCCGCGGCGCCGTCCATGGGATCGACTCGTCTCCCGAGAGCGGCGTGTGGCCATACCGGCTCCGCAGCGCCTTCGAGGGACCCTTGTCACGCTTCCGCACCTGGCCGTCTTCGATCACCACATCGTGGTCGTACTCCGTGCCGTCCACGATGATCCGACCGAAGCCCGGGTATACGACGTCCATGCACCAACGGTACGCACGGACGAGGCAACGTGCGTCGGCGCGATGCGTCAGCAGATCGCGATGACAGTGTGTCCAACACCAGGCTCCGTGTCGCCAGAGCATCGGTGCTGACAAGCGCCGGGCGAAGGTCACCCTGCCCGGCGCGCTCCACCAACGCTGCATCGGTGACCAATGGCTCTGCTGGCAATCTCAGTGGTGTTGACTTCAACGCAGGGTATTGGAGCCGTCGCCACGGGGACCGGTTGCTGCGACTCCGAACGGACTAACCCTCGGCGTCGTGGGGTGCCATGCGCCGGTACCCGCCGTAATACAGGAGCGGTTCCCCGTTGCGGGTTGCACCATCGGCGACGCGCCCCAGGAAGATGTCGTGGTCACCGCCCGGGTCGATCCGCTCCAACGTGCACCGGATGTAGCCGATGCCGCCGTCGAGCACCGGCCCATAGGGGTCGGCGTCATGGGGCGCCGTGCTGAAGTCGTGGGCGAGTTCCTTGTCGGCGAAGTGCGATGAGAGCTCCGCCTGGTCGGCGTCGAGCAGGTTGACCACGAACCGACCGCTGTTGCGGATGGCCTCGGTGGCCGGCCGCTTCGGAGTGAGACAGACCAGCAGCAACAGCGGGTCGAGCGACACGGACGTGAGGCTGTTCACAGTGATCCCGTACTGGCCGTCCTCGTCCTGCGCCGTGACCACCGCGACGCCGGTGGCGAATCGGCCGATGATGCGGCGGTAGTCCGCAGGGTCGAAACCCGACATGTCATGCTCCGTCACTCGCTGAAAGCGAGCCGTACCGTAACGGATACCGACACCCGATCGGAACGTCATGGTCGATCCTCGGAGCCCGCGGAGCTGTGGGTCCAAGGCAACGAGGCCATGCGCCGGGTTGCTGAGCTAGCGAGCTGCTGTTTCGACGTGTTCCCGCACCACGCGATGGATTCGATCGCGTTCCACGTCGAGCGTGGCGACATGGGCGGATCGCTCCAGCCACACCATGCGCTTCGTCGCTGCTCCAACTCCAGCCAGCAGATGCTCCGCGCTCTCCGGTCGAACCGTCTGATCGGCCCGCGACTGGATGATGAGCGTTGGGCACTCCACGCGGTCCAGCGACCGGCCGACGGCACGGATCAGCGTGAACAGCTCCCCCACCGCCTTCACATGGGTGCCGTGGTACTGGATGGCGTACTCCGCCACGGTCGGGTCGGGAGGCGGCGTGGGTTCCCAGAAGTGGTACGGCCGCACCCGGTGCGTGTGCTTGGCCAGCGATCCCAGCCGGTCGAACACCCGTTGCGGCGCATTGAGGGTGCCCACCGACGCGGCGTCGAACGTCGGCGCCAGCAGCAGTGAGAGCAGCCCGCCCATGGACAGCCCGAAGAAGTGAAGCCGTTCTCCCATGGCCTGACGCCCGTGAGCCACTACTGCCGCGCTCTCCACCCAATCCCGCCAGTCGACGTGCTCGAGATCCTCGACCCGGGTCCCGTGTCCCGCCAGCAGCGGAGCCACCACGGTGTGGCCTGCGGCATGGAGGTACCGGCCCAGCAGCCGCATATGGGCCGGGGATCCGGTCCAGCCGTGGATCAGCACCACACACTGGCCCGTGGTGCCCTCGTGGAGAAAAGATCTGCTCAGGTCGTCGATCGCCCTCTCCCGGTCCGGCCCGAGATGCTACCGGCACGTTCCTTGCGGAGAGCCCGGGTCTACTGTGCGCAGATGGGGCGAGCGATCGCAGCGGTCGGTAGAGCGATGGCGTTGCTGTTCGTCGCCGTCGCCTGCACCACGTCGAGCCCTTCCCCTTCCACCACCACGACGACCGAGCCCGCCGCACCTGCCACCACGGCGGCTCCGACGACCTCAGCACCCGTCGCGCCGGAGGTCGATCGCCTCCTCGTGCTCGGCGAAGATGGCAACGTCTACACCGTCTCCCGAAACGGCTCGGACCGCATCGAGATCACCACCGACGGCGGTCCGGACCATGTGTACTTCCAGCCGACATGGTCTCCGGACGCCAGCCTGGTCGCATTCAGTGAACGGGCCGACGACGGCGCCTACATCGTCACGAAGACCGACGCGGGCGTTGACGACTCCCGTACGGGCACCGCGTCGCCGGCGTTCTACATGTACTGGTCGCCGGTAGGCGACCGGCTCGCCTACCTCAGCAACGGGAGCCAGGGGAGTCTCGAGCTGGCCGTACTGGTGCCGGGGTCCGGTGTGGAGGTGATCGACACCGGCGCGCCGTTCTACTTCGCATGGGGTCCCGACGGCTCCGAGCTGCTCATCCACGTGGGCACTGATCGCCTGGACCATCTCGCCATCGACGGCACGGCAATACCGACCGGCGAGACCCCGGGAGCCTTCCAGGCGCCGCACTGGAGCAGCGACGGCTCGCGGCAGGCCTACGCAGTGCGTACCGGCGACACCGAGACGATCCTGGTGGTCGAAGACGGCGAGGCCACCACGGTCGCCTCGTACGTGGGCAGCGGCGTCTTCGTGATGAGCGCCGATGGACGCCGCCTCGCCTATCGCACGTTCGACGGCGACGGCGACGTGACCGCGGCCGGTCCGGGGATTCTCGCCGCACAGGCCGGAGGGGCGGTCGTGACCGTTTTCGACCTCGACACGGAAGAGCGATCGGTGGTGGCGGTCCCGAACACGGTTGCGTTCTGGTGGAGCCCGGATGGCGACAAGCTGTTGCTGCTCGGCATCGGTGACCGCGCCGGGAGCCTCGTGGAGCTCGATCCGTACGTCTGGGAGGCAGGTGAGCTGACCGACTACCGCGGCTTCATCCCGTCGCCCACCTTCGCCCGCGACTATCTGCCGTTCTTCGACCAGTACGCGTCCAGCATGACGCTGTGGTCGCCGGACAGCAACGCGTTCACCTACCCCGGCCTGGCTCGCGACGGCCGCGCCGGCATCTGGGTGCAGCCGCTGGGCGAGGACACTCCCGAGCTGGTGGGTGACGGTTCCTTCGTTGCCTGGTCGCCGCGCTGATTCGGCGCTCCTTCGAACGTCGCCTGGGTGCCCCGATGGGTCCAATGGCACTGGCTCGGCCGAACCCGGCACGCGGATGCTGGTGGTGAGCCCACGACCCTCTCATGGGAGGTTCTGTCACGGCTGCTTCTCTGGCATCGACGTCCGCGGCAGTGATGTCCGAGCTGGGCGGACCCGACGTACTTCGAGTCCAAAACTGGACGGTGCCGCCCCCGGCTGCTGATGAAGTGCGCGTCCGCGTCCTGGCCGCCGGCATCAGCTTCGCCGATCTCCTGATCATGCAGGGTGTTCACCAGGAGCGCCGCACCCCACCGTTCGTTCCGGGTTGGGACGTGGTCGGTGAGGTCGAACGCCTCGGGGCCGACGTCGTGGGTGTAGGAGTCGGCGACCGAGTAGCCGGGCTGTCCGTCGTCGGCGGCTGGGCGAGCCATGCCAACCTGCGAGCCGACTGGGTGGTGCCCGTACCGGAGTCGATAGACGCCACTACTGCCGTCTGTCTCGTCATGGACTACGTCGTCGCCCACCAGATGCTGCATCGTGCGGCACACGTGCAACGGGGTGACACCGTGCTCATCCAGGGCGCCGGCGGCGGTGTCGGGACTGCGCTCCTGCAGCTCGCAGCCGCCATGGGCGTTCGTGCACTTGGTACCGATCGCGAATCCAAACGGGCCCACATCGAGGGGCTGCGGGGAACGCTCATCGACTTCGAAACCGAAGACGTGGTTGCCCGCTGCCGGGAGCTCACCGACGGCCGGGGCGTCGATGCGGCGTTCGACGGCATCGGTGCCACGGCGTTGTCATCGCTGCGTGCCGTCCGGCGCGGCGGCACCTTGGTGTGGTTTGGCATGGTCACGGCGTTGTCGCATGGTCGGCGAGATCTGTCGCGGATGGCGCGCACGGCCGCCACCGTTGTCGCTGCACTGTCGTCGAACGTGGTACCGGGCGGGAAGCGGGCACGGTTCTACAGCATTCAGCAGCTCGCCAGAAAGCATCCCGAGTGGTATCGAAGCGACCTCACCGACCTGGTGAACATGCGTTCCCGCCACGAGATCGATCCCGAGGTGGCGGCGGTGTGGAAGCTCGACGAGACTCCCATTGCCGTCGCCGGATTGGCAAAGGGCGCGCTGCCCGGCAAGCAGGTCATTGCGGTGGGTGCATCGTGAGTCCTGACTCACGGGCCGGACCGCGCACCGCTTACATCGGCGCGCTTGCCCTGCTGGTCGCGGGACTGACCGCACTCGCCGCCGCGCCGGCGTTGATGCCGGACTCCTATTCCATCGTGGAACACGGAACGAGCGAGTCGGCGGCGCAGGGAATCGACGGGGCATGGCTCGCCCGAGCTGGGTTCATCTTGTTGGGACTCGGCGTGCTCGCAGTGTCCCGGCTCCGCGCTCGAGCCTGGGGGCCCCTCGGCACGGCCCTCCACTTGGCCTTCGCAGTGTCGATGTTCGGCGTCGCCGCGTTCGCAGCCAAGCCATGGGAGGACGGCGCGATCTATGTCGAGAGCGAGGACGCTCTGCACTCGCTGTTCGCCGGCATCATCGGATTCAGCTTCATCACCGGCGTGCTGGCCGTGATGATCGCCCGGCGCCTCCCCTCGGTGAGGGCGGCCGTCCCAGACCTCGTTGCGCTCGCCGTCGCCATCGCGGTGCCGCCCTTGATGTCATCCTCTGCCTGGGGCGTGCTCCAGCGCGTGATGTTCGTCACCGCCGCAGCGTGGTATGGACGAGAAGCGTGGCTACATCAACGCCCACCCCAACCGGCCACTCCCAGCGGAAACGAGTCGAGGCCCGGCTTTGCGATGGGCGCCTGAGCGGACGGATCGGTCGGCCTCTCCGCCGCGGCCCTCGGACGCTGGAGAGCGGCGTGGCCCGCCGCTCGCTACTCGGTGACGATGGGACGCCCGGATTCCAGCCAATTCAGGATGCCACCATCCACATCGGCAACGTCGGAGAAGCCGAGGCTCTCCATCAGCGCCCGGGCTGGTAGTGGAGACAGAGGCATTCTGGGGACCGTGCACTGCGCTGGGCCGTGATGCTCGCTGCGCGGGTGACCACAGCTGAGACATCGCTGGCGCCCGCCGTCGATTGGGCGTGCGCGGTGGGTCTCATCGGTGACGTTCTATGGCGACTGCCACGGTCATGCCTCGACCATCGACGAGATGGCCGTTGACCGACGCGATGGCAACCTTGGCCTCCTGAGGCGACGCCATCTCGACGAAGCCAAACCCACGGGATCTGCCGCTATCGCGATCGGTGATGACTTCAGCGTCGAGGACCGCGCCGTGCTCGGCAAAGATCACTCGGAGATCGTCTGCGGTGGTATAGCGGCCGAGATTGCCGACGTGAAGGTTGCAGGACGTCGGTTCCTCTTCTGACGTAACGAGCCGGAGATGTCGGATCAGTCGGGGATCACGCGGCACGACGACTCGGTACTGAGGTTGAATGCACCGACCCGATCGGGATCGAGTATGTGCGATCCGGTGATCTGACGAGGATCGATCGGTCGCCATGGGCGACCTCGATCCCGAGGAACGTGCCGATCACCACCACCGAGTCGCAGGTCGTCACTGTGCACGGTTCCCCGAGGACGAGTGAGTTGAGCAACGTCATTCGTCGAATGATCGACGCTGCCTGCCGAGAGGCGTCCTCGGTGGTGATGGCGTCTGCGTCGGCGACAGTCAGGACCTGGTGGCGCGAGGCCGGGCCTCGTTGACGGTGAGCTGCCGCCCGTTCAAGTCATTGCCGTCGAGCTGACTGATGGCCTTCCTGGCAAGCCCAGCATCGCCGAGCTCGACGAACCCGAACCCGCGGGAACGGCCAGTGTCACGGTCAGTAATGACTGCAACCGAAGTGATTGGCCCGAAGTCGGCGAACATCGAGCGGAGGTCCGCTTCGGTCGCGTCGAACGGGAGATTGCCTACATAGATGTTCATGGCGGGTCGCCTCTCTGCATGAGAAGCCGTGTGCTTCTCTGGAGTCAGTTGTTTCGGTACCGACTCAGGCGCAGTCCGGTCCGAAAAAACAAGATAGAGAGTGAGTCACCGCCGAAGCAGCTGCCATCACGGTAACAGGTCCACACGTCTACTCCCGCACCCGGCCACATCGCAGTGCTCGCGACTCACCGGTCACGATCGAACCGTTGCAGCGCCGCGAGCGTCGGTGCGCACATCCGACCGGCTAATCGTCGGAACCGTTTCGGCTGGTTCGCTCTCGGCTGCGTTGCCGTCGCTCTTGCTCGCGCCGCTGATCATCCTCCTGTCGTTCCTGCTTGCGTTCCCGCTCAGCCTGTTCTCGCTCTTCAAGACGCTTCCGATCGGCGCGTTCTCGCTCTTCCTGGCGCTCCCGCTCGTGGCGCTCGGCCTTCTCCGATTCTGTTTCCAACACCCAGCTCCAGTATTCCAAGTCCCACGTTTCGCCACCCAACAGGATATCGAGCCGGGGAGACCTCTCACCCTCGCATCGGCATCAATCGCGAGGCACGATGCACCCACGACAACCATCACGCCCCCGCCCTATCGGCTGCGGTCCCGGTCGCGTCCGGCGGCGTGCCGGGTAGGTGAAGTCCGTATCGCGTATGTGATGAAGTCCGCCCGGACGACACTCCCCCCGCACCTAGTCGCCCTGGGTTCGATCCCGGATTCTGTCGACCTCGTCGACAACCCGTTGCGTGTCAGGACGATCCCGGAGCTTGCCGACCTCGTCGACAACCCGTTGCGTGTCGGGACGATCCCGGAGCTTGTCGACCTCGTCGACCACTCGTTTCACATCCGGACGATCCCGCAGCTTGCGCCACGCGCTGGTAAGCCTTCGAAACATGAAGATGCCCCTTCCAGGTAGTGGAAGGCGATCGGCGGTGGAGTGTTCCTGCCGCCCGGGTTCCTTCCTGCGAGCCCCACACTCCGAAGCCCGGATTCGTGATAGGCGGGGCAGTGCACCGGATTGTACCGGCTCCCGACAACGGAGGACCCCAAAGAATCCGCACCTCTCACTGAATGCCGGACAGGAACACTCATTCCGCCGAGTGCCCGCTATGGCACTTCGAGCAGCGGCTCGCGGTCGTACCGGTCGGTCAGTAGTTGAACAGCGTCCTGATGACGGCACCGCCC
The DNA here is from genome assembly GCA_041581135.1 of Acidimicrobiia bacterium. Classification (GTDB taxonomy): domain Bacteria; phylum Actinomycetota; class Acidimicrobiia; order Spongiisociales; family UBA5794; genus JBFGCM01. The sequence goes on from JBFGCM010000015.1 coordinate 12,147, forward strand.
TGGTTGCGGATGTCTGGTCCCATGGCGCCGAGGCGATGGGCGAGCCGGCCGAGCAATCAGTAGTTGATCGTGCTGGCCTTGGTCTGCCGACCTCGAGCGTCGGTCTCAGCTCATTGTGAACTCGTTCAGGGTTGGGTCTGCTGGCGAAGGGCTAACTGTCAGATCGATGAACTCCCCGAAGCACGCCGGGCATCAGCCTTCCCGCTGAGCGCTACTCGGTGACGATGGGATACCCGGATTCCAGCCAACTCAGGATGCCACCATCCAGATCGGCGACATCCGAGAAGCCGAGGCTCTCCATCAGCGCCCGGGTCTGGCCGCTCCGGTTGCCCGACCGGCAGTACAAGAGGTAGGGAACGTCACGATCCAACTCTGCGATCTGTGCCTGGAAGTCGGGCGAGTAGAAGTCCAGCATGATGGATCCCGCCAGGTGGCCTTGCTGGAACTCCTCGGGGGTCCGCACGTCGAGCACGACCAAGTCCGCAGGCCGGCTCTCGTGGATGGCGGCCGCGTCGTCCGCCGCCACCACGCGCACGCCGGGCGCAAGCAGCGGCGCGTCGGCGACCTCGGTTGCGGAGCCACCGCATGCAACGAGACTCAGGGTCAGGAGAGCGATCAGTGAGGCAAGAAGTCGATTCACAGCGTCGCCAGTCTATGCGGATAGCTGCACGTACGAACATTCTCGACTTTTTCCACCACGGTGATTCCGACACCACCTCGGCGGGCGTCAGGGCACGACACCCGGCCACCCAGAAATCACAGAATCCGAGTGAATGTCACACCAGATACGGGTGTACGACCAACTCAACCGAGGTCCTCGTCAAAGACCTCGGTGACGGACACCGTTCCGTCGAAGTCGAGTACCAGAGCCCACACCGATCCGTCTCCGGCGGCAATGTCGATGATCAGCGATCGCAGGGGGTTCATCTGGCCAAGAAGCTCGGCGACGGCCTGATCGCGGCATTCGCAGACCCAGGCCGGGGGGGCCAATCCTGCGTGGCTCGAATGCTCCCCGCGGAAGGGCAGTGACGGTGGTCAGGGACGGCGTCGATCCGTCGACCTCCGGTTTTTCAGACCGGCGCTCTACCAACTGAGCTACCTGACCAATGACCGAGCCTCGGATCGGGTCCGGGTCGGTGGCGGGAGCGACGGGATTTGAACCCGCGACCTCCGGCTTGACAGGCCGGCGTGAACTCCAGACTTCACCACGCCCCCAGGTAACCGGTGCTATTCAGTTGTGGTGCCCCCAAGGGAATTCGAATCCCTGTTGCCGCCTTGAAAGGGCGGAGTCCTAGGCCGCTAGACGATGGGGGCGAGACCCCGGAGATTAATGACTCCTCGCACGGCCCGGGAAGGCACGGCAGGAGCAGTATAGGTCGTCGTTTCGACCCGCACGCTCGTCGCGTGGGGGAGATCGCAGGGACCGGGGTGATCAGTTCACATAGGTGAGCGACTGGGCCTCAGCCCACCGCCCGGCGACCGCGGCGTACCTCAGTCCGGCTCGTTCGAAGTTGCCGGATTCCAAGGCATCGATGCTGGCGTTGACGTCCTCGCACGAGTCGTCGAGCGCCAGGTCGCCCTCGCTGAAGAACTCCACCACTCGGCCGTAGTCCAGCTCCAGCATCGCGTCCACAGCGAATTCCGAGACCCAGTGCAACACGTCCCGCGCCGGCTGAACGACACCATCTTCGAAGCCGGCGTTGTCGAGCACGGTGACGGCGCGTTCCAGTCGTCGCCGCGCCTCGACGATCGACGTCCGGTAGCGGATCGTGATCCCTGCAGAGGTCTCGACCAGTTCTCGTTCACCCGCATCGAATGCTGCGAACCAGCGCAGCGGCACGTGCCACGGCGACGACAAGATGTACGAGCGAACCTCAGGGCTCTCTGCCTTGATCAGGGCCAGCTCACCGGCAGCGTTCTGGACGACCGCCTCCGACACCATCAGCTCGCCGAACCGGGGGTAGGCGGTGGTGAAGGCGAGCATGCCCTCGAGAATCCGCAGCTTGGGATAGCGGGGGCACACGTACGCCTCGCCGTTCCAGGTGGTGGCGAAGGCGTCCTCGCCCATCGACTCGTTCCAGAGGAAATTGTCGCCGACGACGCGCACCGAGTGCCCCTCCGATGCGTGCCGGGACCATCCCGGAGCGCGGTCGGCGGGCACATACACCCTGAGATACGCGACCCTGATCATCGCGCCATCGTACCGGCACTCGCCGGAGGGCCGTCCGGCGCGACATGCGCTGGTCACTAGAATCACGGCGGGGCCGGAGCTGCAGTGTACGAGGAGGAGCGTTGGACATTCTCGAGACGATGATGCAGCAGCATCACGAGGAGGTCCTCTTCACGACCGACCCGGTATCCGGCCTCAAGGCGATCATCGCCATCCACTCCACGGCCCTCGGTCCCGCCCTCGGCGGGACTCGTTTTTTTGCCTACGAGAACGAAGAGGCAGCCCTCGCCGATGTACTGCGCCTGTCGCAGGCGATGACGCTCAAAGCCGCTGCTGCCGGCCTCGACTTGGGTGGCGGCAAGGGCGTGATCATCGGGGACCCGAGACAGCTCCGGGCCGATCCGGTGCGCGCCGAGCGCATGTTTCGCGCCTATGCCCGAGCGGTGGATTCGCTGGGAGGGCGATACATCACTGCCGAGGATGTCGGCACCACCGTCGACGACATCGTCATGATGGCCCGCGAGACGCGACATGTGGCCGGGTTGCCGACCTCCCACGGTGGTTCCGGCGACCCCTCTCCGGCGACGGCTCACGGCGTCTTCGCCGGTATGGAGGCGGTGGCGACGCACCTGTGGGAGCAACGCAGTCTCGAAGGCCGGCGAGTGATGGTGCAAGGGGTCGGCAAGGTGGGCGCCGCGCTGGTGGACCTCCTGACAGAAGCCGGCGCCGTCGTCACCATCTCCGACGTCAACTCGGGCAAGGTGAAGCGGGTTTCGGCACAGTCAGGATGCAAGGTGGTGGACGTAGGCGATGCGTTCGATGTGGAATGCGACATCTTCGCGCCGTGCGCCATGGGGGGCGCCCTCAACGAGGAGACCATCCCGCGCCTCACGGCAAGTGCTGTCGTCGGCTCGGCCAACAACCAGCTCGCCACCGAGAAGGATGCCCAGCGGCTGCTGGATCGTGGCATCGTCTACGCACCCGACTTCGTCGTCAACGCCGGCGGGATCATCAACATCATGCCCGAGGTGCGGGGGCTGCCGTACAGCTGGGAGCTCCTCTCGGGCGCGATCGCCGGGATCTACGACACCACCCGCAACGTGCTGCGACGCGCAGCCGAACTCGATACCGATACGCACCAGGCTGCCGTCGCCCTGGCCCAGATCCGACTCGACACGATCGGCTCCTTGGGCTTGCGGCGCAGCACCGACGATTGAACCGCGCAGAGCGGCCGGAAAGGAACTGATCACGTGACCGAGGTAGGCAACGTCCATACGACGCTCGGGCTCGATGACGGCGACCTGCTCGAGATGTATCGCACGATGCTGCTGGCTCGCAGGATCGACGACCGCATGTGGGCGCTCAACCGGCAAGGCCGGGTGCCGTTCGTGGTCTCGGCGTCGGGGCACGAAGCCACCCAGGTGGGAACCGCCAAGGCCCTGGATCCGGCGGTCGACTGGTCGTTGCCGTACTACCGGGATCTCGCGTTCAACCTGGCGTTGGGGTTGACCCCGGAAGACATCTTCTTGTCGATCTTCTCGAAGGCCTCTGACCCGACGTCCGGCGGCCGTCAGATGCCAAACCACTGGTCCGAGCCGACGCTGAACATCTTCACGCACTCGTCGGTGATTGCCACGCAGTTCCCTCACGCATGCGGGGTGGCGTTCCGGCTCAAGCGGATCGGCAGCGAAGGCGTGGTCGCCGTCTTCTCCGGCGAGGGAGCAACGTCCGAAGGCGACTGGCACGAAGCGATGAACTTCGCCGGCATCCACCAGCTGCCGATGGTGTTCGTCATCGAGAACAATCTGTATGCGATCTCGGTGCCGGTGTCCCAGGAGGTCGCCGGACAGGTCGCCGACCGGGCCCAGGGCTATGGCATCCCGGGGGTCGCGATCGACGGCAACGATGTGCTGCAGGTATACGACGCCATGAACACCGCGGTCGAGCGCGCCCGCAGCGGCGGCGGACCCAGCCTCATCGAGGCCAAGACCTACCGCTACTACGCCCACACCTCGGACGACGACGACAAGTTGTACCGGTCGGCCGAGGAGGTGCAGATGTGGCGGCGGCACGACCCGCTGCAGGTGCTGCACCAGTACCTCGTGGAGAACCGACTCCTGGATCAGACCGCCGAAGACAAGCTGGAGTCGGAGATCTCCGAACAGATCAGCCAGGCGGTGACCGCGGCGGAAGCGGCACCCGATCCGACGGACGCGTTCAGTGCGGTCTACGCCAAGCCCATCGAACCGGCCATCCCGGCGATGGCCGTGGAACCGGTTCCCGAGGGCGAGCAGGTCAACATCATCACGGCGATCAACCGATCGCTGCACGAGATCATGGCCGGGATCCCGGACACCGTGGTGTTCGGCGAGGACGTCGCCGACCCCAAAGGAGGCGTGTTCAAAGCCTCGGCGGGGCTCACCGACACGTTCGGCGTGGAGCGCGCGTTCAACGCACCTCTGGCCGAGTCACTCATCAGCGGCATCGGCATCGGCATCGCCGCCGCGGGCGGCCGGCCGGTTGCCGAGATCCAGTTCGCCGACTTCATCCATCCCGCGTTCGATCAGATCGTCTCGGAAGCAGCCCGGGTGCACTACCGCTCCAATGGGAGGTGGACGGTGCCGATGGTGATCCGCGTCCCCTACGGCGGCGGTATCCACGGGGCGCTGTACCACAGCCAATCCATCGAGGCCTTCTACTCGCACGTCCCCGGCCTAAAGGTGGTCGTGCCGTCCACGCCCGCAGACGCGAAGGGCCTCCTGTGGGAGGCGGTCGAGGACCCAGATCCGGTGATGTTCCTGGAGCCCAAGCGGCTCTACCGATTGGCCAAGGGGCCCTATCCGACCGGGTCCCACAGAGTCCCCATCGGCAAAGCCGCACTGCGGCGTCTCGGCTCCGATCTCACGATCGTCGCCTACGGCGCAATGGCGCACTTCGCACTCGAGGCTGCAGAGATCCTGGCGGAACGCGGGGTCGACGCCAGCGTGCTCGACCTGCGATCGTTGCGGCCGCTGGATTGGCCGTCGATCGAGCAGGCCATCAAGCACAACGGCAAGATGCTCATCGTGCACGAGGACAACGAGTTCGGCGGATACGGTGCCGAAGTCGCCGCCCAGGTCGGGGAGAAGGCGTTCGACTGGCTCGACGCCCCGGTGCGTCGCTACGCCTCTCCCGAGGTGCCCACATTCCCGTTCGCCGCCTCCCTCGAGGCGCTGGTGTTGCCCAACACCGACGGCATCGTCGAGCACGCAGAGGCCCTGGCCCGGTACTGACCCGGGGACTCGTCCTCGGAACCCGACCGGGACTCCCGTGGCAGACCGCCCGTGCCACCAGGCGCTCGGTAGCCCGTTGTGATCGCGCTCTAGCCTTCCTGCACGATGAGCTACGACGTTCGCCCGGGCACCGCCACAGACCACGACGCCCTCGCCTCGTTCACATCAGACACGTTCGAGTGGGGCGACTACGTCCATGACGCCTATCTGCGATGGCTCGCCCACCCCGATGGGCACACGATGGTCGCCGTGCACGAGGGCGTGCCCGTCGGCATGGCCCATGCCCGGCTGCTCTCCCCATTCGAGGTATGGCTTCAGGGAGCCCGCATCCACCCTGAGCACCGCCGACAGGGAATCGGTACCCGCCTCACCGGCGCCTTGCTCGACTGGGCTCGTGCCCAGGGCGCCCAGGTGGCGCGCCTGGCGGTGGAGGGTGACAACGAGCCCGCCCACGCCCAGGTGCAACAAGCCGGATTTCGCCCGGTCGGCGTCTGGTCGTATGCGACGAGGGCGGTCGGTGAAGCCTCCCCGGTGCCGGAGGGCAACGGCGGGCGACGGGTCGCCACCCAGGAACGGTTGAAACGAGCACCGGCGTCCGAAGCCGAACCGGCGTTCCTGTCGTGGACCACCGGTCCGCTGGGTCGCACGGCCCGCGGGCTGTTCGCGGTCAACTGGAGGTGGCGCCGAATCGACGTGTCCGATCTGGAGGAAGCGGCCCGACGGCAAGCGCTCTGGGAGAGCCGCGCCGGCTGGGCGATGGCCGAGCTTCGTGCCGGGGAGTTCAACGTGGCGTGGATCGAGACGACCGCCGACGATTCATACGCGTTGGCCCGCGCGCTGGTGGACGCCGGAGTGGAGGCGGGGGCGGACCGCTTGACGGTGATGGCGCCGGCGACGGACTGGCTGAACACGGCACTTCGACGCGCCGGATGTGACCTGGACGAGATCACGCTCTACGCCCGCTCGCTCGACTGATCCTTCCAGTCGGGATCGAGCTGGCGCAAGAACTGGCGAATCCGTTCGGCCTCGTCCTCCTCGCCGATGACGCCGGCCATGCGCCCCAGTCCGGCCAGGTTGCGGAGGAACCCACGATTGGTCGGGTGCTTCCACCGCACATACCCGGAGCCCCTCCAGCCGGCGGCGCGTAGAGCGTCCAGGCCGCGGTGGTAGCCCACCCGGTAGTAGGCGTAGCTCTCGATGGGGTCCGAAGCGAGATCCCCCATGGACGCCCACCCGGCAAGAAACCGGGGATGAGACGCCACGACGGCGGCCATCGCCTCTTTGCGCTCCGCCTCGGGAACGTCGAGTGCCGCCGCGTACTGGGACTCGACATCGTCGTTGGGCGGTGGCAGCACGGTGTCCGGTGGACCTTCGGACTGCAGATTCACGGGAATGTCCGGCATCGCACCGAGGATACGACGGGTTCAGTCGCTAGGGGAACCCCATCCGCCGCCGCCGGGTGTACGAACCAGCAACCGGTCACCCGGGCGCACGTCGAACGTGCCCTTGGCAGGGAGGCGATGGCGGGATCCACCTCGCACCAACCAGTCTTCACCCGTCGCTCCCGGTTCTCCCCCGGCCAGCCCCCACGGCCGGTGACGCCTGCGCTCACCCATCAGCGACACGACGGCGGGCTCGAGGAACTCGATCTCGCGCTCGATCCCTTCGCCGCCGGGGAACCGGCCTGCGCCACCGCTGCCACTGCGGAGACCGTATGCGGTGACGCGAAACGGATAGTGGACCTCGAGCGACTCGATGGGGGTGTTCTTGGTGTTCGTCATGCCGGTGTGGATGCCCGACTGACCCGGCTTCCCGCCGCCGTCTCCCCCAGGTCGTCCCCCCTGACCGCCGGCCAGCGTCTCGTAGTAGGCGAAGGTCTCCGAGCCGATCAGCACGTTGTTCATCGTGCCCTGCGATGCCGCCGGTACCCGGTCCGGAGTGGCCTGGGCGAGCGCTCCCAGGACGACGTCGGCGATCCGCTGGCTGGTCTCGACATTGCCGGCGGCGACGGCAGCCGGAGGCGACGCCGCCACCAACGAGCCGGCGGGCACCGCCAGGCTGATCGGCCGGTAGCAGCCCCCGTTCGCCGGGATCGAGGGATCGGTGGCGACCCGCACCGCGTAGTACAAGCACGATGCGGTGACGGCCTCGACGGCATTGATGTTGCCGGCGATCTGGGGCGCCGAGCCGGCGAAGTCGGCGTGCAGGCGGCCACCGTCTATCGATACCGCCACTCGAATCGGTAGGTCGTCGTCGCCCCACTCCATGAAGTCCACGAACTCGAACGTGCCGTCGGGGAGCTCTGCCAATGCTGCCTGCATCCGCCGCTCGCCATAGGCGAGCAGTGCATCGGACAGTGCTGCGTATCGAGCCAACCCCCAACCTGCGGCGAGTGCACCGAGGCGGGCAGCGCCGGCCTCGTTGGCTCCGAGCTGGGCCGAGAGATCACCGAGCCGCTCAGCCGGCGTCCGCGTCGCCGCGACGAACGGCTCCACGAACTCGAGAATCCACTCACCACCGCGCACGGCCGGGGTCGGAGCGACCACATGGCCTTCCTGCTCGAGGCGGACCGCGTGGGCGGGCATCGACCCGGGGGCTTCGCCGCCGACATCGGCGTGGTGGGCGCGGTTGGCGACCCATCCCAACAGTTCGCCCTGGTGCATCACCGGCCGGACCAGGGTGAGGTCGTTGAGGTGGGTCCCGCCCCGAAACGGGTCGTTGACGGCGTACTGCACGTCGGGCTCCAATCGATCCCCGTAGATCTCGAGCACGGCCGCCACCGACGCCGGCATCGACCCCAGGTGCACCGGTATGTGCTCCGCCTGAGCCACCATCTCGCCCGAAGGAGCGAACACCGCCGCCGAGCAGTCCGCCCGTTCTTTGATGTTGGGCGAGTAGGCCGTGCGCCGAAGCACCACACCCATGTCGTCGGCGACGGCGGCGAGCCGGTTGCGGGCGACCTCCAACGAGATGGCGTCGACGTTCATGGCGTCACCATGAGATCTCCAGCGCTCCGGAGGGGTGCACCACCGCTCTCTCGTCGCTGTCGAGGTACGTGGTGGCCTCCGGCTCCTCGATGACGGCGGGCCCGACCACCTGAGCGCCGGGCTGCAATGCCGGCCGCCACCACACGGAAGCCGTCGCCGGCCCGGACGCAGTGATGATGTCGCGCGTGCCGCGAGCCGGCTCGCCCTCCGCGACCGGCGCCGGAAGGTCGTCCCAGCTCAACGATGGATCGCCGGTGGCCGCGGCGCGCACCGTCACCACCTCGATCGGATCCCCGACCCGGGCGAAGCCGTTGCGGCGGCGGTGGGCCTCGTGGAAGCGCCGCTCGAGCTCCGCTTCGTCGGCGATGTACGGGATGACGGTCTCGTGCGACTGACCCACATACCGGACGTCGACCCGCACCTCGACTTCGGTGGGCGCACCGCTGCCGGCGGCCTCGTAGTCGGCGACGGTGCGCCTACGGACTTCGGCAATGACCTCAGGGATCGACTCCTCGGGGTCCAGGCTGCGGGCGGCGTCGGCACGTGGTGGACTCAGGGCAAGCCCGAGCGCCGAGAAGACGCCGGCGTGGGCCGGGATCACCACCCCGCGCATTCCCAGCGCGCGACCCAGCCCGGTGGCATGCAGTCCTCCGGCACCGCCGAACGCCACCAGAACCGCATCGCGGGGATCGGCGCCCTCCTCGATGGACACGCGCCGAATCGCGCCCGCCATGACCTCTTCGACCACGGCAACGACCCCGGCGGCTGCCGGAACCGGGTCCATGCCGAGCCGGCGCAGCGCAACCTCGGCCCGGCGGGGTTCCACCACCAGCCCGCCGGCCAGCTCGCTGGAGAGCCGCCCGAGCACGAGGTTGGCGTCGGTCACCGTGGACAGATCTCCGCCCCGCCCGTAGCAGGCCGGGCCGGGATGCGCCCCGGCCGATGACGGACCGACCCGCAGCGCACCGCCCTGGTCGAGCCAGGCGATGCTGCCGCCGCCCGCTCCCACCGTGTGGATGGCCACCGAAGGCATACGGTTGGGAAGGCCGTCGACCGACTGCTCGTAGCCGACTACGGGCATGCCCCCCTCGATCCGACACACGTCGGTGGAGGTGCCGCCCATGTCGAAGCTCACCACGTGGGGGTGTCCCAGCGCAGTGCCGAGTGCCGATGCGGCCACCACGCCGCCGGCGGGACCCGAAACCAGCGCGGCGGCGGGTGTCTCGGCGGCTGCCGTGGCAGACATGAGGCCCCCCGACGACCGCATCACCCCGATGTCGGCGGGGAGACCGGCCCCATCGGCGAGTCTCACCAGCCGCCGCAGGTACTCGCTCATCACCGGTACCAGGTAGGCGTTCAGCACCGTGGTCGAGGTGCGCTCGAACTCCCGGAACTCGGGGGCCACGTCCACCGATGCCGACACCGCAGCCTGGAGTCGTTCCCGCAGCGCGTCACGAAGCGCTCGCTCCGGGCCGGGATCCGCGAACGAGAAGAGGAGGGAGACCGCTACCGCCTCGGGCGACGAGTCGGCCACCGCAGCGACCACCCGTTCGATGTCGTCGGCGGTGAGCCCGCCCCGGGGTACACCGAACCTGCGGTCCCGCGGTACCAGGGGGGTGGCTCGGTCGGCCAGGGAGTCGTAGAGCGCCGGACGGTCTTGGCGGCCGATCTCGATGATGTCGGTGAACCCGGCACTCGTCACCAGCACGGTGTCGGCCCCTTTCCGCTCCAGCAGCGCGTTGGTGGCCACCGTGGTGCCGTGGATGAACCGGTCCAGCAGGCGGGGACGGATGGCCGTGGCGCCTTCCACCACGCCAACGGACTGGTCCGGAGTGGTCGCCACCTTGGTGGTCAGTAGCCGCTCGCCGTCCCAGGCCACCACGTCGGTGAACGTTCCGCCCACGTCGACGCCGACGGCGCTCGCTACCATTTCGTGGCCGACGAGAGGTCAGAGATGCCAGTGACGATCAGCCCGACGCCAAATCCGAATGCCTTGAAGTTCAACGTGGGCACCGACGTCGGGGGGCCGGCGACGTTCGTGGCCGGCACCGAGAGCGACGACCCGGTCGCCGGGCCGCTGCTCGCCCTACCCGGCGTGGCGAGCATTTTCATGACCGCAGATTTCGTGACGCTGTCGAAGTTCCCGGACGCCGACTGGGAGTCGATCGCGCCAGAGGCAGAGCGGATCCTCACGGAGCACTTCGCCGCCTGATCTCAGGCAGGTCGCAACCCACGGACCACATGCCAGGGTTCGCGCTCGACGATCTGCCCGTCGGCGCTCAGCAAAGGCAGTGCTGCCACCAGCGCATCGATGAGGGCGGTGCGGGCGTCCCCGTCCAGCTCCTGCATCCCGGGCCAGCCACGTTCGGCGACGGCTGCCACGTACTCGGCAGGGGGTGAGTAGGTGGCCACCTCGTCATCGACTTCGGCCGTTGCCACGGTGCGGAAACCGGCGCGGTAGAGACCGATCTCGATGTCGATCAGCGGAATCAGCCGAGATTCGATGGCGCGCCGGGCCGCCGTGCTCAGTGCATAGAGCAGGCGCGAGGGATACCGCTCCGTGCGCGAGCTCATCAGGCGACCCAGGTCGAGCTGGGCGGCGACGACCGTGCCACCCGGCCGCAGGATCCGGTACGCCTCCCGGAACGCCGCTTCAGCATCGGACACCGACCGCCAGGCGTGCCTGAGGATCACCACGTCGAACAACCCCGGGGCAAACCCGGTGGCACTGGCCGAGATCGCTCCGCTCTCGAGGTCGACCGGTTCGTCGGAGATGATGCCGACCGGACCGTCGGCATAGGCGAGGGAGTGGGGGCCCAGCCACTGCAGGGCATCCGCCAGGTCGGCGGCCCGGTCGCCAAGGACCAGCACCGGCCCGGCCAGCTCCACGCCGAGGCCGCTCAGGAACTCTGCCCACTCGGCAGATTGGGAACGTGTCTCCGCCATGCGCGGAGGCTAGCCGCGCCTCGCCTGCACGATCAGCTCTGGACTCGTCGGCGTGAGGGCGGACCGATCCCAGTCGCCCCACGTCGCCTCCACTTCGAAGCCGACGTGGTCGAGGCCGGCGAGCACCTCACCCGGGCTCCGGAATCGAAGGGTCTCCTCTGCAGTCACGTGGCGCCCGTCTGGCAGGAGGGTGTGCCCCTGGTGTGTCATTGCGTACGACTCAGGGGTCCCGACGATGCTGGTCACCTCGATCCACGAGGTGAACTCGCCGCCATCGGGGTGAGGGTACGTCTGACGTCGGTGAGACCACCGCTGTGCCCAGTCGATCGTCGGGTTGCGGGTCTCGAACGCCAGCCGGCCACCGGGGCGCAGGATCCGTCGGCTCTGACGCAGGACCTCCTTCCAGTCTTCGTCGTCGATGAAGTACTGGGCGACGTGCCCCATCATCACCACCAGATCGGCGACCCCCGAGGCCACGTCGGCGGCGTGACCGTGGATCCACTCGATCGTGTCGTGTGCGCACCGCCGGCGCGCGATGTCGAGCATGGCGGCGGCCGGATCGACCCCGATGACTCGATGGCCGCGGTCTGCCAGGTCGCCGGCGAACACACCGGTGCCGCACCCAACGTCGACCACGGAGCCGGCACCGATCGCCGCCGCGAGCTCCAGATAGAAGTCGTGGTCGTGGCGGCCGGCACACTCGACGTCGTACACGGCAGCAAGGGCCGGAGTCTCGGTCCAGAGCTCAGCCACGTGGCGAAGCCTATAGCGATGTCCGGATCAGCCCCCCACATCGATCGCCATCGGCCAACTGGCGCCGGTGGTGTCCTCGACCATCACCACGATTCTCCATCCGTTTGCCGTCGGCGAGGCCGACAGCGGGCTCGCCGACTCACCCCACTCCCGGGCCTGCGCCACCGCAGTGGCGACCGCCTCAGGCGGCGCCAGCGCCAGATCCCCCTCGCCGAGACCGCTGTGCGGCTCGATCTCGAACCACTCCGGAGCATCGGCCGGCGCCGGCAAGTCCTCCACCGCGGCGTGCGGACCGTCGACTGCCACCACGACGTCGACGGCCCGCACCGGCTGCCGCCGATACTCCCCGCCGGGGGGCGCAGCGATGGAGCGGAAGGCGACAGTCACCTTGAACCGGCCACCGCCCAGGGGCTCCACGTGGTGGGTACGGGCCCACTCCACGTACGAGGCAGCCCCTGCATCCGGCGCTTGGGGAACGCGTGCCGGCAAGGCCTCATCGACATCGGAACGGTTCGCCCCATCCCCGTCGATCGTGAAGAAGTCGGTGACGAACCACTCGGCGCGCATCGTGGCGGTGGCCTCGGCGGCGTCGGGCGCCACCGCCATCAGGTCGGCCTCCGAGTACAGCGCCGGCGCATCGACGGCAGCCGTGATGGGAGGTGTGTCGGCCACGAGGGCCGTGGTGGGGGGAGGCACGACCGACGTCGTCACCACCGGCGCCTCGAGGGTGGTGGAGGCGAACGTCTCGCCCGTCGCTGGTCCCACCTGGGGGTTGGCCGTCACCAACCGGGCGACCGCGAACCCGAGGGCCACGGCCACGACGACGCCGGCCGCCAGGTAGTACATGCGCAGACGGCTCCGATCGTCCGCCGCCACCAGCGTCGACCAGGGGATGTGCTCGAACTCCTCCGCTTCCACTCACACCTCCGCGGGCAGCACGAGCAGCTGGCCGGGGTGGATCAGATCGGGATCATCGCCGACGACCGCACGGTTGGCGGCGTAGATCGCGCGCCAGTAGCGATCCACCCGCACCGGATCATCATCGCCCAGATGTCGAGCGGCGATCGCCCACAGACTGTCGCCGGCCACGACGCGGTACTCCGACAGCACGACGGGGTCGGCCGGCGCCGCTGCCACCCCACCCGGAGCACCGCCAGGGGGCAAAGGGACCAAGCGGTCGAGGGGAGGTGGGGTGACGGCGGCAGCCGGCCAACTCAGCGTGGTCGGGCCACCAACGGCTGCCACGAACACTCCTGCTCGAACGAGCCTGGAGCGGAGCACGGCGGCACCACCGGCGGTCGCCACCGTCACCGATCGAGCAATCGCCCGCAGCATCGGAGCCGAGCCGCTGGTGGCCGCAACCACGATCAGAAAAACCAAGGCCGGTTCCACACACAACAACATATGAGTAACCCAAAGTGAAATCAATAACCTCGCGAGCCGAATCGCCATAGTCGCGGAAGGTGGTCACAATGCCGCCTCATGCTCATCAGCCGAACCCCTGCCACGCGCCTCAGCGCCTCCCTCATCGCCATCGCCTTCGTCGTGCTCGCCGCCTGCGGGGGCGATGACGAGCCGGCCGCCACCACCACGAACCCGGACGAGTCGCCCACGACCACCTCCGCCGACACCACCACCCCCGCCTCCACCACCACCGTCCCCGAGGGCGGCGTCGTCACCGACAGCGGGCTCGTGTATGTGCTCGTCGAAGAGGGCACCGGCGAGATGCCGGAGCCGGGAGATCTGGTCGACGTCCACTACACCGGCACGTTGGAGGACGGCACCGTGTTCGACTCCTCGATCGATCGGGGCGAGCCGATCTCGTTCGTGCTCGGGCTGGGCCAGGTCATCGCCGGTTGGGACGAGGGCATCGGCCTGATGCAGGTGGGCGAGAAGGCGCAGCTCATCATCCCTCCTGCCCTCGGCTACGGAGCGGCAGGCTCGGGTGAGTCGATTCCCCCCAATTCCACGCTCATCTTCGACGTCGAGCTGGTGACGATCACGGCGGCGCCGGACGCCCCCACCGAGGTCGCCGACGACGACTACGAGACCACGACGAGTGGTCTGCAGTACTTCGACCTCCAGGTCGGGGAAGGTGACCTTCCTGCCGACGGCGCGCAGGTCAGCGTGCACTACACCGGTTGGCTGGAGGACGGCACGCGCTTCGACAGCTCGATTCCGCGTGGTCAGCCGTTCACGTTCACGCTGGGCGATCCCGGGCTGATTCCGGGCTTCAACGAGGCGGTCGCCTCCATGACGACGGGCACACTGCGTCAGGTGGTCATTCCGCCCGACCTCGCCTACGGCTCGTCAGGCGCGGGTGGCATCATTCCGCCGGACGCGACGCTGATCTTCGAGATCGAGCTGATCGACTTCACCGCCGCCCCGTAGCGGCTCGGCTCACCGGATCAGGTCGAGGAACTCGCTGCGGGTCCTGGCGTCGTTACGGAACGTGCCGCGCATGGCACTCGTCTTCATGCTGCTGCCCTGCTTCTGCACCCCGCGCATCATCATGCACAGATGGCTGCCTTCCATCACCACTGCGGCGCCATGGGGGTCCAGCACCTCGAGCATGGCGTCTGCCACCTGATTGGTGAGCCGTTCCTGCACTTGGAAGCGGCGGGCGTAGAGGTCGACGATGCGGGCGATCTTGGAGAGGCCGATGATCTTGCCTCGTGGCAGATAGGCGACGTTGGCCCGGCCGAAGAACGGCAGCATGTGGTGCTCGCAAAGTGAGTAGAACTCGATGTCCTTGACCACCACCATCTCGGAGGCGTCTTCGCTGTCGAAGATGGCGTTGTTCACCACCTCGTCGAGCTTCATGCTGTAGCCGCTGGTGAGGAACGACATCGCCTTGGCGACTCGCAGCGGTGTGCGCTCCAGTCCCTCCCGGTGCGGGTCCTCCCCCAGCTCCACGAGCATGCTGCCGACGAGCGCCTCGAACTGCGGCGCATACACCTCGCCCTCGTCTGCCTCGAAGTCGACGGCGTACCGCCCGTCGCCGAAAGAGGCCGTGCGCAATTCACTCGGTCGTGCCGGGCGAATGCTGGTCTCGTCGTGGTCCATGCGCTTGACGACCTCCTCCAGGGTGTCCCCTGTCTCGGGATGAATCCACTCTCCGGCGACGTCGGCGAGCGGGACCGCAACGTGCGGGTAGTCCAGTATGTCCGGTGCTGGCAGTGTCCAACCGTCGAACGCCTCGCGAAGATTCCCGTACATCGAGACGTCGAGGTCGATGGTTCGAGACGCGTTGGGATCGTCGGTTCGTACCCTGCCGAGGCGGGCTTCCATACGACGCAGCTCTCGACGCAGTTCGAGCGGAGAAAGGTCGGTGATCACCCGCAGCGCCGCATTGAAGAATTCCGGTGCCTCTGGGTCTCCGCCCACCGGCTTGGTGATGTACACCCGGGACGATCCCGTGATCTCGATGCGGGGGTGGGCTCGCATCTCGTCGAAGGCACGGGCGATGTGCCGCTCCCGCTCGATGTTGGAGCCCATGGAGATGAGCGCTTCGGATCGCATCGCCGGCTACTCCGCGCCCTCGTCGCCGGCGGTGTGTGAGCGGCTGCGATGGATGGTGACGCCGACCGAGCGGGCGTGGCGCAGTGCTCCGGGCTTCTCCACCGACACCTTCACCTCGTCGATCCGGTCGTCGGCGGCGAGGCACAGGTCGGCCAGCTCGGCCACGAGCCGCTCCACCAGCATCGGCTCTCCCTGCTGGATGTGGGCGATGATCTGCTTGGTGATCGTGCGGTAGTTGACGGCGTCATCGATGTTGTCGCTGGCGGCGGCGGGTCGGGTGTCTGCCCACAGCGACACGTTGACCCGGACGTCCTGCTCGGTGACCCGCTCCTCCGGATTGATGCCAATGATCCCCGAGACGACGAGGTCGTAGATGTCGATCCGGTCCCGCTTGTCCATGCGAGGACCCTAACGGCGCCGACGGCCCTAGTCCCCGGCCGAACCGATCATCGGATCGTGCGCCGGTTGGGGATCAGACGAGGTGGGCGCCGCCGTCCAAACGGAGGATCTCACCGGTCACGAAGTCGTTCTCGAGCAGCGCCAGCACGCCGCTCACGACCGGATCTGTGCCACCGACCCGCTGCAACGGCAGACGCGCCGCCAGCCGCTCCACGTATGCATCGTCCTCGCCGGGGGGAGGGAGAATCACGCCCAGTGCGACGGCATTCACGCGCACCTGCGGTGCCAGCGCCACCGCCGCCGCCTTGGTGAACGTGTCGAGCCCACCCTTGGCGACGATGTAGCTGAAGTGGTCCGTGTAGGGGGTCGCCGTCTTCACGTCGGTGATGTTGACCACGGCACCGGGCGTGTCCTGAGGCAAGGCGGCGGCGAAGGCCTGGGTCAGGAAGACCGGCGCCATGAGGGTGACTGCATGGCTACGCATCCACGCTTCATGGGTCACGTCGCGCAGGGTGTCGGTGGCGAATCCCGATGCCCCGTTGATCAGCACCGTGGGCGGCCCCAACGAGGAGTTCACCGCTGCGATCAACTCTTCGATCGAGTCGGCGTCGCCGAGGTCCGCCTGGCCGGTCTCGGAGCGCACCCCGACGGCCCGGATCTCTGCGGTCGTCTCCTCGGCCGGGCCCGCCGAGGAGTTGTAGTGGATGAACACATCGGCGCCGGCTCCGGCCAGCCCGAGTGCCACCGCTTTGCCGACTCGGTGCGCGCCGCCGGTGACCAGCGCCACCGCTCCATCGAGGTTCACGGCCTCGGAGGCTAGCCCGCGGGCGCGCTACGGTAACGGGCGCCATGTACCGCCACGTCGGCAAGCGCCTCTTCGACCTCTCAGTGGTCATCATCACGGCACCCATGTGGGTGCCGTTGCTGGCCGTGCTGGCCGTGATGGTCAGACTCCGGATCGGATCCCCGGTCTTGTTCCGTCAGGAGCGACCCGGCAAGGGCGGCGAGCCGTTCACCATCCTCAAGTTCCGCACGATGACCAGCGCCACCGACGCCGACGGCAATCTGCTCCCGGATTCGGATCGCCTCACCCCCACCGGTCGTCTGCTCCGCAAGACGAGCGTCGACGAGTTGCCCGAGCTCATCAACGTGCTGCGCGGAGACATGTCGCTGGTCGGTCCCCGGCCGCTGCTGATGGAGTACCTGGAGCTGTACACACCCGAGCAGGCGCGACGTCACGACGTCCGACCCGGCATCACCGGCCTCGCCCAGGTGAGCGGGCGGAACGCCATCTCGTGGGAAGCGAAGTTCGACCTCGACGGGGAGTATGTCGACGACGTGAGCTTGGGCCTGGACCTCAAGATCCTGGCGGCCACCGCCAAAGCCGTGCTCGGCGCAGGCGGCGTCAGCGCGTCCGACCACGCCACCATGCCCAACTTCGAAGGTACGGACCCCGAGGAGCCCGGCGCCTGAGGGCTACTTGGTGATGCGCACGTCCCCGAGGTACAGGATGTCGAGCCCGCTCGAGTAGAACGTGCGAATCGCATCCAGCGGTGAATCCACCATGGGCTCGCCGTTCAGGTTGAAGCTCGTGTTCAGGACGATGGGCACCCCGGTCTCGGCCTCGAAGTGCTGGATGAGCGACCGGAAGCGTGGCGAGGACGCTTCGCCCACGGTGCCGAGGCGGCCCGAGCCGTCCACGTGCACCACGGCGGGCACGTCGTCCTTCTTGTCCTCGAGGAACATGAACACCCGCTCCATGTACGGCACCTCGGTGCCCGGCGGGCAGTCGAAGTAGTCGGCGACTCGCTCGGTGAGGATCGCCGGAGCAAACGGACGGAAGGCCTCACGGAACTTCACTGCGGAGTTGACGAGGTCCTTGGCGTCGTCGCGTCTCGGGTCCACGAGAATCGACCGGTTGCCCAGCGCACGCTGGCCGAACTCGGAACGACCCTGGAACCAACCGATGAGCTTGCCGTCCACGAGGTCGCGTGCTGCAGCCGCAGCGGGGTCGTCGACTCGCTCCGCCGGGAGCTTGTACGACGTGGCGATGCGGTGGCACTCCTCATCGCTGAACTCCCGACCGAAATAGTTGTGCCCCGGCGGCTCCTCGGTGGGACGCCGGCCGGTGCGTAGCGCATGCACGTAGAGGGCGGCACCGATCGACGTGCCGGAGTCGTCCGGCGAGCCGCCGATGTAGACCCGCTTGAACGGGGTCATCGCCTCGATCTTGCCGTTGTACACGCTGTTCATGAACGAGCCACCGTTGACGATCACGTCATCCAGGCCGGTCATGTCGTACAGCTCGGTCAGCAACTGCGACATGACCTCTTCGAACACGTGCTGCAATGCGGCGGCGATCTGGTAGTGCCGGTCGGTGAGCGGACCGTCCTTCTGGCGGGGCTCCCCGAACGTGTCCACGAACCGGTCCGAGTACATGCGGCGGTCCCAGAAGTTGAAGAACTCGAACTTGGCGAGGTCGAGGGAGAACATGCCGGCGTCGCTCACCCACACCAAGTCCCTCATCAACGGGAGGTACTCGTTGTCGGCGTCGGCATAGGAGGCGAGCGCTATCACTTTCCATTCGTCCCCGTCGGGCTTGAAGCCGAGGTACTGGGTGACCGCGCCGTAGAGGAGGCCGAGGCTATGAGGGAAGAAATTCTCGCGCAGCACCTCGATCTTGGCGCCGCTGGCCCGGGCCATCATGCCGGTGTGCGACTCACCGCGCCCGTCCACCACCAGGATGGCGGCACTCTCGAACGGCGAGTGGAACAGCCCGTTGGCGGCGTGGGTGAGGTAGTGATCGACGTAGGTGATCTTCGGGCCACCCGCCCACAACTCGCTCATGCTCGGGGTGCTCGACGCCTTGCGACCCGACAGCGTCAACAGTCGGGAGGGCACTTGGGTGAAGTGTTCGGAGCGCCACCGGCGGCTGAGGAATCCCCCCGGCATCGTCTCGGCCTCTCTGGCGGGATTCCAGCCGATGGCCACCTCGTCGATGTCGTCGAGCTCCAATCCGGCCATGTCCAGACACTCTTGGATGGCGCGGGTGGGAAACACGCGGCTTCGCTTGACCCGGTCCAGGCGCTCCTCGGCGATGGCGGCGACGACTTCGCCGTCCACCAGGACACAGGCCGAACAGATCAGCACATCATGACAAATCCCGAGAACTTTCATCGATCCCCCGTTGACAGAGAAGAAGGCGAGCGGGGACGTTCCCCACACCCCCGTAGGCCCATATCGCACCGCAATGTATCAAGAACATCGCGCTCTTGGCTAGTCCGCCACGCCGTGCACAGAAGTGCACCGCAACCGGGGCCTTCGACTATCTTGCCGGGCGATGAGCCGAGAAGACCCGAAGCCAGGCCGGTGGATCCTGCCCCTCGTGGTCGGTGCCATGCTCTTCTTCACGTATGTCTTCGTGAATGCGCTGCCGCCCGCCGACCCCGACGCCGACGGAGACATCACCACGACGACCATCGCCGACGGCACCACCGAGACCACCACGACCACCACGCTCCTGGATGCCGCCACCACGACCACCGTCTCCCCCGTCACCAGCGCGTTCCTCGAGGAGATCGCCGGCGTGGGCTCCACTGCCATCGGGCTCGCCGTCGATGCCCGTGCCATCAACGATCAATGGGATGCCCGCACCGCCGGCTTGTCCGAGATCCGTGCCGAACTCGACCGTATCAACCAGGAGGCGAACGCCATCGCCACCCAGATCGAGGCCGTGACGATTCCCGAGGGTATCGAGGAGGAGTGGGCCTCGGTGCTCAGTGCCGCCGATGCGCTGCGCACCCATGCTGAAGGCATGGTGGACGGTCTTGCCTCCTCGGATGACGGCACCATCCGTCGCACCGCTCTCCTGGACTTCGAGGCAGCCGCCAATGAGCTCAATGGCGCCTTGGACGACGCCGACGCGGCCGTTCGCTTCGGCTGATCCCCCAGGTCACAGCTCGAGCGTGACCACTTGGTTCAACAGGTGGGCCGCGAAGGTCTCCGTGTCGGGTTGGATGCCGTCGGAGGTGACGACGAGCTTGTTGGCGAGCACCACGACGGCATAGCCGTCCGGTGACTCCTGGCGAAGCGCCGACGCCGTGTAGCCGGGGACCGCTCCGTTGTGGCCCCAGGCCTCCAGTGAGCCGTAGCGGCGCCGCTCGATTCCCAGGCCATAGCCCGACCCCGCCGAGGGCGCCTGCATTTCGCCCACCCACGCCTCGGGGAGCAGCTCACCACCGAAGAGTGCGCCGTAGAAGGCGGCCATGTCGGGAGCGCTGGAGACGATGCCCCCCGCAGACCAGGCCGCGGTGATCACTCCGGCCAACGGCTCGGGGCCCAGCTGGAGCGGCTCGGTATCTGCCCCGATGGCCACTTCTCCCGGCACCAGGTCGGCTCCGAGATCTTCGCTCCACGCCAGATAAGTGTCCTCCAGGCCCAACGGCTCCAACACCTCGGCCCGGATGGTCGCCGCCACCGGTTCACCCGTGGCGGCCTCCAGCACCGCGCCGACCACCCAGTACCCGGCGTTCGAGTACGCGTGGGAGGTTCCGGCAGGAATGGCGCCGACGAGTCCGCCCGCCTGCTCGATGAGCTCCTCCGGGGCCACGGGCCGGGACAGACGGAGCAGCTCGGCAGGATCCGGCTCCGCATTTCCGTCCTGCAAGCCGGCAGTGTGCCCCATCAAGTGCCGCAGGGTGATCGTGTCGGCGGCCGGAAAATCGGGCAGCCACGTGGCGATCGGCACGTCGAGGTCCACCACCCCGCGTGCCGCCAGCGACACGGCGGTGGCCGCCACCACGGTCTTGGTCAGACTGCCGACCTCGAACAAGGAGTCGACGGGCCACTCGATGCCATTGCGAGAAGCCATCACGGTGATGATCTCTCCGGTAGGTGTGACCACGCCCACTGCGACGGCCCCCACTGCGTTGTCGAGCGCCCACCGGTCGACGGTGAGCGCCAGCGCCGCAACCTCGGGGCGCGACGCCGTCGTCGGCGGCGCGGTCGCCACCGGGACGGTGGTCACCGGCGCAGTGGTGGTGGGGGCGGCCGTGGTGGTCACCGGCTCGGCAGATCCGGAGCAGGCGGAGGCCACGATCGCCATGGCGAGGCAGAGCATCCCGAGACGTGAGCCGAGCATCGGAGGAACGCTACCGGCCTCTCCGGGCTAGCCGGGAACAGCTCCCACTCCGCCGTGGTTCACTCCCACATGGCTCACCGCCAGGCTCGCCTCCTCGCCGGGGTCGTGATCCTCGGTGCGATCGTGCTCGCAGGTCTCGCCAGTGGAGGTACGCCCTCACCGACGCCGCGACTCGCCGATCCAGGATCGGTGTACGACCCCACCGAGGCCGGCGAAGCGCTGCCCCGGGGCTACCGGCTCGCCTTGGATCGAGACCAGATCCTGCCGGTGTACGAGCCCGAATTCACCACTGCGGCCCGTGTTGACTGGCCATCCGATTCGCTCGTGATAGGAGTGGCCGGCGACGGTGAAGCGAAGGCCTATCCCGTGACGCACCTGAACTCGCGCGAGATCGTCATCGACACCCTGGACGGCGAGCCGATCCTCGTCTCGTGGTGACCGCTCTGTGCGACGGCGATGGTTCATCGTCGGGAGATAGACGGAAGGGAGGTGGGGTTCGGCAACCAGGGCGATCTCTTCGGGAACGCCATGACCTGGTGGGATCACGACACCGGCTCGATCTGGAGCCAGCCTTTGGGCGAAGCGATTCTCGGGCCATTGCGCGGCAAGAAGCTAGAACCGATGGTGGGCACCCTCACCACGTGGGTGAGCTGGACGGAGGCCCATCCCGACACGCTTGCCCTCGACGTGCACGCCTGGCGCACCGGGTTCTACCTCGAGGAGATGTCCATCGTGCTCGACCTCGGCACGGAGGCGATTGCGTTCGCGATTCCGGCGCTCCAGCGCGTCGGCGTGGTCAACGAGGTCGTGGCCGGTCTCGAGGTGGCCGCCGTGATCGACCCCCAGGAACCCAGCCGGTGGGCCGTCTTCAGCCGCCGACTGGACGACAGCGTCGCCGAGCTCGCCCTGACATCGGACGGTCTCGTCGACACGGTGTCCGGCACGGTCTTTGACACCTTCCTCGGGCGGGGCCTGTCCGGCCCGCTCTCCGACCAGAACCTGGACAAGCTGGCGGCGTTCACATCATTCCCCGAGGACTACCTCACGTTCTTCCCGGATGGAAGCACGTGGCCACGCTGACGACCTCAGACGAGCGTCATGGCGTGGTCGGGTCGCAGTAGGAAGGGCGGGAGGTAGGCAGGGATGTTCGAGAATGGCAGGACGTCGGGGTGGAGATCGATGCCGATCACCTCCCGCATGAACGCCCGCCGAGCCTGGATGCGGGACCACGCCTCCGGGTACCGCTCGGCGAACTCCGCCCGCAGCGCTTCGTCCGCCAAGGCGATCCCGTCCTCGATGTTGGTGGTGAAGTAGTCGGTACCGGTCGCCGGGATGACATCCACCTGCATAGCCATGCCCGATGCCAGCTCTATCTCGGAGTCCGGCGCCACCGGCGAGTTGACCCACTCGTCGAGGTGGATCTGATGCCCGGGGTTGAGGAAGATCCCGAAGAACGGGTCGCCGAGATGTCTGTCGATGATCTCCTGCAGCACCCCACCGGTCTGGCCGATGTGTAGTGCCGCATACCACTCGGCGATCGCCGTGAAGTAGGGGATGACCAGTCGTTCGAGGTAGTCGGCGATGTCGGCTGTCAACTCCGAGGCGTCCTCCACGACGAATCCGGCACGGCAGTTGAGCGCACCCCATATGCCATAGGCGACGGTGAACCGATCCCCGCGTCGGATCAGCCGATCACCCGGGCTGAGCAAACCGAGCGACGCCCGCTCGCCGGCCGTGAGCATCAGATGGCATGACAGCGGCATACCGTTCCACCTGAGCAGCTGCACCGCCTCGCTCTCGCGAAGTCCCGGTCTGAGTCCGAACAGCAGCCGCCGCACCCCCTCGGACGTGTGGCAGGCGGCATGCTCGAAGACTGCGAGCTGCTCCACCTCGTTGATCACCCGCAGACCCGTGGCAGCATCAATGAACAGGTGGGTCGCGTTGCGCACGGCATCGTCACTCCCCGCGGCGCTGCGCAGCGCGTCCACGATGAACGCCGACACGTCCAGGGCGGTCGGATCGGCGAACTGCTTCCATCCCACCACGCCGACACTCTGCCCCGGCTCGATGCCCTCGGAAGCGAGAATCGACGCCAAGGGCCGCGACCGGTCCCGCGGCTGGCTGGGCAGGCTCAGCTCCTGGAACAACTCGACTCGCATTGGGAGCGGCGCCGCCTCCGCCAGGCCGACGCACTCGTTCCCGACGAGCACGACTGGATCTCCGGTTACCGGGATGATGCAGAGCGCCTCTTCGAAACGCGGGTCGAACCCCGAGAGGTAGGCGAGATTGGCGCTGTGCTCTCGATCCGAGTACACGACCATCACGTCGTAGCCGGCTGCGGCAGCTTGTGCGCGGACTCGCTCCAGACGAGTCGCATAGACCTCCGGCGGGATCGACGGCCGCGTGGTCGGCGCGCCGAAGTCGGGCAATTCGATCGGTGCCAGATGCGCCGTCGCCACGCTGTCCTCTCTATTCGGCGCCGGTTGTCAGTACGACGGGTGCGAGACCTCGGTGCAGTATCACGACGCGGTTCGTGTCCACCGTGTGCCACGGGCTCGTTTCCCCGTCAGGCCACTGTACGCGGACCTCGGCAACCGGTGCTGGTCCGACACCAAAATGAATCAGACCCAGTTGGCCGCCACCGTGGCCGCCTCCGATTGTCACCTCGCTCGAAGTCACGTTGTCACCGACCCGGACCTCTACCCATGCGCCGATGGCGTTGACGTTCCCTCCCGATTGCCGCAGGTCGAGTGCCAGCCAACGGCCCATCGCCGCAGGATTCGACGCGTCGCCGCGACCCACGTTGCGCCACAGCGTGACGTTCTCGCGACGATTCACCTCCACCAAGTCGAGGAGACCGTCGAGGTTGAAGTCGACGAGCGCCGCTCCCCGGGTGCGTGCAGGGTTCAGCAAGCCGGCGTCGTCAGCAACCTCGACGAACTCTGCGTCGGCTCGCCCCAGGAGCAAATTGTTGGGATCTGCGGCAGCGAACTCGACCATGGCATCGACATTGCCCTTCGAGATGTACAGGTCGGCGATGCCATCGTTGTTGACGTCGGCAAACTCTGCGTGCCATGCGGTCGATGGCAGCACCTGGTCGCCGACGAAGGGTCGATGAGCCGTGGCGCCCCACTCCAATGCGATATCCGCAAAGACGGGCTCGGCGCCGGGACTCGCCAAAGTCTGGAGTTTGTTGTCCCCCATGCTGGTGAGAAAGACTTCCGGTCGGCCGTCGCCGGTGATGTCACGGCTGGCGATACCCATGCCAAAGATCTGCAGGTGCTGCCATCCCTCCAACGTTGTGTACAACTGCGACTCCTTGTCGTCGATGCGCCACAGTTGCTCCTCGCCATTGCGGTAGTACTGCCGATCGTTGGTCACCCGCAGATCGCGCCGACCGGTGCGGGACCAGTCGCTGAAGAGCATCGAGAGCGTGCACCAACCCGGAGCCAGCTCGGTGGTCTGCGCGTACCTGCCCGCCGAGTCGGGCTTCACCAGGATGTGATTGGCGCAGTCCCCGGTCCGCTGCCCGCTGTCGTCCAGACGTACGTAGTTTCCGAAGACCATGGTCGGTTGGTCGCCGTCCCAGCGAGCGGTGAACGCCGTCGTCCACTCGTCGCCGCCATCGAAACCCCAAGCCTCGTTTGCGCGTTCGAAGTCGCAGTCGCCCAGCCCGCGCAGGAGCACATTCTCCCCGATGCGGAGAACGGCGAGATCGATGTGACCGTCGGCATCGAGGTCGATCGGATAGGCGCCGGTGACACTGGTCAGAGGAACCGTCGCCACCGGCTCGAATCGTAGGGCACCGCCGATAGCGCTCTCGTTGCGGAAGAGACCAGCCGGGTTGACGCCCCCAGCCATGAAGAGATCGGCATCGAAGTCGCCATCGCAATCGAACGCCGCCACGCCACCCCCGACGAAGAAGTTCCACTCTCCGTCGTAGACATGGTCGATACCGGCGCTTGGCTCAGCCACGAAGCGAGGAACGGCCACGTCTGTTCCGTGCCCCGTGTTCAGTGTCAACAGCGCGGCAACGGTCAGCACCGCTGCGAAGAGCCCCATGGTCGGCCACCACCATGATCGCTGTGTTCGATCGGTCGACATGGTTACGGGACGTCTCCCACTGCTCGGGTCTACTCTCTCCGAGGGTCGCTCGACCAGCCTACGGCGGTCTGGGATCCCCGAAGTGTGCCTGAGTACAGGCACTACGCCGCAAGGGAGTAGTGTTCGCCGGTGGCGGCAACACGTGTCGCCACTCGACTCAAATCCGAGGGGAAACCATGAAACGAGTACCGAAGTTCCTCATATTGCTCGCGGCGTTCGCCATGGTCATTGCAGCCTGCGGCGACGACGAGGGCGGGGGAGACGGTGGGAGCGATGACGAGATCATCGTGGGTGTCTCGTGGAACAACTACAACGAAGAGCGCTGGGCGAAGTCCGACGAGCCTGCCATCCAGGCAGCTCTCGAGGCGGAGGGCGCCCAGTACATCAGCACGGACGCCGGGTCGTCCGCCGAGCAGCAGCTCGCCGACGTCGAGCAGCTGATCTCCCAGGGCGCTGATGCCCTCATCATCCTGGCTCAGGACGGCACGGCCATCCTGCCGGCGGTGCAGAGCGCCCTCGACCAGGGCATTCCGGTGATCGCGTACGACCGGCTCATCGAAGATCCCGGTGCGTTCTACATCACATTCGACAATGTCGAAGTGGGCAGGATGCAGGCTCGGGTGATACTCGACCTCGTGCCTGAGGGCAACTACGTGTTCATCAAGGGCAACCAGGCCGATGCCAACGCCGACTTCCTGCGTGGCGGTCAGCAGGAGGTGCTGCAAGCTGCCATCGACGCCGGTGACATCGTCAACGTCGGCGAGTCCTATACGGACAACTGGGACCCGGCGGTCGCGCAGACCAACATGGAACAGTTCCTGACGCAGAACAACAACGATGTCGACGCCGTGGTCGCCTCCAACGACGGCATGGCGGGCGGCGTGGTTGCGGCGCTGGCTGCGCAGGGCCTCGACGGAGTGGTCCCCGTGTCCGGTCAGGACGGCGACGCCGCCGCACTGAACCGGGTTGCGCTGGGAACGCAGGCCGTCTCAGTCTGGAAGGACGCCCGTGAGTTGGGCAAGGCCGCCGGCGAAGCCGCCGTCGCCTTGGCCCGAGGCACGGCCATGGAGGACGTCGAGGGCAGCGTCGTGTTCGAGTCGCCGGGTGGCAACTCGATGAACTCGATCCTGCTGGCACCCATCCCCATCACCCAGGACAACCTGGACGTGGTGCTGGATGCCGACTGGATCACCGAGGAGGCTCTCTGCCAGGGCGTTCCGTCCGGCTCGGTCTCCGTGTGCCCATAGGCGCCTGATCCGACCGTGAGATGCGTTGCGCCCCCGAATCTCGGGGGCGCAACCTTTATGCTGGCTGACGAACGATGACCAAGACAGCACCTCCGATCCCTGACGCCGCTGCTGAAGACACCACCGGCACCGAACACGGCCGGGCTCGGCAGTTGCTGGGCGCCATGGAGTTGGACACCCGGCTCCTCGGGATGCTGGCGGCGCTGCTGGTCATCTGGATCGGCTTCCACATCATGTCGGGCGGCACGGTCCTCACCCCCCGCAATCTGTGGAACCTGTCGGTGCAGACCTCAGCCGTGGCGATCATGGCGACCGGCATGGTGCTCGTCATCGTGTCGCGCAACATCGATCTGTCAGTGGGCTCCATGCTGGCGGCAGTCGGCATGGCCATGGCGTTGCTGCAAGCGGAGATCCTGCCCGACATCATCGGCTTCGATCATCCAGCGACGTGGATCATCACGCTGATCGCCGGTATTGCCTTGGGCGCGCTCCTGGGAGCGTTTCAGGGTGCCGTCATTGCGTATATCGGAGTACCGTCGTTCATCGTCACGTTGGGCGGCTTGCTCGTGTGGCGGGGTGTGGCATGGGCGATGGCCAGCGGCCGCACCATCGCACCCATGGACACCACGTTCCAGACCCTTGGCGGTGGTTCCAGCGGCACGATCGGCGGCTTCTGGAGCTGGGTCGTGGGTATTGCTGCAGCGGCCGGCATCGTCTTCTTCTTGATCAACCAAAGGCGCCAACGCCAGAAGTTCGGTTTCCACGTTCGGCCCCAATGGGCGGACATCGCCTTGGGCGTCATCGGCATCGGTGTGGTGCTCGGCGCGATCGGCTACCTCAACCGCTACTTCCTACCGGAGCGGCTGGCGCGAGCGCGGGCGGAAGCCGACGGCATCCCGTGGCCCCCGGGTGGCCTCGACATCTCACTTGGATTGGCGGTGCCGGTGCTGCTGGCCATCGCCGTGGCGTTGGTGATGACGTTCGTTGCCACGCGCCGCCGGTACGGGCGCTACGTGTTCGCCATCGGTGGCAATCCCGAGGCCGCCGAGCTCGCCGGTATCAAGACCCGCCTCACCATCGTGAAGACGTTCGCCCTGATGGGTGTGCTGGTGGCCATCGCCGCCGCCGTTCAGATTGCCAGGTTGAATGCCGCAGTCAGCGGCCTCGGCCAGCTCACCGAGTTGTATGTGATCGCCGCCGCCGTCATCGGCGGGACCTCGTTGGCGGGCGGCATCGGCACCATCGCCGGCGCCGTGCTGGGCGCGCTCGTGATGCAGTCGTTGCAGTCGGGCATGGTGCTGGTGGGCGTGGACGCGCCGCTGCAGGACATCGTCGTGGGCATCGTCTTGGTGATAGCGGTGGCCATCGACACCTTCTATCGAAGGAGAGCGACGTGACGGTCGACGCCAAGCCAACTCCTCTCGTGGAAATGCGCGACATCCGGGTGGCCTTCGGTGGTCTGCATGCCGTGGACGGGGTGACGGTGGACTTGTATCCGGGCGAGGTCGTTGCGGTGGTAGGCGGCAACGGCGCCGGCAAGTCGACGCTGATCAAGACGCTGTCGGGGGCCCACCGCTGCGACTCAGGCCAGATCTTCGTCGACGGCAAGCCGGTGACCATCGACACGCCGCGCGATGCGAAGGAGTTCGGCATCGAGACCATCTACCAGACGCTGGCATTGGCGGAGAACATCGACGCGCCGGGCAACATGTTCTTGGGGCGTGAGCTGCGGACCCGCTGGGGCACCATCGACGACTCGGCAATGGAGGACGCCGCCCGGAAGGTGATGGGCCGGTTGAACCCCAAATTCGAGAACTTCAAGACGGCGGTGATGTCGTTGTCCGGCGGGCAGCGCCAGTCGGTGGCGATCGCCCGTGCTGTCCACTTCGACGCCCGCATCATGATCATGGACGAGCCGACGGCGGCATTGGGACCGGCCGAGACCGAGCAGGTGAACGATCTCATCCAGCAGCTCAAGGCCGAGGGCATCGGCATCTTCCTGATCAGCCACGACATCCACGACGTGTTCGATCTGGCGGACCGCATCTCCGTGATGGCCCAGGGCAAGCTCGTTGGAACAGTCAACAAAGCAGACGTGACCAAGGACCAGGTCCTCGCCATGATCATCATGGGCAAGCTCCCCGACGAGGTCTCAGAGACCGACCTCGCCCACCTGCACGACTGAGGAGTCATGCCGTTCGAGCATTTGCAGCCGGTTCAAGCCGAACTCGACGAGCCATGGTCTTGAACGTCAAAGAGGCCATGCTGCCGCGCCCGGGGGCCCATCCGGTCGCGCTCGTTGAGGCTGACAACGAGTGGATCGAGGCGCTACTTCGATTGGCGACGAGCGCGGCCAATCGAGCAGTCAGTGCGTACGAACACCTTCACAACCCTGAGCCGCATTGAACTGTCGATTCACCTACGCACAGATGGCACGCTCTGAGGCGTGTGATGAACGGAAGTTCGCTGACTAAGTCCCCCGCTGCAGTCAAGCCGTCCGAGCATCCATCAACGCGCGGACGAATCCGCCGTAGCAGTCACTAGCCGTGCGA
The DNA here is from genome assembly GCA_041581135.1 of Acidimicrobiia bacterium. GTDB lineage: Bacteria > Actinomycetota > Acidimicrobiia > Spongiisociales > UBA5794 > JBFGCM01. The sequence continues at coordinate 41,239 of JBFGCM010000015.1, forward strand.
GCACTCGCGGTCCGCTGGCGAAACGACTGAGGGGCCCGATCGGGCCCCTCAACAACGATCGTACGGCCCGCCCGGCTACACGCCGTCGGCGGCCGAGCAGACCGTGTCCGTGATGAGGCGGGTCACCACGTATGGGTCCATGTTGGCGTTGGGACGGCGGTCTTCGATGTAGCCCTTGCCCTCACGCTTCACCTGCCACGGGATCCGCACCGAGGCACCCCGGTCCGACACGCCGTAGCTGTACTCGGTCCACGGTGCGGTCTCGTGGAGACCGGTCAACCGCAGCTCGATGCCGGCGCCGTAGTTCTCGATGTGCAGGTCGTGCTTCTTGCCCAGCGCCTCGGCGGCGGCCACCACAGGGTCGTAGGACTCCCGCATCTCCTTGGTGGAGAAGTTGGTGTGCGCACCGGCGCCGTTCCAGTCGCCCTGCACCGGCTTCGGAGTGAGGTGTGCGGAGATGTCGTAGTCCTCGGCGATGCGATACAGCAGCCACCGTGCCACCCACATCTGGTCGGAGACCTCCACCGGACCCAACGGGCCGATCTGGAACTCCCACTGGCCGATCATCACTTCGGCGTTCGTGCCGGAGATGGAGAGCCCGGCCTCCAGGCAGGCCTTCGTGTGGTGCTCGACCACGTCGCGACCCCAGATCTCGTCGGCGCCCACGCCGCAGTAGTAGCCGCCTTGCGGCGCCGGGAAACCGCCTACCGGCCACCCGTGGGGACGGCCGTCCTTGAACAACGTGTACTCCTGCTCGATGCCGAACCACGACTCGTGGCTGGCGTACTGCTCGGCGGTCTCTACACACGCTGCCCGCGTGTTGGAAGGATGCGCATCCAGGTCGGTGGTCAGCACCTCGGCCAGCACGAGCACGTCATCGCCGCCCCGAATCGGATCGGGACAGCTGAACACGGGGCGCAGCACGCAGTCGGAATCGTCGCCGGGGGCTTGGTTGGTGCTCGATCCGTCGAAGCCCCAGACGGGCAGCTCGGCGCCGTCGGGGACGATCTTCGTCTTGGAGCGCAACTTCTGGGTTGGCTCCGATCCGTCGATCCAGATGTATTCAGCTCGGTATGGCACTGCTCCGTCCTTTGCTGTCGTGAGTACTGATCAGTTGCGGGCCAGCGAAACCCGCTCAAGGCGTCGGTCTGGGAAATGCAGCTGACGTGCACCCGGACAGACCACACAGTGGCCCCAGTGCGTTACCCGCCCGTTGCCGCAATGTGAACATTGTGTTTCACGCCCCTATTTGGCCCAATCCGCCTTGGGCATCGTGCCGACTCCACCGTACGATGGACAGGTCTCCCTCGGAAGCGAGCCCCAGTGAACGATCGTCAGCAGTATGTGCTTCGCACCGTCGAGGAACGCGGCATCCGGTTCGTGCGCCTCTGGTTCACCGACATCAACGGCGTGCTGAAGTCGTTTGCCATCACCCCCGCCGAACTGCCGACCGCCTTGGAAGAAGGCATGAGCTTCGACGGCTCATCGATCGATGGGTTCTCCCGTGTCCAGGAAGCCGACATGGTGGCGATGCCCGACCCGACGACCTTTCAGATCCTGCCGTGGCGCCCCGAGCAAGCCGGAGTCGCACGGATGTTCTGCGACATCGTCACGCCCGACGGCGAGCCCTTCGACGGGGATCCTCGGTTGGTGCTGCGGCGCAACCTGCAGCGCGCCGCCGACCTGGGCTACACCTTCTACGTCGGCCCGGAGGTCGAGTTCTTCTACTTCAAGGACTCGTCGCCGGCCACTGAAGTGCTCGACGCCGGCGGCTACTTCGACCTGACCCCGCTCGACGTCGCCCAGGAATACCGCCGCACCACGATCATGGCGCTGGAGCAGCTCGGTATCCCCGTTGAATTCTCACACCACGAGGTCTCCCCCAGCCAACATGAGCTGGATCTGCGCCACACCGATGCGCTCTCGATGGCCGACAACATCGTCACGACCCGCCTGGCGGTCAAGGAAGTGGCGATGGAGCACGGCATCTACGCCACCTTCATGCCCAAGCCGCTCGAGGAGCACGATGGCAGCGGCATGCACCTGCACCTGTCGCTCTTCCAGAACGACGAGAACGCCTTCTACGAGGCGGGCTCGCCGTCCGGACTCTCCAAGGTCGGCGAAGGATTCATCGCCGGGTTGCTTCACCACAGCCGGGAGATCACGGCGGTGACCAACCAGTGGGTGAACAGCTACAAGCGCCTCGTGCGCGGGTTCGAAGCCCCCATCTACGTGTCCTGGGCGAGGGCCAACCAGTCGGCGCTGGTGCGGATCCCGACACCGAAGAAGGACAAGCCGTCGTCCACCCGCATCGAGTACCGCTCCCCCGACCCGGCGTGCAATCCGTACCTCGCCTTCGCGGTGATCCTGGCGGCAGGTCTGTCCGGGGTCGAGAACAACCTCGAGCTGCCCGCCCCGACCGCCAACAACGTCTTCGAGATGACACGCGACGAGCGGCGCGCCGCCGGCATCCGGCGGTTACCGGCGACGTTGGCGGAGGCGCTCGATCTGATGGAGAATTCTCAGCTGGTTCGTGACGCCTTGGGTGAGCACACGTTCGAGTGGTTCCTGCGCAACAAGCGTGCAGAGTGGGATCGCTACGAGCACCACGTGTCTCAGTTCGAGCTTCGCCACTACCTGCCCGTGCTCTGATGAGCGGATTCGTCTGCGTCTACCCGGAGCAGCCGAGTGCGGCCCTCACCGAAGCGCTGTTGGCGTGCGGGTTTCAGCCGGTGCCGGTGGACTCGGTCGCGGGCGTAGCCGAGCGGCAACCCGAGGGGGGCTGGCAGGCGGCCGTGGTGGAACTCGGTGATCAACCCGACCTGGCCGCAATCGTGGCCGGCAAGCTGCGAGACGAGCTCGACCTGCCCGTGCTGTTGGTCGCGGACCGCACCTACACATCGGATCTGCTGGAGCACTCCGAGTTCGACGATTTCATCCTGACCCCGCTCGACCGAGCCGAGTTCCGGGTGCGCATGGCGGGCCTGGGCGCTGCCGACGCCGGCGAGGACGCTGCCGAGGATGTGTTGCGGTTCCGCGACCTCGAGCTGAACACCGCCACCTATCAGGCCACGGTCGGCGGAGACCCGTGTGACCTCACCTACATGGAGTACGAGCTGCTGCGGTTCTTCGTGGCCAATCCGGTGCGGGTGTGGAGCCGTGAGCAGATCCTGTCGAAGGTCTGGGGATACGACTACTTCGGAGGATCTCGCACTGTCGATGTGCACGTCCGCCGGCTTCGTGCCAAGTTGGGCGAGGAGCGATCGTCGTGGATCTCGACGGTGCGGTCGGTGGGCTACCGCTTCGGCTGAAACCGGACTGGCAGTCCACCTCGCCGGGCCTTGCCAGAGGATGGCTCCACCCCACTCGGTTCGCTCGTGAGTACGGTTGGGTGATTCCGAAGGCGCCATCCGTGTCGCCACCCGAAGCGAACTGAAAGACACGCCATGACCTCGATCAGAGGCCGCCCCGCAGCGGCCGAACCATCCGAAGGGCCGGCCACGTGACAGCGCCGCACACCGCCGTCCTCGTCGAAGACGATCCCGGCATCTCACGGCTGATCGCGACGATTCTCGACCCGGCGAACTACGACGTCATCACGGTTGCCGATGGGAACGATGCCGTCCCGCTGATCGCCGATGTACAGCCGGACGTGGTGCTGCTGGACATCGCACTGCCGGGACGCAACGGGTGGGAGATACTCACCGACCTGCGCGAGCAGGCGGGAACCGCGGAGATACCCGTCATCGTGGTGACCGCCCATGGTCAATCGGGATGGGAGGAGAAGGCCATCGACCTCGGCGCCAGCGCCTACATCGAGAAGCCGTTCAGGATGCGTCAGCTCCTCGACGCCGTCGAGGCAGTCGAGGCCGACTAGCGGTGACGACCGGGGAGATCGGCACCGGCGGCGTGCTCAGCCGAACTCGATGCCCTGGGCGAGCGGCAGCTCGTCGCCCCAGTTGATCGTGACCGTCTGGCGGCGCATGTAGGCCTTCCACGCATCGGAGCCCGACTCCCTGCCCCCGCCGGTTTCCTTCTCTCCACCGAACGCTCCGCCGATCTCGGCACCCGAAGTGCCGATGTTCACGTTGGCGATACCGCAGTCCGATCCCTCGGCAGACAGGAATCGTTCCGCGTTGCGAAGCGAATCCGTGAAGATCGCCGACGACAGACCCTGTCTGACGCCATTCTGCACGGCAACGGCCTCGCTCAACGAGTCCACTTCGATGAGCCACATGATGGGCCCAAAGGTCTCCTCCTGGACGATGGCCGCCGACGACGGCACCTTCACCAGCGTCGGCTCGAAGAAGTGACCGTCCCGGTCGAGGCGCGTGCCGCCGTACAGCAGCTCGCCACCCTGCTCCAATCCGATCTCCAGCGCCGCCTCGGCGTTGACCACGGCCTCCTCGTTGATGAGCGGACCCATGAGGGTGCCCTCCTCCAGCGGGTCGCCGATGGGGATCTGGCCGTACGCCTCGACGAGGCGCTTGGACAGGATGTCGCTCACGTCGCGATGCACGATGAGGCGGCGCAGACTGGTACAGCGCTGGCCGGCGGTGCCGGCGGCAGCGAACAGGCTGGCGCGCACCGCCAGCTCCAAGTCGGCGTCGTCCATGACGATGATGGCGTTGTTACCCCCCAGTTCGAGGAGCGACTTGCCGAGCCGCTTGGCCACGGCGACTCCCACCTCGGCACCCATTCGGGTCGAGCCGGTGGCGGAGATCAGGGGGAGCCTGGCGTCGTCGACCATCGGCTTGCCGACGGTCTCGACGTCACCGAGCGCCAGGTTGAACACACCCTCGAACCCGGAACCATCCATCACCTGGTGACAGATGTTGGTGACGGCCATGCTGGTGAACGGCACCATCGGTGAGGGCTTCCACACCATCGTGTCGCCGCAGACGGCCGCCACGAACGCGTTCCACGACCACACGGCCACCGGGAAGTTGAAGGCGGTGATGATGCCGATGGGGCCCAGCGGATGCCACTGCTCGTACATCCGATGCCGGGGCCGCTCCGATGCGATGGTGAGGCCGTAGAGCTGGCGGGACAGACCGACGGCGAAGTCGGCGATGTCGATGGCCTCTTGCACCTCGCCTTCGCCCTCGGGCTTGATCTTGCCCATCTCCAGTGACACCAGGGAACCCAGCGGCTCCTTGAAGTCACGGAGTGCGTTGCCGATGCGCCGCACGTACTCGCCTCGCTGCGGGGCCGGGAGCATCCGCCACGCCTCGAAGGTCTCCACCGCCCCGGTGACCACCTTCTCGTAGTCGTCGGCCGAAGCCATGGTGACGGTGCCGATGCGCTCGCCCGTGGTCGGATTCTCACTGGACAGCTCGGCGCCGGTTGCATCCAACCAGCCCCGACCATATGCGGCCGACGTGAGGTCGGAGAGCCCCAGGGCACTGAAGATCTGATCACGATTCATGGTTCGCCTCCCTCAGCGCGCTGCGATGACCTCGATCTCCACGGCGTAGCCACCGGGCAGTGCCCCGGCTTGGATCGTGGTGCGAGCCGGCGGGTCATCGTCGAAGTACTCGCCATAGATGTCGTTGAAGAGGGGAAAGTCCTGGATGTCGGCGAGGTACACCGTCGTCTTGACGATGTCGGCGCGGGACAGCCCGAGGTCGGACAGAATCAGTCCGATGTTGTCCATGACCCGCCGTGTCTGCTCGGCGGTGCCTCCCGGCATGGGCGCATTGGTCTCGGGGTTGATGGCGACCTGACCGGACAGGAAGACCAGCCCTCCTGCCTCGGCTGCGATCGAGTAGGGGCCGATGGGGTCTGGCCCGCTTGGAGCCGCGTGTATCTGTTTGGCCACAGTGGGGTGATCCTCTCGTCGATGGGCCCAGGGTATCGCGCCGCAGGTGGGTGGCGCAGCGCCCGGAACGTCGGAAGAGCTGGTGCGTTCGACGACGGGCCGAGGCCCGACGGGCTCAGCTGAAGGACTGACCGCAGCCGCAGCTACGGGTCTGGTTCGGGTTGTTGATGGCGAACCCGGAACCCTGCAAGCCGCCGTCGTTGTAGTCGATCACGGCGCCCTTGAGCATCGGAACGCTCTCGGCGTCGACGACGAGCTTCACGCCGTCGGTCTCGCTCACCACGTCGGTGTCGTCGATCTTCGAATCGAAGTACATCTCGTACGAGAAACCGGAGCAGCCGCCGGGGCGCACGGCCAGACGCAGGGCCTCCACGTCGCCGCCCTCGGCGGCCATGAGCTCGGCGACCTTGGCGGCAGCGGGCGACGTCAGCGAAGCCTGCCGGACCGGCGCGGTCGGGAACCCGAGGTTGACCGTCTGGGTGTCGTCGCTGTTCGTGATCATTCGGACCGGATCCTCCGCTGTCGTGTTGCCCGCGTCGGGACTCCGTGCCTGTATCGGCACGATCTCCATAGAGTATAAGGGCCGTTCGGATCACCGGGAACCGTTCGGGCTGAGCTCAGACGACCCTACGATTGAGGGCCATGGCACCCGTCACATCCCACGACATCGAGAGCGCGCTGCGCGGCGTCGTCGACCCCGAGCTGGGGGGCGACATCGTCGAGCTGGGCATGGTGCGCGACATCGACATCGACGGCGGGGACGTCACCATCGGCGTCGCCCTCACCATCGCGGCGTGCCCGATGCGTGATCAGATCGAATCCGACGTCATCCGCAAGGTCGAAGCGCTTCCCGGCGTGGATGCGGCATCGGTGCGGGTGACCGCCATGACCCAGGAGGAACGGTCCGAGCTCATGGCGAAGGCTCGATTCAAGGCCCGCGAGGATGCGGCGCCGACCACGATCAATCCCCTCACCCGGGTCATCGCCATCAGCTCCGGCAAGGGCGGCGTGGGCAAGTCCTCCCTCAGCGTGAACTTGGCCGTGGCCATCCACGGTCAGGGCTACAAGGTGGGCTTGCTGGACGCCGACATCTGGGGCTTCTCGGTGCCACGCATGCTGGGCGTCGCCGACCAGAAGCTCGAAGCCTCCGACAACGGCAAGATCATCCCGCTGCGGGCCCAGGGCCTCCAGCTGGTCTCGACGGGCCTGATCGTGGAGGACGAGAACACGGCACTCATGTGGCGTGGCCTCATGCTGTCGAAGGCGCTGGAACAGTTCCTGCGGGACGTGGCGTGGGACCGCGACCTCGACTACCTGGTGCTGGACATGCCACCGGGCACCGGCGACATCCAGATGGCCCTCGCCCGCCTCCTGCCCCAAGCCGAGATGGTGGTGGTCACCACACCGCAGCTGGCAGCCCAGAAGGTGGCGGCGCGCGTCGCGGACATGGCCCGTCGCTCGTACATGCCGGTGATCGGCGTCATCGAGAACATGTCCGGATTCACGGCCGACGACGGCACCCACTACCCGCTATTCGGCGCCGGAGGGGGCAGAGAACTCGCCGACGACCTGGGACTGCCCCTCATCGGGCAGATCCCCCTCGACCCCTACGTCGTGTCCGGCGGCGACGATGGCGCCCCGGTGGTGACGGCCCACCCGGAGTCCCCGGCCGCAACGGCCATCGTGGCCGCGGCCAAGGAGCTCACGGCGCTCATCCCGCCCGCGGAAGACGAGACGTGCACGGCGCGGATCGCCGTCATCGCAGAGCAGCTGGAGGCTCTGGGCTGAGGGGCGGCGCGCCGGGTTGGCTGCGGCGCGGCTCACGGGACCGGACGAAGCGCCGTGTTCCTGGGCACGGCCGGCAATCTCGTCACGGGAAGTCCGACTCATCGAGGACCTGGCATCGTTGCGAGACCTCGCGATCTCGTCTCACGGGAAGTCCGACCCGTCGAGGAGCTGGCATCGTTGCGAGACCTGCCTCGTACTACCCGCAGAGCTCGTTGATCATCGGGTGGGGCTTGGCCGCGGCGCCTCCGTTGGGGTGGTACTCGAAGTGGAGGTGGGGGATGTGGCTCGGAGCGTTGCCCGTCGTGCCCACCGTGCCGATGAACTCGCCCACCGTCACCCGCTGGCCCACCGACAACCCGGGGGCGTGGGCATCGAGGTGGGCGTAGTAGAACTCGTCGCCGCTGTCGCCGTTCAGCCAGATGCTGTTGCCCCCAAGAGACGTGTTGTACCGCAAGCTGCCGATCACGCCCGATTCGATGGCCACGAGCGGCGTGCCCTTGGCCGCCAGCATGTCGACGCCCTGGTGCAGACGTGAGCCCCGAGGAGCCAGCCAGTCGTCATACCAGGTGGCCACCCCGTCCACCGGACACACCCGGCCCGAAGCCGAAGGCGGCGGCGGAGCCGCCGTGGTCGTGGTGGCCGGCACGGCGGTGGTCGTGGTGGTACCGGCGTCATCGCCGCCCTCTGACGGTGCCGCAGTGGTCGTGGTGGCGGCCACGGCGGCCGCAGCTTCGGCGGCGGCCGCGGCGGCGGCAGCGGCAGCGGCCTCGGCAGCCCGCCGTTCCTCCTCGCGGCGTCGCTCCTCCTCCTGGCGCTTCCAGGTGGCGACGACGGCCTGGTACTCGGCATTCGCCTCTTCGAGGCGCGACGTGATCTGCGCAGTCAAGTCGTTGATCTCTGCGACCACCGCCTCCTGCTTGTCCAAGGTCCGCAGCATCTCGTCTTGCTGGTGCTCATAGCTGGCCTGCAGCGCCTCGAGCCGGGCCAGCACCTCCTCGGACCGGGCCGTGACGGTCTGGAGATAGGAAACCGCCACCGGAAGATCCTGGAGCGACTCGGCACTGAACATGGTGAGCAATCCGAAGTCGCCTGCCGACATGTACAGCTCACGCATCACGTCGAACGCCTCCGCCTTCACCACGGTGAGCTCGCTCTCGGTGGCGGCGATTGAGAGGATCA
>JBFGCM010000016.1:0-49756 GCA_041581135.1 Acidimicrobiia bacterium
CTCGGCGCCACCGTCTTCACCACGGTGAGCACCTCCGACAAGGCGGCCCTGGCCAAGGGTGCCGGGGCCGACCACGTCTTCAACTACGTGGAGCAGGACTTCGTGGATGCCGTGATGTCGATCACCGCCGGTGAAGGGGTGGACGTCGTGTACGACGGCGTCGGCCAGGCGACGTTCATGGGCGGACTCGACGTGCTGCGCACCCGGGGCACCATGGCCCTGTTCGGCCAGGCGAGCGGTCCGGTGCCCCCAATCGACCTGCAGGTCCTCAACCAGAAGGGGTCGCTGTTCGTGACCCGTCCCACCCTGTTCCACCACATCGCCGATCCGGCCGAACGGGACCGCCGCTACGAGGACCTCTTCTCGTGGATCCGGTCCGGCAGCCTCGACATCCGCATCGGCCAGCGCTACCCGCTCGCAGAGGCGGCCACCGCCCACCGCGACCTGGAGGAGCGGCGCACCACGGGCAAGTCACTGCTCATCCCCTGACACCGTGACGGCCGCACCAGGCGCCCCTCCGGTGATCGCCCTCGAGGGGGTCAGCGTCATCCGCGAGGGCAACCTGCTCCTGAACTCCGTCGACTGGCAGGTGCGCGCCCACGAGCGCTGGGTGGTGTTCGGGCCCAACGGAGCGGGGAAGACCACGCTGCTGCAGGTGGCGTCCGCCTACCTCTCGCCGAGCCGCGGGATCGTGGAGATCCTGGGTGCGCGGCGCGGCAAGGTGGACATCCGGACCATTCGCGAGCACATCGGGTACGCCGGTGTCGCCATGGCCGCCATGGTGCGGCGCCACCTGCCGGCGGTCGAGATCGTGGTGACCGGCAAACACGCCGCGTTCGTGGATTCCCGGTGGCACCACTACACCGATGCCGACTGGGCCCGCGCCCGTGCCCTGCTCGCGCAGCTGCATGCCGGCGATCTGGAGCATCGCACGTTCGGGACCCTGTCGGCGGGGGAACGACAGCGAGTGATGATCGCGCGCAGCCTGATGCCGAGACCTTCGGTGTTGCTCCTGGACGAGGCCGCCACCGGCCTCGACCTCGGAGCCCGGGAACGGTTGGTGGCGGCGCTGGCGGATCTGGCCGACGACCCGGAGGCACCGGCCACCGTGTTGGTCACTCACCACGTGGAGGAGATACCGCCCGGCTTCGACCATGTCCTGCTGCTCGCGGGCGGCGAAGTGCTGGCCGACGGGCCGCTCGACACGACCCTCACCTCGGAGACGGTATCGGCGTGCTTCGAAACGAACCTGGTGGTGGAGAAGATCGGTCGGCGGTACCGGGCGTGGAGTCCCGGTCAGTCGCCGGCAACGTAGAACTGCCAGGCCCCGTCTTCCCGAATGCCGACTCGGTAGCCGAGGTACCCGAACTCCTTGAACTGCTCGATCTCGTCTGTCGAGTAGATATCGGCGAGATGCGCCCAGTCGGCGTCGGTCGGATCGTCGGTGGCAAAGGCGGTGGGCCACACCCACAGGGCCATCATGGTGGGGCCCGAGGTGGGAAGGTCGACCTCCACCTCGCCGGATCGGGTCGGAGGTGTGCTAAGCAGCTCCACCAGGGTCGCCAGGACGGGCTCGCCTCGATTCTCGAGGTCCTGCCAGTACGTCAACGGGTCCCCCACCTCACCGAAGCTGTACATGAAGTCGTCGGCGAAGGTGGCCTTGAAGTCGAGGGTCTCGTAGTCGCACGCAGTGGCCGCGGCGACGAGTTCCACACGCGTCAGCGCCACGGGAACGGGCAGTTCGGGCTGCTCGGCGACGGCCCCTGGCATGCCACTGGCCGAGCACTCCTCAAAACCAGAGACGGTCGACGAGGAGGCGGTGGGCTCGGTGGTGACCTGGGTGATCGAGATGGTGGCGATCGTCCCTTCGTTGCCGCACGCCGAACCGATGAGGAGGACGGCAAAGATCACGAGTCGGCCCTTCATGGCGGTGGAGGCTAGGCCGGAGCTCCACATATCCGTGAGAGTACGCTCGGTGCGGCACGCACCCAGGAGGACCAGATGCCCCAACCGACGTCGTACGCCCACGGAACGCCTTCATGGGTTGATCTGGCGACACCGGACCCCGACGCGGCGTCCAAGTTCTATGGCGAGTTGTTCGGATGGAAGCGGGTCGACGTGCCGACCGATCGCGGCACGTACTCGATGATGGTGGTCGGCGACAAGAACGTCGCCGCCATCTACGAGCAGCCCTCCCAGCAGCGTGACGCCGGGGTACCGGCGAACTGGACGGTCTTCATCTCGGTCGACGACGTCGATGCGGCCGCCGCCAAGGTCGCGGAGCTGGGCGGGACGATGCATGCCGATCCGTTCGACATGATGGACTCGGGACGCATCGGCATCGTGCAGGACCCCACCGGGGCCTACTTCGCCATGTGGCAGGCCGGGACCCATCAGGGTGCCGAGCTGATCTACGAGAACAACACCATGGCGTGGCATGAGCTCAACACGAAGGACCCGGCGGCGGCGACCACGTTCTACACCGAACTGTTCGACCTGGAGCCTGTGGTGCAGGACATGGGCGACGCCGGCGAGTACACCACGTTGAAGAAGGGGGAAGCCCAGGTGGCCGGCATCATGGGCATGCCGCCCGGAATCCCCGACTTCGTTCCCTCCCACTGGCTCACCTACTTCGCCGTCTCCGACGTCGACGGCATCATCGCCAAGGCCAAGGAGCACGGCGCCCAGGCCACCACCGGCCCGATGGACGTCGAGGGCGTCGGCCGTTTCGCTGTGCTCACGGATCCGCAGGGTGGCGTGTTCGCGGTCATCTCGATGATCGAGATGTAGAGCGAGCCTTCGATCACACCAGAGGGTTGCGCACCGAGATCGGGAACCGGCTGCTTCAGGACCAGCTTCACCAACCCTCTCCGGCCTGCCGGCCACAGACGACGCCACTGCCGGCGAAGGTGCTCCGCTTCTGGAATGAGGACGTCATCGATCGCACACTCGACGTCGTCCGGATCATCCCGCGCTCCGTCACCGATCATCGTTGCGACGGCAGAGCCTCGTTCGCCGAGCAACGAGGGTGGCGGGTCGGTGACCTGTCGCTCTGACAGCACTCCCTCTGCAAGTTGGGAATCGCCGGTTCAGAAGAACTCAGTGGTCCTTGGCGGGGGCCTTCGGAACGAGGAACGGCATCATGTCCCGAAGCTGGGCGCCGACCTTCTCGATGGCCTGGTTCTGCTCGGCGGCGCGGCGACTGAGCAGGTTCTCGGCGCCGCTGCGGGACTCGGCGAGCCACTCCTCGGCGAATTCGCCGTTCTGGATCTCCCCCAGGATCTTCGACATCTCGGCGCGCGTCTCGTCGGTGACGATGCGCGGCCCGCGGGTGTAGTCGCCGTACTCGGCCGTGTCCGAGATCGAGTACCGCATCCACGACAAGCCACCCTCGTACAGCAGGTCGACGATGAGCTTCAGCTCGTGCAGCGTCTCGAAATAGGCCGACTCCGGCTGGTATCCGGCATCAACGAGAGTTGTGAACGCCGACTTGATCAGCTCCGACACGCCACCACAGAGGATGACCTGCTCGCCGAACAGGTCAGTCTCGGTCTCCTCCTTGAAGGTGGTCATGAGCACCCCGGCCCTGGTACCACCGTTGGCCCACGCGTACGAGAGCCCCAAGGCATGGGCGTTGCCCGTGTAGTCCTGGCGAATCGCGAGGAGCGACGGAACGCCGCTCCCTTCGGTGTACGTGCGCCGCACCAAGTGCCCGGGGCCCTTCGGAGCCACCATCAGCACGTCTACGTTCTCCGGCGGCGTGATCGCACCGAAGTGGATGTTGAAGCCGTGGGCGAACAACAGCGCATCGCCCTCCTGGAGATGTGGGGCGATCTCCGCCTCGTACAAATCGGCCATGTGCTGATCGGGAACCAGCAACATCACCACGCTGGCCTCGGCAGCGGCCTCAGCCGGCGTCGCCACCCGCAGCCCGTTCTCCTCGGCCACTTGGCGACGCGACGATCCTTCCCGCAGTCCAACGATGACGTCCACACCGGAGTCGTTGAGGTTGTTGGCATGCGCGTGACCCTGGCTGCCGAACCCGATGATGGCAACGGTGCGGTTCGAGATGATCGACGGATCGGCGTCGTCGTCGTAGTAGATCTCAGCCATGGGGTTCGGCTCCTTGATGGGACGTGCGGAGCGGGATGGTACCCACACCGTGGCATCGTCGGTCAACGTACGGACGCGAGCGTGGAGGGGCCGGAGCCCCTCCACGTGTCGCATCGTCGATGTGTTACGGCGTGTCGAAGATGTACAAGCCGTGGTTACGACCGCTCGCTAGGACCACCTTCTCGCCGGATGGCAGGGTGTGCACGTAGATGCCCCAGAACGTGTCCGGCGGCTCGGCGCCGCCACCCCAGTGCGCGACTTCTACGGGAGTGCACCCGCCAAAGCCGTCTCCGGCGTCGCAGTCGGAGAAGTCCACGACGCGGACGCCCTCGTAGTACCACGCCCAGTAGGCGAGGTCTCCGTCGACAACCACGTTGTGGGCGTCCCTGGTACCCGCAGCTGCCGCGTTCTCAGGCGGCAGCGTGCGCTCAGTGGCGTACGTACCCACCTCGACGATGTTGGCCGGATCGGTCACATCGAGCACTCGCATGAAGCCCTCACCGTCCTCGAGCCCGGAAACGGCATCGACCGTCACCGTGAGCGAGCCGGTGATGGCGTCCCGCATCTCGGAGCCGAGCGTATGGCCAATGAACGCGCCAGGAATCGTGATGACGTCGGCAGTGCCGGCCGCCATATCGATGATGCCGTCGCCGCGGGCGGCATCGTTGAACACGATGTACGCGTCGTACCCGGCGGCCTGGGCGTTGGCGGCCTTGGTGGAGAAGAAGCACGCCCCACGCTCGACCAGCACCACGTCAGCAGCGCCGCCGGGGGCCGAATCGAAGTCGTCGGGACTACACCCGAAGCTCGCCGCCACCGATACCACGTCTCCCGGTGTCGGGAACGTGGTGAGTGCGTCGGGACCGAAGAGAGCGGTACCGATCTTGTTGGTGCCGGGAGCGCCGTCGATGGTCGAATCCATGAACTCCGCGAACTTCGACTGGTCCTCGTCACCCAAGATCACCAAGGAGCCGTCCGCACTCGGCACTGCAACGTGACCGTTGCCCTCGGGCGGCAGCCCACTCAGATCCGGGTTCGGATACTCGCTGTCCCCGAGGAACACAGGGTTGGCCGGGTCGGTCACGTCCAGTAGCACGAGACCGGCATCCCAGTACGACAGGTACGCGATGAAGGCACCGTCATTCTCCTGCACCCACACATCGTGGAGGAACAGGTTGGCACCCTCGACCTCGTCTGCGAGGTCCGATGGCCAGTCGGCCTGGCCCGTCCTGGCGATCTCCTTCGGGCTCTGCGGCTTGGTGATGTCCACGACGATCACGTCGTCGAGCGCCACGTCATCTACCGCGAGGAGATAGGCATTGCCACCTCCGTCTTCCCAGATGTAGGTGTTGTGGATCCCGTTCGCCTTCGGCAGGAAGTTCTGCTTCAGCGCGTGTGGCTTCGTCGGGTCGCTGACATCGAAGATGTCGATTCCACCCCTGCCGGAGTTGCCTGAAACGCCGTTCGAGACCAGCCTCGGGATGAAGTCCGTCCCGCATTGCTCATTGGTGCGAACCAGGATGTCCCCGCTCCACTTCTTCGTGTTCAACGTTGCCGCTTTCACGTCGTTGTTGCGGGTACCCGGACTTGCCGGAATGAACGCAGCCAGTTCAGGATTCGTCGGATCGCTGATGTCGATCACCCGTACCCCTGTGATGTCGAACGAGCACACCGGATTGTGGAACGCGCCGAGGTAGGCGTAGTCGCCCAACGCCCAGACGTCGGTGGTGTGACCGTCCAGATTCACCTCGAACTGACCGAGCAGATCGAGCGTCGCCGAGGGCTCCGGTTCCGGCGGATCCTGGTCAGAGTGCGTCGCGGTGGCTGGTGCAGCAACCAGGACGACGAGCATGAGCGACAGCGCGGCAAAGGACACCTGCAGTCGCTTCCCTACAGATTGACCCATGGCGAACCTCCTCGGGCGTCGGGATTCGGGCCTCGCAAGGGATGCCGCCAGACCCGACATGTCACCCCATGTCTACTCCTTGAGCCCGGGGCGCGTCGGGTCGACCCGTGGCCACCCGAGTTCCGCCTCCGTCAACCTGCCAGAGCCTTCCAATCGACCGGCATGTCGAGCCGCGGCAGCTCGGTGCCGAGCACCTCGACGTACTTCTGGGCGGCGCCGGTGTTGAACACGACGATCTCCTCGCCGGCATCGACGGTCCCGTCGGCCACCATCTGTTCCAAGACGGCCAGGCAGGCTCCGGCTTCGGGACACATCGCCACCCCTTCCAGCTCGGCGGCGCGCCGTGCCCAATAGAGCAACCGATCCTCGTCGGCGGCGAGCGCCGCCCCACCGGACTCGCGCACCGCGTCGAGGATCATGAAGTCGCCCACCGCCACGGGCACCCGCAGCCCGCTCGCCGCGGTGTGCGGGTTCGGAAACGGCTCGGCGAAACGCTCCCCGGCCGCGAAGGCGGCGGCGATAGGTGCACAGCCGGCGGCCTGGCAGGAGACCATCCGTGGGAGCCCAGGGTCCTCCAGCCAGCCAAGCGCCTCGAGTTCGGCGAACGCCTTCCACATGCCGATGAGCCCGGTGCCGCCGCCCGTGGGATAGAGGATCACGTCGGGAAGCCGCCAGCCGAGCTGCTCGGCGAGCTCCAAGCCCATCGTCTTCTTGCCCTCGATGCGATAGGGCTCCTTGAGCGTCGACACATCGAACCACGCCATCGGCTCTGCGCCCTCACGCACGACGGCGCCACAATCGTTGATGAGACCGTCGACCAGGTACGCCCGGGCGCCGTGATTGGCCGCCTCCATCTGGTTGACCACTGGGGTGTCGGCCGGCATGAAGACCCACGCCTCCAGTCCGGCCCGGGCCGCGTAAGCCGCCAACGCGCCGCCGGCGTTGCCGGCGGTGGGAATGGCGAGGCGGGTGGCGCCGAGCTCCTTGGCACGACTCACCGCCATCGCCAGACCGCGCGCCTTGAACGACCCGGTGGGAAGCTGGGACTCGTCCTTGATCAGCAGGCCGGCCACGCCGAGCTCGGCTGCGAGCCGGTCACAGCGCAGCACCGGCGTCATGCCTTCCCCCAGGCTGACCACATTGGAGGCGTGCTCCACCGGCAGCAGCTCGCGATAGCGCCACATGGTGGGCTCCCGTGCCTCCACCTGGTCGCGGCTCACGGCCCGACCTATCGCATCGAGGTCGTAGCGCACCCACAGCGGCCTGCCCTCGTGAGTGGTCTGCAGCCGATCGTGGGGCAGCACGGTGCCATCGATGGCGGCTTCGAGGTGGGTGACGAACGACACGGCGCCGCACCATAGGCGGCCATCCTGGCATGCGTCGTCGGGAGGCGCCGTGAGCGCAAGGACCGCACCCACCGATACCATGTTCCAAATGAAGACGGGCAGGGCCCATGGTTGAAGAGGATCGGGCGATCCTGCGCCGCAGCCGGCTCCACGAGCGGCTCGACGAGACCTTGCAGCGACGCCTCACCGTGGTCGTCGCCGGGGCCGGCTTCGGCAAGACGACGTTGGTACGCGAGTGGGCTGACGCTCAAAACACGGCCTGGCACACCGTCGGCGCCAACGACTCTTCAGTTGCGACATTCGCCAAGTCGCTGGTCAACGCACTGCGGCTGCGTGTTCCCGACCTGCCGCCCGACCTGCTGCTGACCCTGGAGGGAACCCAAGGACCGGACGCCGACGCCGACGAAGCCGCTCGCGCCGACGCCTACGCCGCCGCCGTGTGCGACGCACTGCGCGACCGCCAGGCTCGGGACCTGGTCCTCGTGTTCGATGACGTCGAGGAGATCGACGAACGCGGTGCCTCGGCTCGCCTCATCAGCGGCATCTGCCGCCAAGCGCCGGACCGCCTCCACGTGGTGCTCGTCAGTCGGCATCCTCCGCCGTTCCGCATCGAGAGGATGCGGGGTCGGGGCGAGGTCGCCGACCTCACCCCGAGCGACCTGGCCTTCACCCGGGAGGAAACCGTCGAGCTGCTCGGCGGCGACGCCGAGCTCGCCGAACTCATCTTCGAGGTCGCCCACGGGTGGCCGGCCGGCACCCGCCTCGCCTACGAAGCACTGCGCCACCTGGACGCCACCCAACGCGCCGCCGCCGCCGCCCGCCTCCGCCGACCCGACGGGCCTCTCTTCCCGTACCTGGCCGAGGAGGTGTTCGAACAGGAGGAGCCGGCGCTGGTGGAGCTGCTGGCCAGGTTGGCGCCGCTCGACCACTTCAACGTCGCCATCGCCACCGCCGTCGGCGGCGACGACAGCGCCGAGCTGCTCCAGATGGCAGAGGCACGAGGCGTCTATCTGGAGCCTGACATCTCCGGCGACGGCTGGAGATCCCTCACACCCCTGGTACGCACCTACGTGCTGGACCGCTACACCCGCCAAGACACCGGTGAAGTGCTGCTGGTGGCGGCCGAACACCTCGAGGGGGCCGGCCGCTGGGGTGAGGCGCTCCGCAGCCTCACCGCCGCCGGCCATTCCGACGGTGTCGTCGACCTCCTCGAGAGGCAAGGAACGGCGATGGTGGCGGCGGCCGACGTCGACCCCGTCGTCGACGCCATCGAAGTCTTGCCGCCGGCGGCGCTCACTCCGCTCATACAGCAGCTGCTCGGCCAGGCCCGGCAGATCCAAGGCGACTGGGACGGAGCCCTCGAGGCGTTTCGCGAGCTGGTGCCCGAGGAAGGCGAGATCGACGCCGGGGTCGCCTGGCGGCTCGGCTTGATCCACCACCTGCGCGGCGAACTCGACCTGGCGCTCGCCGCCTACGAGCGGGGTTCCATCGACACCGGAGATCATCGTGACCGGGCACTCCTGTGCGGATGGAAGGCGAGCGTCCACTGGCTCCGCGGCGAGATCGACGTGTGCAAGGAACTGGCGGCACTGGCGATGCGTAGTGCCAGGGCGGGCGACGACAAGCAGGCGCTGGCCATCACCCACACGGTGCTGGCGATGATCGCCGCCGTAGAGTGCGACCGCCGCGCCAATGAGGCCCACTACCTCCGGGCCCTCGAGTACGCCGAGCGGGCGCAGGACGTGATGCAGATCATCCGCATCCACGTGAACCGGTCGTCGCTCCATCACGAAGAGGCGTACTACGCCGAGGCGCTCGCCGAGCTCGACGTGGCCCTCGAACTGGCCAACCTTGCCGGCTTCGCCACCTTCCGCGCCCTCGGCCTGGTGAACCGGGGTGAGGCTCATCTCGGTCTCGGTCGACTCGAAGAGGCGCGGGCGGACTTCGAGGAGGCGAAGACCGTGTACGGCCGTCTGACCTCTCGCGACATGGGGTATGCACTGCTCGGCCTCGGCAACGTCTACAAGCTGCGTGGCGACCTGGCGCTGGCGCGCGGCGCTTTCGAAGAGGTGGTCTCTCTCACCGAGGGTACGGAGGATCTCCAGGCTCGCGTGCCCGCCCTGGCAGGACTCGCCGAGGTGTTGATCGACGACGACCCCGGCACCGCATCGCAGGTGGCCAAAGAAGCAATGGCCGCCGGTCCGGCACTGGGGCACGTGGCGGCGGTGCTGGCTGCGGCGAGGACTGCACTGGCCCTCGGCGCCGCCCCGGAAGCGGCGCGCCTCGCAGATGAGGCTGCGGCAATCGCCCGCGACCGACGCGACCGGGCAGGATTGGCCGAGGCGCTGCTGGTGCGAGCCAAGATCCGCGGCGTCGACGACCCCACCATCGACGAGGCCAGGGCGATCTACGAGGACATCGGCAACCCGGTCGGGGCTGCCTCCGCCGATTGCATCCTGGCCAACATCCGCAACGATGCGGCCCTTGCCGCCGACGTGGCGGCCCGGTTCCGCGAGCTGGGAGCCCGAGGGCTCGCCGCCGAGGCCGATCAGATCGTGAGCCGCGTCGAGGCCACCGGGTCCGAGGTCGAGATCCGCACCCTGGGCGGCTTTGCGGTCATGCGAAACGGTGACAGCGTTCCGCCGTCGGCATGGCAGTCCAAGAAGGCGCGGGACGTCCTGAAGATGCTGGTTGCAAAGCGGGGCCGACCCATCCATCGGGAGCAACTGGCGGCGATGATGTGGCCTGACGAGGACCCTACGAAGACGGCCAATCGCCTGTCGGTGGCCCTCAGCACCATCCGCACCGTCCTCGATCCGGACAAGGAGGCGGCCCCCGACCACTACCTGGCCGCCGACCGCACCTCCATTGCGCTCCGTCTGGACAGCATCAATGTCGACCTCGAGCGGTTTCTCCAACTCGCCAACCGCGGCCTGGAAGCGTGGCGGGCGCGTGATGCCGACGGCGCACGGGCATCGCTCGTGGCGGCCGAGGCGGCGTACTTCGGCGACTTCTTGGAAGAAGACGCGTATGCCGACTGGGCCGGCGGCATACGCGACGAAGCGAGGTCGCTGTACATCTCGGTGGCGAACGCCCTGGCGGCAGACGCCGCCGACCAAGACGATCCCGACTCCGCCGCCCGCTACTTCCTGCGCGTGCTGGAACGAGATCCTTACGACGAGGGCGCGCACCTCGGATTGGTGGACTCCATGGCGGCAGCCGGCCGACACGGCGAAGCCCGGAGGTTGTACCTGCAGTACTGCGCCCGCATGGAGGAGATCGACGTGGAGGCGGCTCCGTACCCGTCGTAGGGCCCGTCGTTGTTGGCATTCGACGCCTTAAGGCAACCAAAAGAGGCGCGTGGGACAGTACCGCCGGTGATCGAGACGCGCGGTGTTCGAGGGGGGCACTGGACGATCACCGGGCCAGCAGGGGGGAACGGGCAACCGGGGGATGCGTCCGGCCGTACAGTCGGTGGCCGCCTCGAAAGAGGCGGGCACCTCGCGGTCTCGTTCTCCGGCCGACGGCTCCCTCGAGCGAGCCCGGGGACAGGACGGCGGCTGCCGGCTACGGATACAACCAGTCGACGAACTCGCGCGCCCGCTGGACCACCGGCCGATAGCGCTCGTGCACCCAGATGCCGGGAAGAGCCTCTCCCCACAGCTCACCGATCAGCGACGTGCCCGGCCAGATGTCGTCGGTACGCCGCAACTTCGCCAGCGGGCGGCGATCCTCGACGCGGCGAGGGGTCGTGCGATGCCACAGACCGGTCACGATGAGCACGACGCTTCGCGTGGTGACGGCCACGATCCGGGTGGAGCCGCCCTCACTAGCCGGCGCGTCGAAGTTGGCACCCATGAAGACGAACCTCAGCTCTTCGCCCTCGTCGAGGAACGGCATGATCCGCTCGCCCAGGCGATGGCGAAGACCGAGCACGTGTGGTGGTGTCACCCGTGGAAGCGTACCGATCCACCTGGCTTACCCACCGCCCAACGGCGGCCCTCCACCGGCCTCGACTAAGGTCACGCCGCGAGCCGCGCCGTGGGCGTGTGCTGCTCGGGAGGACATGTGACGAGCAGACAAGAGCCCACCTTCGGCATCAGTGTGGCGGAGATCTTCCGCACCGGCGTCGTCGGGTACGCCAAGAACGTCGTCCCGTTAACTGCCGCCGCACTCGGTACGCTGGGCACCTACGCCCTCTTCCGGATCCCGGCGCAATCCGCCCTCAATGCCGACGACGTCGTCCGCTCGCTCATCCTCGACCTGGTCGGCCTGGTGCTGGCTGCCGTGGCCGCCTACCCCTGGTACTGGTACGCACTCGATGTCGTCGACGGGCGGCCCGTCGATGTAGGTGCTCCGTTTCAAGCGCCGGACCGCCTCCCGGCCCAATTCGTCGCGTCGATCTTCTTCTGGGCGGGCGTGCTGTTCGGCTTGCGCTACCTCTTCGGGCTCCCGTCGATCGTGATCGCCGTGCTCTATGCGTTCTATGGCTTCGTCATCGCCGACGGCAAGACCAAAGGGGCGATGCGCGCCCTCGGCAAGAGCGTGGCGATCGGCGAGGGCAAGCGGCTCGGCATCTTCGCCCTGGCCGGTCTGTTCCTCGTATTCAATCTCTTCGGGGCCATCGCCGTCGGCTTCGAGGTGAGCGCTCTCACCATCGTCCTTGCCATCCTCGGTGTCGCGGTGACCAGCAGCATCACCATGGTGGCGGGCGCCAAGGTATACCGAATCCTGGAGGCAACATGAAACAGCTCAGCGGCGCGGCGGCTTCCCCCGGAATCGCCATCGGCCCGGCGTTCGTCATCACCGAGACCGACATCGAGATGCCTGAGTACTCCGACCCGGCGAGTGCCTTCTCCGAGGCCGCATCTGCGGTGGCGACCGAGCTCCAAGAGCTGCAGCAACAGGCAGCCGCCGCAGAGCGAGAGGAGGCTGCAGCGGTGTTGGGAGCGCAAGCGCTCATGGCCGAGGACCCGATGCTGGGCGACGGCGTTTCTGAGCTCCTCGCAACAGGCACGCCACTCGACGATGCCATCACCACGGCATCCCAGACCATCTCGTCGACACTGGCCACCCTCGACGACGAGTACCTGGCGGCGCGGTCCGCGGACATCCTCGAGGTGGCGGAGCGCATCCGATACCGCCTCGCCGGCGTGGAGCAGGCCGGGCTCGATTCGATGACTGCTCCTGCGGTGGTCGTGGCAACCGCCCTGACGGCAGCCGACACTGCCGGCATGGACGCAGAACTGGTGGTCGGATTCGTCACCGAGCAGGGCGGACCGACCGGCCACGTCGCCGTCATCGCCAGGTCGCTGGGGATTCCGGCGGTGGTGGCGACTCCGGGGGCGACGGCACAGGCCGCTGATGCCCAGACGGTCGCGCTCGATGGCGGAACCGGGGAGGTGGTCCTCGATCCTGACGACGCCGCAGCAGCCGACTTCGAACAACGGCAGCGTGACATGCTGGCGCGCGCCGCCATCGCCGAGCAGTACCGCTCGAAGCGAGTGAGCTTCGGCGCCGTGGAGATGCGCATCGCCGGCAACGTCGGGAACACCGCTGACGTCCAGGAGGCGGTCGCCTCGGGTGCCGACGGCATCGGCCTGTACCGGACCGAGTTCCTCTTTCTCGACCGAGCCGAGCCCCCGACGGAGGAAGAGCAGTACGAGGCGTATGCCGCAGCAGTGGAGGCTTTCGATCATCCGGTGGTGATCCGGACGCTGGACATCGGTGGTGACAAGCCGGCGCCCTACTTGACGCTTCCCGAGGAGGAGAACCCGTTCCTCGGCGTCCGCGCCGTCCGCCTGTACGAGGAGTTCGGCCATGTGTTCCGGTCCCAAGTGCGGGCGCTGCTGCGTGCGTCGGCGCTCGGTGACCTGTGGATCATGGTCCCGATGATCGCTACCACCGAAGACTGGGAAGGCGTAGCCGGTCTCATCGACACCTACCGCGCCGAGCTGACCTCCGAAGGAGTCACCATCGGCGAACCGAAGCTCGGTGTCATGATCGAGGTCCCGGCGGCGGCGTTGATCGCTTCCCATCTGGCACGCCACGTGGACTTCTTCTCGATCGGCACGAACGACCTCACTCAGTACATCATGGCGGCAGATCGCACCCACGGCGGGCTTCACCGCTATGCGGACGCGGCGCACCCGGCGGTGCTCAGCCTGTGTGCCGCCACCGCGGTAGCGGCGACGGGGGCCGGTATCTCCGTCGCGGTGTGCGGAGAGGCCGCGGCCGACCCTGTCACCGCGCTCCTCTTCGCCGCCATGGGCATGGACAAGCTGTCGGTGACCCCGCGCGCCGTTGGCATCGTGAAAGCGACGATCGATCGAGCCGACCATGCCACGGCCCAGAGCGCACTCGAGGCGGCGCTCGCCGCCCGGTCCGCATCTGACGTGCGGGACATCGTTGCACGCCTCATCGACGACTCCTGATGACCATCCCGCTCGACAGCCGGGAGACACGCATCGTGCGCTGGCTGTTGGATCAGGACCGGCCGAGACGAACCGACGACCTGGCCACCGACCTCGGGTTGAGCCAGCGTGCGGTGAGGTATCGGCTCGGTGGCATCGAGCGATACCTGGCGGGCCGGCAGCTCGCGTTGACCCGCCAACGCGGCGTCGGAATCTGGGTGGAGGGCTCAGACAACGCCAAAGAGTCGGTGCGCGCCGAGCTCGACGACCAAGGAGATGCGGCCACGCGGGTCTTCGCCCGCGACCGCCGAACCGATGTCGTTCGCGCCAACCTCCTCGCCCACGCCCCCGATGTGCTCTCGATCGACGAACTGCAGCGGCTCTTGGAGGTGTCCAAGACGTCTGCCCGCAGGGACGTGCAGAGGTGTGAGCCGTGGCTGGAAAGCCAAGGCCTGTACCTGGTTCGCAAGCCCGGGGTGGGCATCAACGTCGCCGGGCCCGAAGCAACCATCCGTCAGGCCATGGTCAAGCTCGTGCTCGAGGCCGTCGCCCGCGACGTCCTCTATGAGCTGGCCCGCTCGGATGAGCGTCAAGCGAAGCTGGTCCACGTCAAGGTCAACGCGGGTATGCGCGACTTCCTCTCGGCGCTCCCCTTGCACGCCTGTTGGCTGTTGGTGGAGGACCTGGAGGCCGCCCCACAGCTGCCCGGAGAGGGGGAACTGCTCCTCCCCATCCACCTCGCAGTGGCCGCCAACCGAATCCGGAGGGGCCGCACGCTCGACCTCGAAGCGGGGTTGCTCCGGTCGCTCACCGACCATCCGGTGTTCCCTACGGCAGAGGGCCTCGCCACCCGCCTGGCCGACGTGATCGGCGAGCCCGTGCCCGATGCCGAGGTAGCCGGCATCACGCAGTTCCTCCTCGGGCTGGCCTCCCTGGGTGGAACGATCGCTCCAGACGAGCGGCACGCCGCGATGGTCGACGAGATCTTGGCGACTTCCGCCGACATGCTGCACCCCATCCTTCGCGACGACGTCGAGCTGCGAAGGAGCCTGAGCCGCCACATCGAGCGGCTGTCGGTACGTATGCGGTATGCCTTGCCGGTCCACAATCCTCTGCTCCAGGAGCTCGTCGAGCGGTACCCGGAGGTCCACGCCGTGGCCGAGCAGATCGCTGACGGGTTATCGGCTCAGCTCGGTGTCCGCATCCCGGAGGATGAGGTCGGTTTCATCACCATGTATCTTTCCGGCGCGATGGAGCGAGCGAGCCTGCGCCCGCGCAAGCGGGCGGTCGTGGTGTGTCCCAGCGGGATGGCCACCGTGTGGATCCTGGTCTCACGGATCCAGGCCGAATTTCCTCAACTGGAACTCGTCGACGTGATCTCCGCCACCGACTACGAGACCGCCCGCCCCACCGACGCCGATGTGGTCATCTCCACCGTTGAACTGGATGGCCTGCCAAGCGATATCGACGTGGTCGTCGTGAACCCGCTGCTCAGTGGCGAGGACCTACGAGCCATCGCCAAGCGCCTCTGACACTGCGGGCGTGCTGCGGCGACTTTGTCACAAGTCGCCTGTCGCATATTTGCTGTTGCGTGAACGGAACATGACGGGCATTCTCGTACTCGGAGTGATGGACGAGGAGGAGACCGTATGAAGGAAACGATCCAGCGTTTCGGTGGTCGGCTCGCCGGCATGATCATCCCGAACATCGGGGCATTCATCGCGTGGGGGCTGATCACCGCGCTGTTCATCCCGACGGGATGGCTGGCGAAGACGAATCTCGACTGGGACTGGGACCTGATCACGAGCGATCTCGTCGGCCCCATGATCGTGTACCTGTTGCCGCTGCTGATCGCGTACACCGGCGGCAAGATGGTGCATGGACACCGCGGCGGCGTCCTGGGGGCGATCGCCGCTATGGGTGTCATCGGCGGCGCGGCGTTCGAGCTCGGTTCTGGTGCCGCAGGAGATCCGCCCCAGTTCCTTGGCGCCATGGTCATCGGCCCGCTCGCCGGCTGGCTCATGCGCATCGTGGACGACTGGCTGGAGGACCGGACCCCGGCCGGCTTCGAGATGTTGTACAACAACTTCTCCCAAGGCATCCTCGGCATCATCCTCGTGCTGATCGGCTATGTCGTCATCGGGCCGATCATGGCTGCGATCGCCACCGCGTTCGGCAACCTGGTCGAAGGCATCGCAGACGCCGGTCTACTTCCGCTGGCCGACATACCGATCGAGGTCGGCAAGGTGCTGTTCTTGAACAACGCCATAAACCACGGCGTGCTGACCCCGCTGGGTGCCACCGACGTGGCCGAAACGGGACGCTCGATCTACTTCATGCTCGAGTCGAACCCCGGCCCTGGCCTCGGTCTGCTGGGTGCGTACTGGTTCGCCGGCAAGGGCCTGGCCAAGCTGTCTGCCCCCGGTGCGATCATCGTGCACTTCTTCGGTGGCATTCACGAGGTGTACTTCCCGTATGTGCTGATGAATCCGGTCATGATCGTGGCCATGTGGGCCGGAGGCATCTCCGCCGACATCATCTTCGTCGCAACGGGCGCAGGGCTCACGGGTCCCCCGTCGCCGGGCAGTATCTTCGCCTATCTCACGTTCCTGCCGAGCAGCGCCGGAGCGGCAATAGGTGTGCTTCTCGGGGTCGCCGTCGGAGCGATCATGGCCTTTGTCGTGGGCACGGTGCTCCTCAGGCTGTTCCCGGTGCGGGACATGGAGGACACCGACGCCGACGCCGAAATCGGCGATGCGATCACGCACATCCCGGGAGTCCAGATCCCCAGCTGATCGCCCCGAACAACGTCGTAGTACCAGAGCGGCATCCCGGAACGCCCACCCGGGATGCCGCCGGTCCTACGGCAGATTGGTAGACACTCTCAACCGCGTGCGAAAGGGAAGCTGATGACCGATCGAGTAGTGAAACAAGCCGATGACGTGAAGATCATCGTGTTCGCCTGCGAGGCCGGTATGGGAAGCAGCCTCATGGGGGCCAACCAGCTGAAGAAGATGGTCAAGAAGGCAAAGCTCGACATTCAGGTGGTGCACTCACCGGTACAGCAGATTCCCGAGAGTGCCGACGTGATCCTGACCCACAAGGGCATGGCCGAGCAAGCCAGGGCGAAGGCGCCCACTGCGGCGATCGTCCCGTTCACCATGTTCTTCAACGACCCGGCCGTCAAGGCCGTTGTGGACACCCTGAAGGCCGGCCAACCGATCGAATCGGCGCTCTGATGTCGGTCAGGGGGACATCCGACGAGATCCTCGCCAGGGACTCGGTATACGTCGGCAAGCAGGCTGACTCTCAGGACGAGGCCATCGAGTTCGTGGGCGGCGCACTGGTCGACCTCGGGCTCGTCGACGCACCATACGTCGACGCCATGAAGAAGCGGGAGGAGTCGTTCTCCACCTACCTCGGCAACGGCGTAGCGCTTCCCCATGGCACCTTCGATGCCAAGAGCTCCGTGCACGGCACCGGCATCGTCATCGCCCAATACCCGGACGGTGTGCCGTGGGGTGACGAGACGGCTCGCCTCGTCATCGGACTGGCGGCCACGGGCGAGGACCACGTCAACGTGCTCGCCCAGCTCGCCGAGGTCCTCATGGATGAGGAGCTCTGTGAGCAGCTGTGGGTGACGGACGACGCCGACCTGATCTACCGGTCGCTGCAGGCCGAGGTGCAGTGAAGGCAACCATTTTCGGCGCCGGCAACATCGGCCGGGGCTTGGTCGGATACGTGCTCGAAAGAGCCGGCTACGACCTGCACTTCGTCGACGTCAATGAGCACTTGGTTGCCGCCCTCGTCGAAGCCGGGTCGTACCGAGTGACGACGGACGCGGGCGAAAGCCACACGGTGCAGGTGGCCGGGGCGGTGTCGGCGCGCGACGACGACGCGGTCGTGGCTGCCGTCGCCGGCAGCGACGTGATCGCCACGGCGGTGGGAGCAGCCATCCTGCCCATCGTCGCCGAGCCGATCGCCAACGGTCTCCTCGCCTCCACAGTGAGCGACGTCAACGTCATCGCATGCGAGAACATGCACCCGAACTCCGAGGTGCTGGGCGAGCGTGTCGCCGACAAGGGCGGCGCCGAGGCGGGAGACCGCGCCGGCTTCCCCGACGTCGTTGTCGACCGGATCATCCCGGGGGATCCGCCGGCCGGTGAGGACATCGACCTCGACCTCGAAGTGGAGACCCACTTCGAGTTCCTCGTCGAGTCGGGCCCGTGGCGGGGACCGCGGCCGAACACCGCCGACCTCACCTTCGTCGACGATCTGGATCCGTTCCGCAAGCGCAAGCTGTGGTTGGTCAACGGGCTCCACGCCGCCGCAGCGTGGTTGGGGCTGCAGTCCGGCCATGAGTACATCGACCAAGCCGTGGCGGACCCGGCAATCAGCTCCAAGCTGGAAGAGATGGCATCCACGATGGTGGCCGTGCTGGCGGCGCAGCATCCCTTCATGGACAAGGACGACCTCGCCAACTACGCCCGGGTGAGCCTCTCCCGGTTCGGCAATGGGGCCATGCCCGACCCCTGCGCCCGCGTGGCACGGAATCCGCTGGTGAAGCTCGGCCCGGACGAGCGCATCCTGGCGTCAGCCCTCGCCGCCGATGACTTGGGTCTCGACGTGTTGGGCCACGCTGCCGCCATCTGTGCCGCGCTTCGCCTCGATGGTGACACCACCGAAGGCGCCGCAGACCTGGCGTCGGCCGTCGCCGCCGACGGCTGGTCTTCTCTCCTCGCAGGATTCGGCGTCACAGCCGACAGCAAGTTGATGAACACGATCAGGGAGTGCATCGAAATGGAGGAAACCCAAACAGCAGCCGTCTCGGTCGAGGTGGCGATCAAGAACCCGTCCGGGCTCCATGCCCGCCCCGCGGCCATGGTGGTCGAGAAGGCCAAGACGCTCGACGCCGATATTTCCATCCAGAAGGGTGAGAAGAAGGCGAACGCCAAGAGCATCATGAGCGTGCTGACACTCGGGGCGAGCCATGGGGACGTCATCCACATCACGGCCGATGGTCCCGATGCCCAGACAGCTGTCGACTTCATCACCGATCTCATGAACCAAACAGAGGAGGAGAGCTGATGGCCCGTCTCGACCAGCAATCCCTTGCGGATGCGATCAGCGCCGCCGTGTCGGCACAGCCGGACCCGTCCGGCCAAGCCGATCTCGTCTACGACAAGGGCTCCATCGTCGTCGCTGCCGACGCCAACGATTTCAAGAATGCCTTCAAACGCCTGAAGAAGGTCGATGGGTACCGCTGGATCGCGATCAACCGGGAGGACCTGTTCGGCGCCAACACGCTGTCGATCGGCTCCAAAGCAGGCATCCTCGACGCGGAGGGCAAGGTGCTGAAGGCTGCGGACGTTCCCCGTAAGAAGATGTGAGCTGACTTCGATCGGTCGCCTGCGCATCGGCCCGGGGTGACTCTTTAGCCTGGAGCCGCATGCGCAAGGCCATCCTGTTTCGCAGCATCAACCGCGCCCTCGACAGCGACGAGCGGGTGATCGAGGCCGTCTACATGTGGGCCCGCCATCGGTGGATGGTGCCGTATGCCATCGTGGCCTTCGTCGCCCTGTTCATCGTGGCCGACCTGGTCGGCTTCGCCGAGGTGTCGGCACAAGTGGCGCTCGGAATCGCCGGGGCGGCCGTCGCCGTGGCCGCCACCACCGAGTACCGCATCGTGGCGTGGACCGAACGGGGGTTCTACCTGTTGAAGGCCAGCCGGATCCGCCGCTTCGCCACGGGCCTCATCGATCGGCTGCCCGACGACACGGAGATGACCCCGGTCGAGAGCAACGTCATCGCCACCGACTGGGAGATCGGGCAACGCCGGTACACGCTCACCAAGAGCAACGAGCAGGCGATGCAGCGCATCGCCTCACAGGCCGGCTGACTCCCGCAGGAACGACGTGGCCGGATCGCACTCGAAAAGCGAGCGGGAGGCCGCCATCACGGATTGGATCTCCTCGGCCGCCGTCGCCCATGCGAACGCCCCGGCGGGATCGACACCGAAGACCATCCCGGCCAGCCGTCCGTCGGCGTCGTAGACGCCGGCCCCACTGTCGCCGTCGGCGGCCTCCACCTGCAGCTGATAGCCGAGACGCGGGTAGCGGTCGGTGCCCAACGCCTCTTCGATGGTGAGCCTCACCCACTCCGCCACGCGAGCCTGTCGGGTGCCGGACGTGAGCCCGCCGACCATGGTGGCCTCATCGCCGAGCGCGAGGACACCGAACTCGGCGGCCGGCAGCTCCCAACCGTCGACCGTCACGAGCGCCAGATCGTGGGGGCGATCCCACACCACAACGCTGCCCTGATACTCCCGGCCATTGCGACGCACCGTGACCAGATCCGCCTGCGCCACGACGTGGGCGGCCGTCAGCACGAGGTCACCGCCCATGGCGACCCCTGAGCCGTGGCCGGCGGCGCCGTGCCCACACCCGGTGGTGATGAGCACGACGGCTCGGTCCTGCGGTCCCAGTGGCAGGCGACTGCGACCGGCCACCATGGCAGCCCCCGCGAGGGCCATGACGATTACCAGCGCGACGACCCAGTGGGCTATGGCGCTACTCCGCATCAGGCCATTGTGCCGACTCGACGACCAAGACCCGGCGCCGTACGACGAAAGTTTCTAGGGTGCAGTGGGTCTGCGGCGTCGGTACGCGACACATGCGGATCGTCGGCGTCGACACGGTCCACTCGACAGGGCGGATCGGCCGTGCGGACGCGGAGGCACGTTTGGCCGACACGAGAGGTGAGGAACCGGAGGCCGTCCTCGAGGAGCTCCTGGCCGTCGAGGAAGAGCACGTCGGCCGCCTGGGCGACGCCACCGGCGGTCTCCGGGTGCTGCAGGCGATCCGGGTCGGAGTCGAGGCCGTCACCAGCGCCACCGGCTGGCTCTCCTGGCTCTTCGCATGGGTCGTGTTCGCGCTGGGCCTCTTCAACGTCATCACCCGCTACGTGGCCCGCTTCATCGAGCGGGACATCATCATCGCCCAGGTGTTCGACCTGCAATGGATGGTGTTCGGGGCGCTGTTCCTGCTGGCGCTGAACTACGGCGTCCGGGAAGGCGTGAACCCGCGGATCGACTTCTGGTGGGCCGACTTCCCCCCGAAACGCAAGGCGAGGATCGACTTGGCGATCCACGCCGTCCTGTTCTTCCCGTTCTGCTGGCTGGCCGTGAGGATCTTGTGGCCGTGGACGATGACGGCCTTGGGCCGCAACTTCGACGGCTCATGGGACACCTGGAAGGTCTGGGAGATCTGGGAGCAGTCCGGTGACGCCGGCGGGCTGCCCCGGGGTCCGATCAAGCTGATCATGTTGATCGGCTTCTTCCTGCTCGCCTCTCAGATCGTCGGCGAGATGATCAAGAACGTCTTCGTGCTCCTCGGCCGCGAAGACCTGGCGAACCTGGCGGAGCAGGAAGCTCCGCTGCGGGTGGAGTAGAGGTTATGGACCTAGGAGTGTTCCTCGCCCTCTTCATGTTCGTGATCTTCGTCGGCATGATCCTGATCGGGTACAACGTGGCGTTCTCGTTCGCCGCCACCGCACTGCTGTTCTCGTTCGTCGGCGACCTCACGAACACCTTCAACCCGGCGTCCCTGGCCAACTTGCCGCCCCGTTGGTTCGGGGCCGTCAGCGACCCGACACTGCTGGCGGTGCCGTTCTTCGTGCTGATGGGGGCGATCCTGGAACGGTCCGGGCTGGCCGAGCGGCTGCTGGATGCCATCGGCATGTTGCTGGGACCGCTTCGCGGCGGCGTCGCCGCAGCGGTCATCTTGGTGGGCACCCTGCTGGCAGCCGCCACCGGCGTGGTCGCCGCCACCGTCATCGTGATGGGCTTGCTCTCGCTGCCGACGATGGTACGGCTGGGGTACGACCACAAGCTGGCAACCGGCGCCATCACCGCTTCGGGGACCCTGGCGCAGTTGCTGCCACCCAGCCTGGTGCTGATCCTCCTGGCCCAACAGATCGGCGTCGGAATCCTGGGTCTGTTCGCCGGCGCGCTGATCCCGGGACTGATCCTCAGCGGCATGTACATCGCCTACGCCCTCGGCATCTCGTACCTCAAACCGGGCGTCGGCCCCGCCATGCCGCCGGAGGAACGCACGATGACAGGCAAGCTGCTGGCCCTCGAGGTGCTGTTCTCCGTGGTGCCGGTGCTGCTGCTGATCGTGAGCGTGCTGGTGTCGATCTTCGCCGGCATCGCCACCCCCAGCGAGTCGGGTGCGGTGGGCGTCGCCGGCGCGCTGATCCTGGCGGCGCTCAGCTACGTCTTCGACAGGTTCCTCGTCAGCCGCGGGGCCACCCATCTCGAGCCGAAGTGGCGCCTCACGCCCGCCACGTTGAAGGCGGCCGGCCGCTCCACCGCCAACATCTCGATCCTGGTGATGACCCTGCTGTTCGCCTCGTCGTTCTTCAGCCTGATGTTCTTCCAGCTCGGCGGCTCCGACCAGACCTCGGAGTGGCTCACGTCGATCGGCGGCGGCAAGACCGGCTTCGTGATCGTGGCGATGATCGCCGTGTTTCTGCTGGGCATCAATCTCGAGTTCCTCGAGATCACGTTCATCGTGGTGCCGATCTTCGTGCCGGCGATGGAGGCTCTGGGTTTCACATCGGTGGAGAGGATCTGGTTCACGGTGCTGATGGCGGTGAACCTGAACATGGCCTTCATCTCGCCGCCGGTGGGGTTCTCGCTGTTCTACCTCCAGAGCGTGGCGCCGCCCGAGGTGAAGACCGCAGATATCCACAAGGGGGCGATACCGTTCATGGTCTTACAGGGCGTGGCGCTCGTCGTGCTCGGGTTCTTCCCCGGCATCGTCGAGTTCTCGTTCAATTTCTTCAGCATCGGCGCATAGGAAGGCACACACAGGAGGGCACATGAGCACTGAGGAGCTCACAGAAAGCATCGAAGAACCGGGCAACGATCTGAGTAGAAGGAAGTTCCTGAGCAAGGCCGGGTATGGCGTGGCGGGGTTTGCCGCCTCGGCGTCCATCCTGGCGGCGTGCACCACCAGCGACGACGGAGGCGCGGACACCACATCCGTGACGGCCGGCACCGGCACGGAGCCGCTCGACGTGGACTTGTCCCAGACCGACGCTCCCGAGATCGAGTGGGACATGGCCACCAGTTGGCCGCTCGCCCTACCGACGCTGTTTGGCGGTGCGGAGATCTTCGCCAACGAGCTGTCCCGCCTCACGGGCGGCAAGTTCAAGATCACGCCGCGTCCTTCGGGTGAGATCGTGGGCGGCCTCGAGGTGCTCACCACCGTCCGGGACGGTGGCGTCCAGTCGGGCCACACCGCCTCGTACTACTACGTCGGCACGTCGCCGGCGACGCAGTTCGGCACCGCAGTGCCGTTCGGCCTCACCGAGCGGCAGCAGAACGCGTGGCTCTATGAGGGAGGCGGGCTCGAGATCCTCCAGGCGTACTACGCCGAGGAGTTCGGCGTCATCCAATTCCCCGCCGGTAACACCGGGGTGCAGATGGGTGGCTGGTTCAGCCGGGAGCTGAACACCGTCGGCGACCTCCAGGGCCTCAAGTGGCGCATCCCGGGGATCGCCGGCCGCGTGATCAACAAGCTGGGCGCGGAGCAGGTGACCATCGCCGGCGGCGACATCCTGCCCTCGATCGAGACCGGCGCAATCGATGCCGCGGAGTTCGTCGGACCCACCGACGACCTCATCCTGGGCCTCGACCAGCTCGGGTCGGAGCTGTTCTACTACCACCCCGGGTGGTGGGAGCCGGGCTCGACGCTCGAGGTGGAGTTCCCGCTCAACTTGTGGAACGAACTGCCCGAGGAGTACCAGATCGCGGTCGATCTGGCCGCCAAGTCCGCCAACATCGGCATGATGGCGCGCTACGACGTGCTCAACTCCCAGGACCTGCCGAAGGTGCAGGAGTTCGCCACCATCGTGCCGTTCAACGACGAGCTGATGGCGGCGTTCAAGACCGCCACGGAGGAGGTGCTCGACGAGCTGGCCGCCGAAGACGCCACGTTCGGAGAGATCTTGGGGCCGTGGCGTGAGTTCCGCGACCAGATCCAAGCGTGGCACTCCTTGGCCGAAACGTCGATGCTGCGCGCCGCCGAGCTGTAGACGGTCGGCTGTAAGACACGGGGGCGGGGCGCACCAACCCGCCCCCGTGGCGCGCCATATCCACCGCGGGCCGACACCGCCTCCCCTCCTCGGCGCGCGAAAGGCCGGAACCCCGACTCCGTTGGGGTTCCGGCCTCTGCGTCTTCGCCGGGCCGGGTCAGCTGACCGTCAGCGTCACCGGCACCCGGATCACGAGGTTGAGAGGATCGTTGGTGCGGACGACCAAGAGCGCCGTGTACGCACCCGGCTCCAACCCGCTGCTGTCCACGTCGACGGACACGGCCTGGACGCCGTCAGGCGCCAAGGTCCCGGTGGACGGGTTCGTCGACAGCCAGGGCACGTCGGCGAAGGGGATGAAGTCGTGCACATACGGCACACCATTCTCCAGAATCTTCCTTCCGTCCTGGCCGAAAGCATAGGCGAACTCGAGCGTCTGCCCGATCGCCAGCACCCGCCCGGCGCCCACGGCGTACTCCAGCAACGTCGGCTGACCCGACTGCGAGCCCGACGCCAGGACCGAGCCTTCCGGCGCGTTGCCGAACGTCGTGTGGCTCGCCGATGTCCCCGAGAACGGGTTGGGCACGCCGATCATGATCGGGTGCGCCGGGTCGACCACGTTGTTGAAGTCCTCGAACACCGGGCTCACCGTGACGCCGCCCGGTAGCACGCCGCCGGTGAAGTCGCCTCCGTTCCAGCCCCAGGCGGCGGCCCCGAACCAGAGGTAACCGCCTCCGGCCACGTAGGTCTCGAACCACGCTTGGTGCTGCATGTACCGGTCGTAGAACACCTGCGGCTGATCGTTGGAGATGAACACCACGCCGTACGGCGAGAGGTCGAACTGGCCCATGTCGGCCGAGCCGATGATGTCGAACGGGATACCGTTCATCGACAGCACGTCCTGCAGTGCAGCCGACTCCCATGGCAACGCATCCTGGATGATCAACACCGGGTGCCCGTTCACCTGCCGGTCGGTCGCCGTGGCCACCCAGCCGGCGGGCGCGTCAGTCGACGTCACCCCGGCCGGGAGCTCGGACGGCTGATGGCCGGCGAAGCCGAGCCCGCCGAGTGACGCCTCGAGGATCTCGAACGTCAGGTCGACCAGCCCACCTGTGTTGGCGATCTCCATCGGCAGCGATGTCGTCTCACCGGCCGCCACCGAGAAGTCGAACGGCCCGCCGCTCACCGACGCGTTGGGCCACAGTGGGTCCAGGGCCACGTCCACCGCGATGGAGGCACCAGCCGTGATCGTGACGTCGAAGGTCTGGGTGACGTAGCCCTCGAAGCGGTATTCCGCAGGCCACGTGCCCTCGGGCACGAACATCACGTAGACCCCGTCGGTGTCCCGGGCTGTCGCGGTGGCGACCCAGGGGTCACCACCGCGCTCAGCGAACACCGTCACCGCGGCCGGAACCGGGAATCCGGCTCTGGCATTGGTGACGATCCCCCCGAGCTGACCGAAATCGGCTGGCAGATCGACCACGAACTCGACCGGGATCAGCACGGTCGGATTGCGCGGATCGTTGCCGAGGAGGGCGAGGTCGCCGCTGAACTCGCCGGGAAGGGTGTCCGGGCCGCCCAGCGTGACGACGACGTCCTGGCTCTCGCCCGGCTCGAGCGCGCCGGAGGTGGGATCGGCGCTCATCCATGGTGCGTCCCGGAACGGCAGCACCGTCCCATGGCCGTCGTCCGGCGCCCAGTCGGTGGGCCGGAAGAAGTCTCCCAGCACCATCGCCACATTCAGCTCGCCGTCATCGCCGCCCAGCATGTCGAGCGGGATGTCGAACTGGAGCGAACCGGCACCGTGCACCACCGGCACCTCACCGACGAAGTTGAACGTACGGGCGTCCACGACGAACGCGAACCCATCCGGGGCCGCGAACAGATCGACGAAGTACTCCATGCCCACGTCCTGGGTCGGCAAGCCGACCAGCGCCTCCGCCGGCAGGCCGGTAGCCGGGTTCTGGTCCGTGTCCAGGAACACGAAGCCGACGACTTGCCGAGGATCGGTGTCGGCAGCGAAGTCGATCGCCAGCGACATCTCCGTGTTGTCGGCACCGCCGCGCACCGTGGTGATGTCCACAGCGCCGACGTCGTCACCCGTCGGATCGGTGATGATCGTGTCGAGCACGCCATCGAACGTCACCCCGGCGGCGTGGGACACGAAGCCCGCTGGAATGTCGGGCTTGGTCCACGTCGGCTGCCGTGTGATCCGTTGTCCCTCGGGCAGGTCGAGCGGTGGAAGGTCCGGCGGCACACCGCCCCGGTCGCGCTCGAAGAGCTGCCACTGGTAGGCGGCGCTGCCGGCATTGCTGATGTTGAGCGTGACGTCGGTGCTCTCACTGAGACCCGCCGACGCCACGATCTCGGTCGGCGTGACCACGGCAACCGGCGCCAGCAATG
Organism: Acidimicrobiia bacterium; assembly: GCA_041581135.1. Lineage (GTDB taxonomy): Bacteria > Actinomycetota > Acidimicrobiia > Spongiisociales > UBA5794 > JBFGCM01. The sequence continues at coordinate 26,280 of JBFGCM010000016.1, forward strand.
TGAAGTCGACCACCGTTGTCCTGTCCTTGCGGATGAACACGGGCCGCGACATGCCAGACACGTAGTGCGTGGCATCGACGGTCAGGACGTAGCGGCCCGGGACCAGACGGAGCGTGTAGCGACCATCGGCATCGGTGACGGTGCTCCGACCGCTGGGAGCGGCGGCGACGCGAGCCCCGACCACCGGCAGACCGTCGTTGGCGTCGATCACCGTACCGCTGACCAGCCCGGTGGGCACCACGGTGAACCGATACGCGTCGTTGGGGGCGATCGACGCCTCGAACAGGGAGAACTGCAAGGCGTCGGTGCCGGTCGCGTTCTCGATACCCACCAACGCCCCGGAGGCGTCGCCGACCCGGTTGTCGTTGTTGCGGTACAGGAAGTCGATGTCACCGTTCTGCCACAGCTTGACCTGGAAGTCGACGCGAGACGAGCCTCCCCACGGACGCAGGTTCTGGTACTCCACGACGAACGCCTGGTTGGGTACGGAACCGATGGTCTCGTACATCACGTCGGCGTCTTCATCGACCACCAGATCGGTCCACAACGGATACACGGCGGCATTCGGCAGGTTGCGGTTGGGGATTCCTTCGGGGAAGTAAGGCGCCCAGATGGGATCCTCGAAGCTGATGAAGCCATTGGTGGCGATGTAGGCGCGGTCGTACGTGTCACCGTAGAACGGGAACTCGAACGGCAGCCGCAGCCGACCGTAGGTGTCGTCACCGAACAGAGCGGTCTGGTGCGCCGCCTCGTGCCACTCGTTGGCGATCTTCAGACAGCCATGGCCGAAGTCGTCGATCTTGGTGACCAGGAAGAAGTTGTGGCGTGTGGCGGCACGAACCGTCACGAACCCGAAGTCCTTCTCCATGCAGCCGCCCTTGGACGCCACCAGCTCGTAGCTGCCAACCGGGAGGCGAAGGGAGTACGCGCCGGTGGCGTCCGTGACCGCGGCCGGCAACGGCGTGCCGACCGCCACCACCTCGGCGCCGGCGATGGGCTTGCGGTTCTCGGCCTGGCGCACGAACCCGCTCACCACGAACGTCGGCAGGGCGTCCAGGGCGATGTCGGTGACGGTGGTCTGATCGGTGGCGACCACCACTCCGGAGACGACCGTGGTGCCGTACCCGAACGCGGTTGCAGCCACGACGTACTCGCCGGCGGCGAGGAACATCCGGTAGCGACCGGTGGAGTCTGCGGAGATGCTGAAGACCCGCTCTCCGTTGTCCGCTTGCACCTTTGCCCCCGGAATGGGATCGCCGGTGGCGACGTCGGTGATGAGGCCTTCGAGAGTGCCGCCCGTCGCCGCCAGGTTCACGGCAGCCAACGCATCGACGCGACCCTCGCCGTAGACGTTGTTGGGGTCGCCGTCGCCGTCGCCACCACACGAGAGGTCGACGATGTCGAGTGCGCTGGCGCGCACGATGTCAGTGGCACCGGTCGGGTCGCCGATCAGCTCGACAGCCGAGGAGAGCACGAGCGCCAAGGTCCCGGCCACGTGTGGCGATGCCATCGACGTTCCGCTGAAGGCGGCATAGCCGCCTCCCGTGACCGATGACAGGACGTCGACACCGGGTGCAGCGACGTCAGGGTTGATCTTGCCGAAGACCGAGGGACCCCGGCCGGAGAAGTCGGCGATGACGTCGTTGAGGTCCGTGGCGCCGGCGCTGAACGACTCGGCGTAGTCGCCGGGTGACCCTCCAGCACCGCAGAAGGGGCCGGGATTGCCCGAGGCGAACACGGGAATGATCCCGGCGGCACGCCACGCCGTCACGACGTCCAAGTAGAACGGGTCGCCGGGGCCGCCACCCCACGAGTTGTTGACGATGTCGGGCCGGCGCGAAGGGTCGGGGTTGTTGCCGTCGAGATCGGTCGGAGCCAGGACGAACTGGCCGGAGGAGAGCAGGGCGAACTCGGAGCACCCGAAGTCTTCGCACCCCTTAGCCGCAATCCAGGTGGCGCCCGGCGCCACGCCGATGTCCGGCGTGAAGGGCCCAGGGCCGTCGCCGCCGACCATGGTGCCCATGACATGGGTGCCGTGGTCGACGTTGTCACACGGCACGTCACCACAGATGTTGCTCGGGTCCCACCAGTTGTAGTTGTGGTCGAACGAGCCGTCACCCAGCTTTCCGCGATATTGGTTGACGAGTGCAGGGTGGGTGTAGTCGACACCGGTGTCGACATTGGCGACCACCACTCCGCTGCCGACGACGCCGAGATCCCATGCCTGGTCGGCGCCGATCTTGGCGACACCCCACTCGGGATCGCCGACGGCCAGCTGCACGGCAGCCCCGGCTGCGACCGGCTTGACGAGCGGGTAGATGCGCTCGGGACGCACCGATGCCACCCCGGGAAGTTCGGCAAGGCGAGCAGCCAGGTCGGCGTCGCCTTCGACCACCATGGCGTTGCGCAGCCAGAACGCGGTACCTCGAGCGCCGGGCGTGCCTCGCACCAGAGCGAGCGCATCGCGCTGGGACGACTGTGCCGCTTCGCGCAGCCGATCGACCACGAAGCGGCCGCGAGCCGTGAAGTCGTCGATGTCGCGCGCCGGACGTAGATCAGCCTTTGCGGCGAACTCGACTACGAACCGGTCGGTCTCTCGCGACTCGAGGGCCGGAATGAGCTTGCCATCCAGCACGACACCGGTGGGCTTGTTGTGTTCGGCCATCGATGTGTCCGCTGGCTGAGCCGCGGTGCTCGATGGGATCGAGAGGGTGGAGAGGGCGAGTAGCCCCAGGGACAAGACTGCGACGAGTCTCTTGCGCATTGCAGCTCCGGGAGGAGATGGCCGCGGCGGCGGCGGGGATTGAGAGGTGCACGTGAGAAGTGGCGCCGGCCACTTCGAGGCGGGCGGCTAGGCCCACGTCATGTCGGTGCCCTCCTGAGGGGAGCGGTCATTCCGCTACTGGCGCGGAATGTATCGGCTCGCGACACCCGCGTCTAGAGGCCATCAGCAGAATCTTCCGAATCAGAGCGACCGGACGAACTGCGCGACGGCTTCGCCGATCTCGGCGGGAGAGTCCTCCTGGATGAAGTGGAGGCCCCGCACCGTCACCTCGGTCTGAGTGGGCCAGGCACGGCAGCGGTCCCGTTGCCGACCCGTGAGGATGCTGCCCGGGTCGGCGTTGATCAGCAGCTTGGGAAGGTCGGATCGCTCCAGCCACTCGCCGTACTGGGTGACGATGGCGGTCACGTCGGCGGGCTCCCCGTCGATGGGGATCTCGCGTGGCCAGGTGAGGGTGGGGCGGCGCGACTCACCCGACTCGAGGAAGGGAGCTCGGTAGGCGCCCATCTCCTCTTCGGACAAGTCGCGGATGATGCTGGCCGGAAGGATGCGCTCCACGAACACGTTCTTCTCGAGCACGATCGTCTCCCCGGCGTCGCTGCGCATCGCCTGGAAGATCTTGCGAGAAGTTTCGGGCCAGTCGTCCCACGTCATGGGCATCACGATGCCCTCCATGTAGGCGATGCCCGCAACGGCCGCTTGGTGCTGTTGGGCCCAATGGAACCCGAGGGCGGTGCCCCAGTCATGTCCCACCACGACGACATTTCCGGTCTCGGGAAGGCCCAGCGCGTGGGTCCACCCATCGAAATAGCGGTAGTGGTCCACGAACCGGTACGAGCCCGAAGGGTTCTTGCCCGAGGCGCCCATGCCGATGAGATCAGGGGCCAGGCAGCGGGCGTACGGCTTCACGTGCGGGATCACGTTGCGCCACAGGTAGCTGGAGGTGGGGTTGCCGTGAACGAACACCACGGTGTGGTCGGAGTCGGCAGGAACGTCTACGTACGTGATGGACGAGTCGAGCACATCGATCGTGTGACGTGGATGTGGATCGGCGGGCCCGTGCATGGAGCGAGTGTATCGAGCGGCCACTACAAGCGGCTGCTCGACCACCGGGGTGTCGGATGTCGGCCCCACAGCCCTGCGGTTCGGCCCTACCCACGGGGCCGCGAGGAGGAGGACACTGGAGGTGTGGGAGGGAGGAGTTGCCATGGTTGCGCAACAAGACATCCCCCCGGTCCAGACCGTTCAGCAGGCAACACCGCCGCGCCGGCGCTGGTCGGGGTTTCAGGCGTTCGTCACTGCGGCCGTCGCGGTGCTGATCATCGGCGCCGGAGTCGCTGCCGTCGGTCTGATGGACATGTGGGACGCCGGGGATCGCATGGCCTCTACGGAGGCCCTACCTGCCGACACCCAGCTCTACGTCGGGGTCGACTTCCAGAGTATGGAAGCACTCGATCCGATGCTGCTGGCATTCGACTCGGCCTTTGCCGAGGCCGACATCTCGCCCGGGCTCGACGGGCTCGTCGCCCGAATCGACCAGCAGCTTCGGGCCGAGATCGGCATAGGGGTCGTTGACATCACCCCATGGGCGGGGCGCGATCTCGGTATCAGCGTTGCCGACATCGAGGCCGAACGGCCCACCATCGTGGCCGCTGTCTCAGTCCGCGACGAAGCGGGTGCCGACGAGTTCATCGACCTCATGATCGGCACTCTGGCCAGCCGAGATCTCTTGGTCTTCAGTGAGGCGTCTTACGCCGAGGTGCCGGTCTACGTGTCCGACACGGGTTTCGACGACGGCCCGCTGGTCGTCGCCCGGTCCGCCGACATGCTCCTCATCGGTAACGGTGTGGAAGCGGTCCATCGAGCGATCGATGCCCACAACGGTGCGTCGTTGGCCGATGACACCCTGATGCAGACGGCAGTCGACGAGCTGCCGAGCGACAGGGCGCTCACCGTGTTCGTTCGCGGTGAGGTCTTCTCCGGGCTGTTCGGTGAGCTCACCACCGCGTTCCCCGCGCAGGTAGGCGCAATCGAGCCATTCGGGTCGATGGCGATGAGCGTGACGCTGGTCGAAGACGGCGTCCAGATCGACGTGGTGGAACCGGTCAACGACGAGAGCCGCGTGCCGGCAGGCTCGCTCGGTAGCGACACGCTGCCCGAGCTGCTGCCCGCCAGCACCTTCGGCTACGTGGGCGTCCGCATGGACGAGCCCCTGATCACCGACGATGGCGACCTCGGGCAGATCCTCAGCGACCTGGGTGCATCGCCGGCCGACCTGGAGGGCATCGAGGAACTCGAGGCCGCACTCGGCTTCGACATCGAATCCGACCTGTTGAGGCATCTCGGAGGGGACTTCGGGTTTGCGATGCTCGAGTCAACCCAGCACCTGTTCCAGGACGTGGAAGCACCTCGTATGGGAATGCTGGCGATGATCGGGGTGATGGACGCCATGGCCGTGTCCGACACCACGGAACTGATGAGTGCTGCGCTCGCGGAGGAGGGGATCGCCACCGTCGAACGCGATGTGGCCGGATCCACCATGTACGCCTTCAGTGATGGCGCGATCGAGTTCGGCGTGTTCGGCGTGGCCGGTGACCACCTCGTGGTGGCCACCAACTCCGGCGATGTCGCCGCCTTGGGAGACAACGGAGCGAAGCTCGCCGACGATCCGCTGTTCGTGCGGGCGTCGGAGGCGCTCCCGGATGGGAGCGATCCGATGTTCTTCTTCGACGTGCGACGGGCAATGGATCAGTGGGAGATACCGGCGGCCGATCAGGAGATGATCGATCCCATCGCCGGGCTGGTCGCCTATGCCGAAGAGACGGCCGACTTCGACCGCTTCAGCATGCTGGTCCTGATCGACTACTGAGCTGAATCAGACAGAGGGGTTGGTGCACCCCACGGGTGCACCAACGCCCGCGGTCCGGAGTCGGGAGCATGCGCCGTACTCTTCAACCGACCATGCCGACCGGCGTCGCCGGTCGGCACGGTCGGCGGGCTCAGACCCCGTACTTCTCGTACTTCTTCAGCAGCCGCTTCGGCTTGTTGAGGGCATCGCGGCGGAACGGCTCGCCCAGCTCTTGGTTGACCATCACCTCGAGCACGGTCGGACGCTCGGACGCGACCGCTTCGCGGAGGGCATCCCCCACCTCGTCCGGCTTCTCCACCTTGATCCCGTACCCACCCATCGCCTCGGCCACGGCGGCGAACGAGGGATTCTCAAGGTTGGTGCCCACGTAGCGGTCGTCGTAGAAGTCGACCTGGTTCTTCTTCTCGGCGCCCCACTGGTTGTTGTTGAAGACCACGGCGATGGCGGGGATGTTCTCGCGCACACAGGTCATGACCTCGGCCAGGCTCATACCCCATGCACCATCGCCGACGTACGCGATCGCAGGACGTTCCGGAGCCGCCACTTTGGCACCCATCGCCGTCGGGAAGGCGTACCCGCAGTTCCCCCACATCATGGCGGCGAACATCGAGTTCGGTCGGTCGAAGGTGAGGTAGCTGTTGGCCACCGAGCAGATGTTGCCGATGTCGGTGGTCACCATCGCATCGTCCGGAAGCGCCTTCTGCAACTCCCGCAACGCCCGGCGCGGCGCCATTGGCACGGCATCCGACGATGACCACTGATCCAGCTCGGCCTCCCACGCCTCCTTCTGCTCGGCGATCTCCGCCAAACGGGCATCCTTGTTCTCGAGCGCCCGGGGCTTCAAGTCCTTCAACCGCGTGGTCAGCTCGGCGGCGGCGGCCGCCGCGTCGCCGTGGACCGCCACTTCCACCTCTTGCACCAACCCGAGCTGGCGGTGATCGATGTCGACTTGCAAGATCCTGGCGTCGTCCGGCCAGTACTCGATGCCGTGCTGGGGCAAGGTGCCGAACGGTCCGAGGCGGCTGCCCAGCGCCAGGATCACGTCCGCTTGGGCGACGATGCGCATCGCCGCCTTCGACCCCTGGTACCCGAGCGGACCGCAGGCAAGCGGATGTCCGGACGGGAACGAGTCGTTGTGGAGATAGCTGTTCACGACCGGCGCTTGCAGCAACTCGGCGAGCTCGACGAGCTGGTCCACCCCACCGCCCATGATGACCCCGCCACCGGCGAGGATCACCGGGAACTCGGCGCTCGCCAGCGCCTCGGCCGCGGCGCGCAGGCTCTCGGATCCGCCGGCCGACCGTTCGATGGTCAACGGCTGCTGGATGTCGTAGTCGGCCTCGCCGTAGAAGAGGTCCCGGGGGATGTTGATCTGCACCGGGCCCCGCTCGGTCATCGCCAGCGTGAAGGCCCTGTGGGTCAGCTCCGCGATGCGCTCGTACCGGTTCACCTGCACCTGGTACTTCGTGATCTTCTCGAAGATCGGCATCTGGTCGGTTTCCTGGAAGCCACCCTTGCCGATCCCCATCGAGCCGGTCTGCGGTGTGATGCACACCACCGGCGAGTGGGCCCAATACGCGGCGGCGATGGCAGTGACGAAGTTGGTGATGCCGGGGCCGTTCTGGGCGATGCAGACACCGTGGCGGTTGGAGACCCGGCTGTAGCCGTCCGCCATGTGGGCGGCTGCCTGCTCGTGGGCTACCGACCAGAACCGGATGCCCGCCGGCTCGAAGATGTCGAGGGCGTCCATGTAGGCCGAGCCGACGATGCCGAACACATCGGTGACCCCGTGGGCCACCAGGGTCTCGACGAAGGCCTCACTCGAAGTCATTCGGGTCATCTCGTCCTCTCTTCCAGTTCGTGGGCTTGGAGCGCCGCGATGACGGCGACCTTGACGATGTCATCCACCGAGCAGCCGCGGGACAGATCGTGCACAGGGTGTGCCACTCCCTGCAGCAACGGTCCCAGCGCCTGCCTGCCGGCGAGGCGTTCGGTGATCTTGTAGGCGATGTTGGCGGCGTCCAGGTTGGGGAACACAAAGACGTTCGCGGCGCCGGCGACCGCAGATCCCGGAGCCTTAAGCGCCGCCACGTCGGGCACGAACGCGGCGTCGAACTGCAACTCACCGTCGATCACGAGATCCGGATCGAGCTCGGCGGCGCGTTCGGTGGCCGTGCGGACCTTGCGGGCGACGGCGTGGCTCGAGCTGCCGAAGGTGGAGTGCGACAGCATGGCCACCTTGGGCTCGAGCCCGGTGAGCGTGGCGTAGGTATCGGCCGTCGTGATGGCGATGTGGGCGAGCTGGGTGGCCGTCGGGTTGATCACCACCCCGCAGTCGGCATAAGCGATGGGCGCATGGTCCGGGAACTCGAACAGGAACGAGCTGCTGATCGTGCGGACCTCAGGAAGCGTGCCCACGATGTCGATGACGGCGCGGGCAACGTCGGCGGTGGGGCGAGTGGCCCCCGCCACACAGGCGTCGGCCTCGCCATCGCGCACCATGCGGAGGCCGACATCGATGGGATCGTTGGAGCCGGGATCGATGATGGTCAGGTCCTCGGCTCCTTCGGGAGTTCCTTCGCTGCGCACCAGGATGGGCTCCACCACGTCCTGCATGGTGTGTGCGGCCACCACGGCGCGTGGATCGTCGCCGTCGGTCAGCACGACGCGCTGCCGATGACCGGCCAGCCGCTCCACCCAGGTCTCGTAGAGGCTCACGCTGCGGTACGAAGTGCGCCGGTCACGCCGTCAACCGGCGAGTGCCTCGGCGACGATGGGGTGCACGATGTCCCCAGCCCGCACGTTCACACCGGGCCCGAGTTCCGGGCGGGCGGCCACGGCGTCGTCGACTCCCATGTTGGCGATGAGACGCACGTACGGCATCGTGACGTTGGTCAGGCCGAAGGTCGAAGTGCGCGGCACGACGCCGGGAATGTTGCCGACGGCGTAGTGGATGACGCCGTCGACGGTGTAGATCGGATCCGAGTGCTTGGTTTCCCGCGACGTCTCGAAACACCCGCCCTGGTCGATGGAGATGTCGACCACCACCGATCCGGGGCGCATGGTGGCGATGTCCTCGCGGGTCAGGACGCGCGGAGCGCGGGCACCGGGTAACAACACGGCTCCGATGACGAGGTCGGCGTCGGCAACGGCCTCCTTGATGTCGAGCTGGTTGGCCACTTTGGTCTTCACCAGGCCCCGGTAGACCTGGTCGATGTGCCGCAACGGCTTCGGATTGAGATCGAACACTTGCACATCGGCACCCATACCGGCGGCGATCTGCACCGCATTGGAACCGGCCATACCGGCGCCGATGACGAGCACGGTGGCCGGCTCCACGCCGGGGATGCCACCGAGGAGCACGCCGCGTCCGCCCTCCTCCTTCTCGAGGAAGTGGGCTCCCACCTGCACCGACATCCGGCCCGCCACCTCGCTCATCGGAGCCAGAAGCGGGAGCGAGCGGTCCGGCAGCTGCACGGTCTCATAGGCGATGGCCGTGGCACCGGACTGGACGAGGGCCTCCGCAACCTTGGGGTAGGCGGCGAGATGCAGGTAGGTGAACAGCACGAGATCCTCGCGGAGGTGCTCGAACTCCCCTTCCTGCGGCTCTTTCACTTTCACCACCATGTCGGCCTCGGCCCACACCGCGGTGGCTCCGCCGACAATGGTGCCGCCCGCAGACTCAAAGTGATCGTCTTCGATGCGGGAGCCGGACCCCGCCCCAGTCTCCACCAGGACCGTATGCCCGTCTTCGACCAGGTCGTGGACCCCGGCCGGGGTCATGGCAACGCGGAACTCGTCGGTCTTCGTCTCCCGTACGACGCCGACCTTCATGCCGACGCCAGTGCCTGCGCGGCCCGGTCGAGCACCTGGTCGACACCACCGAGCAACTCGTCGAGTTCGGCAGTGCCGGCGATCAGAGGTGGCGACAGCATGAGCTTGGCCTTACCGCGGGCGTCGGCACGTATGAGCAGGCCGGCGTCGCGAATGGCCCGGGGCAGCTCGTCGCCGACCATGCGACTGGTCTCGTCGGCGTCGAGGTCGACCCCGCCGGCTCGGCTGCGGCAGAGCTCCACCGCGTAGAAGTACCCGGCGCCCCGTATGTCGCGCACGACGTCGTGAGCCGCGTGCAGCTTGGCGAGCGCGTCCTTGAAGTAGGCCTCGTGCCGCCCGACGTTGTCGACGACGCCTTCGTCCCGCATGGCCGTGATGTTGGCGATGGCCGTCGCCATCACCATGGGATGCCCACCCCACGTGGCGCCGTGGGTGAACGTGCCGTTTGGCGAGTCCATCAACTGATCCACCACCGGACGGCGCACCACCAGACCACCGATGGGCGCATATCCAGAGGTGGCGCCCTTGGCGAAGGTGATGAAGTCGGGCACCACACCGACCATCTCGGCTCCGAACCAGTAGCCGAGCCGCCCGAAGCTGTTGATCACCTCGTCGGCGTGGAGCAGCACGTCGTGGCGATCGCAGATCTCACGGAGCAGCTCCCAGTAGCCGTCCTGGGGCACGATGGCGCCGCCGCCGTTTTGCACGGGTTCGGCGATGACCAGACCGATGTGCGCCGGCCCGGCGGCGACGATGGCCTCCTCGACGGCTGCCGCCGCCTCGGCCGCGGTCTCGTACTCCAGCGTGGTCCCGACGTGGTGGAAGCCGTCGAGCAACGGCAGGAACGGGTCGCGGATGTCCCGGAGACCGGTGGCGGAGAGGGCACCGAGCGTGGTGCCGTGGTAGGACAGGCGGCGACTGATCACCCCGGTCTTCTGCGGGTTGCCCCGGCTGGCGTGGTACTGCCGGGCGAACTTGATGGCGGAATCGACCGCCTCCGAACCGGAGCTGACGAAGAACACCGCGTCGAGATCGCCCGGTGCCAGCGAAGCGATGAGGGTGGCGGCATCGATCGCCGCAGGATGGGTGGCGCTCCACGACGGGGTGTAGGCGAGCATCTCCATCTGATCGGCTGCGGCTTTGGCGATGTCGCTGCGCCCGTGGCCGATCTGGACCACGAACAGCCCGGCGAGACCGTCGAGGTACTTGTTGCCTTCGTCGTCCCACAGGTAGCACCCCTCACCGCGGGTGTACACCGGGAGATCGGCCGCTCTCCACGAGGCACCTTTGGTGAAGTGCAAGATGAGGTGCTGAAGGTCGCGCGCGTGATCGGTCTGCATCACCCTCCTCCGGAGCTGCGAGTACGCGTTCAGTCAACCGGAGCCCTGGCCCCAAGTAAAGTGCCAGAATCCGCAATTCTTTTGGTACCAGTGGTGCCCAGAATCTGGATGGGAGGCGCGGTGCCGAGGCTGCTGCAACTGGACGAAACCCCCGGGGTACCGCTCTACCGACGGCTGCGGCGGGCCATCACCGACGCCATCGAGGCCGGACACTACGACGACGGACAGGCGTTGCCGTCCACCCGGCGGCTGGCAGAGGATCTCGGAGTGTCGCGCAACACGGTGAACACGGCCTACCAGGAGCTCGTCGCCGAGGGCTTTCTGGAGTCCCTCCCCCGTCGCGGCCACGTGGTGAATCGCGAACTGCGCCGCCAGCGGCGGGTGGTGATCGACGCCGATCGCAGCGACGTGGACTGGTCACGGCGCCTCCTGGCGCCGAGTGAGCGATTCGGGCGGGTGGAGAAGCCGCCCGAGTGGGCTCGGGCGCGCTACCCGTTCGTCTTTGGTCAACCCGACCTGGGCCAGTTCCCGAGGCGGGCCTGGCAACGCGCCGTGAAGCGGGCGCTGGCCGACGACCACGCCGCCGCCAGCCTGCACGATCTCGTCGATCGCGATGACGAGCTGCTGGTGTCCATGCTGTGCCGCCACGTGCTGCCGGGACGAGGCATCGACGCCACGCCGGACCGGGTGCTGGTCACCACCGGCTCCCAGCACGGGTTGTTCCTGGTGGGTCAGGCACTGCTCGGTCCGAAGTCGAGAGTCGGGGTGGAGGAGCCGGGCTACCCCGATGTGAGGCACATCTTTCACCGGGCCGGCGCCGAGTTGGTGCCGCTCCGTGTGGACGACCAGGGCGTCACCGCGCCGGCGGCGTCCGCCCGAATCGATCTGCTGGCCGTGACGCCGAGCCATCACTACCCCACCAACGTGACGCTGGCCGCCGGCCGGCGCGCCGCACTCCTCGACAGCGCGGGGCGTCACGACTTCCTCATCGTGGAGGACGACTACGACTCGGAGTTCCGCTACCAGGGCCGGCCGACCCCGGCACTGAAGGCTGCCGACGTGGCGGGACGGGTGATCCACGTGGGGAGCTTCTCCAAGTTCCTCGCCCCCGGATTACGCCTCGGGTTCCTCGTGGCGAGCGCCCCCCTCATCGCCCACCTTCGCGACGCCCGTCGCTACATGCTGCGCCATCCGTCAGGTCTCAGCCAGCGTGCCCTCGCCTTGATGATCGAATCCGGCGACTACACCCACAGCGTGCGCCGCACCCGCAACGCGCTGCGTCAGAAGTGGGAACGCATCGTCGACGCCATCGAGCATCACCTGCCCTGGAACGTGCCGATCCCCAGCGGCGGCACGAGCATCTGGGTGGAGGGCCCTCACAGCCTGGACGCCCGACGGCTGGCGCGCCGCGCCGCGGCACGCGGCGTGGTGTTCGAGCAAGGCGACGTCTGCTTCCTGCGGCGCCGCCCACCCCGGAACCACTTCAAGCTCGGCTACGCGGCGATTCCGCTGGACCGTATCGAACCCGGGATCGAGGAGCTCGCGGCCGCGATCGCAGAGCTGGACTGACCTCAGGGTCCGGCCAGGTTTCGTACCTCGCGGCGGGCGGCGTGGAGGCGCTCGGCCATGGCTTCCGACACTCGCAGCACGAGCCGGTACCCAAAGTCGGTGTCTTCCTCGCACGATCCGAGGAGCCCGGCGGCGTCGATGGCGATCGCCCGCACGGGGGTCTGGGCCACCGCGGTGAACTCCCACAACCGGGGCTCGAACAGCCATGACCAGCCGAGCACGGAACCCTCGGTGATGGTTTGGATGGTGCGGGGGATCCCCCCGGTCTCGACCTGCAGATTCACGAGACCCGTCTTGAGCAGGTAGAACTCCATCGCCGGATCACCGCGGCGGAAGATCACGTCGCCCGACTTGAATCCGGTGAGGCTGGCGTGCTCACGAAGGCGCGCCACGTGGTCAGGTGCCATGTCCTTGACGAACGGGTGGGTGCGGAGCTGGGTATCGAGTACGTCGTCGCTCATGTGTGCCTTCCTGTCGGCACCAACCTAACTGCCTGATTGCCGCTCTGTTCGGGGTGTCGAATACACTGCCCGAGGTCATGGAAACAGTGCCCACCGACGCAGACGCGGAAGCCCTCGGCCCCGACGGCGAGCCCATCCCGCCGTACGTACCGCACGTCGGTATGACTCGCCAGTACTGGCGCGACATCATCCTGGGTGTCAACGACGGGCTCGTCTCGATGTTCCTGCTCGTCGCCGGCGTGGTCGGCGGCGGCCTGACCACACGTCAGGTCGTGCTCACCGGCATCGCCGGTGCCATCGCCGGTGCCATCTCCATGGCGGCCGGCGAATATCTGGCGACGAAGTCACAGGAAGAGGTATTCGACCGGGAGATGGCTCTCGAAGAGGAGCACTTCAAGTATCACCGCGACAAAGAGGTCGCCGAGCTGTACGAGATGTTCGAGGAGATGGGCATCCTCGAGGAGGACCTGCCGCAAGTGGTCGAGGCGTTCGCCCGCACCGACGAGTCCCTGATGAAGGCCATGCAGGTGATGGAGTTCGGGGTGCTGGAGAACGAGCGCCGTTCCCCGTACCTGGCGATGACCGCATCCGGGCTGCTCTTCCTGCTGGGTTCACTGCCATCGGTGCTTCCGTTCGTCTTCATCACCAGCACCACTGTCGCCCTCATCTGGGCGGCGGCGCTCTCGACGATCGGGCTGTTCATCGTCGGTGCCGTCAAGACCGTCGTGACCGGCAAGAACCCGATCCGCAGCGGCGGCGAGAACCTCGTCATCGCCCTCGTGGGCGCACTACTGAGCTACCTGATAGGAACCGCCTTCGAGGGCTTCGTCGCCGGCTAGAGACTCCGTCGGCGCGGCTTCACCGTCGGCGCGGCTTCACCGTCGGCGCGGCACCACGACCAGTGAGCCGTCCTCGCCGTGGAGCACCGACACCGATGCCCCGTAGTGGCGCTCCAGCCGTTCGGTGGTCAGCACCTCGGCAGCAAGGCCGTCGGCCACCACTCGCCCTTTGTCGAGCATGATGAGACGGTCGGCGTACTGGCCGGCCAGCGTCAGATCGTGGATGGCGCTGACCACGGCGATCGACTCGCTCCTGCGCAGCTTGTCGACCTGTTCCAACACCTGCACTTGGTGGCCGAGATCGAGTGCCGTGGTCGGCTCGTCGAGCAGCAGCACACCGGCATCCTGTGCCAGAGCCCGTCCCAACACCGCCAGCTGGCGTTCACCTCCGCTGAGCCCGGACATGTGGCGATCCGCCAACTCGGCGAGATCGAGTCGCGCCAGAATCTCCTCCGCCCGGGCGATGTCGCCGGCGCCCTCACTGGACCAGTAGCCGATGTGCGGGGTGCGGCCCAGGAGCACGTAGTCGAACACCGTCACCCCCTCCGGGATGATCGGCGACTGCGGGACGACGGCGACGAGCCGGGCCACGTCGCGCCGGGCGAGACCCGTGATGGGCCGACCATCGAGGGTCACTTCGCCGCGCGCCTCCAACGTGCCCGCCAGGCAGCGCAGCAGGGTCGACTTCCCGGCGCCGTTGGGCCCGATGACCGCCACCCACTCCCCGGGCCGCACCTCGAGATCGACCGAGTCCAACACGGCGTGCCCGTTGTACGAGGCGGTGAGCGAGCGGCAAGCCACTCCACTCATGACTGGATGCTCCGACGCAGGATGAATCCGAAGAACGGGGCGCCGACGAAGGCGGTGATCACACCGATGGGCAGCTCGGCGGGGGCGATGATCGTCCGCGACACGAGGTCGGCGACGATGAGGAACGCAGCGCCTCCGACGAACCCCAAGGGCAGGATGATGCGGTAGCTGGTCCCGGCGGCCAGGCGGATGGCGTGCGGCACCACGATGCCCACGAATCCGATGAGGCCGCTTACGGCTACTGCGGCGGCGGTGCCGAGCGTGGCGGCGAGCACCACCACGATCCGCACCCGAGTCGTGGGCACCCCGAGGGTCTGCGCCTCCTCCTCGCCCACCGCGAGCACGTCCAAGTGACGCCGATGGGCGATGAGCACGGCGGTCGAGATCGCCGCAAACGGCAACACGAGGCGCACGTCGGCCCACCCGACGGTGGCCAGGCGGCCGAGGATCCACGCGAAGACTTCGCGGATGGTGTCGGAGGCGAGCTGCTGCACGAACGTCTGCACCGCAGTGAAGAACGCGGCCACCGTGACGCCGGCGAGGAGCAGCGTTGCCGTCGATCGTCCCCCGGCGGCTCGCCCCAGTGCATAGGTAGCGACCACCGCCGCCACGGCGCCGACGAAGGCGGCGACGGTGAGCACCGCCCCTCCCCCACCACCGGAGGCGATCACCACGGTGGCGCCGAGGCCGGCACCGGCGGCGACGCCCAGCAGGTACGGATCGGCGAGGGGGTTGCGGAAGACCCCTTGATACGCACCGCCGGCAACAGCGAGCGTGCCGCCGACGAGACCCGCCAGCACCACCCGCGGGGCGCGAATCTGCCACAAGACGGCCGACTGTCTGGCGTCGAGACCCGACTCGACGTCGATCAGTGGCAACCGGTCGAGCAGCTCGAGGACCACGGCCCGCACGGGCAGTGACACCGCACCGAGGGCCACTCCTGCAGCCAGCGCCGCGCCGAGCACCGCCACACCCCAGACGAACGGGGCGACCCGTACGGTGCGCCGTCTCAGCGGGGCGACTGCCTCGGCCACGTCAGAGGGTCTCGTAGAAGCGCTCGACGCCTTGGGCGATGGCGCGCAACAGGTCGACGACCCGCGGTCCCCAGCGGCTGGCGACGTCCGGGTTGAGCAGCACCACGGTGCCGTCGGCCCGCAGCGCCGACAGCTGGTCCCACCCAGGGCGGGCCGCCATGGTCTCGACGCTCTCGCCTGACGAGGCGATGAAGATCATCTGCGGATTGGCCTCGACGATGAACTCAGGGGACAGCTGCGGGAAGCCACTGTTGAACTCGTCGGGAGCCGCATCGGCGATGTTCTCCATGCCGAGCGCCGCATACAGGGCGCCGACGAACGACGACGAGTTGGGCGTGTAGAAGTCGAACGGATCGGTCTCGTGATAGAACGTGATGCCGCGGGCCTTGCCGTCCAGCTCGTTGACGATCTCCTTGATGTCGGTTCGCATCTGGTCGATGAGCTCAGCCGCCTCGCTGCTGCGTCCGGTGGCGTCACCGAGCAGCTGGATCTGCTCATACGCGCCATTCAGGGAGCTGGGCGTGCCCATCAGGACGGCGGGAATCCCGACGGCCTCCAGTGATGCGGCCACGTCGCCGGGGTCGAACGACAGAACCACGAGGTCTGGATCGAGTTCGATGATGGCCTCGGCGTTGAGGTTGAAGCTGTCGATCTTCTCCAGCGAATCGGTCTCGGGTGGATAGTTGGTGAACAGGTCACCGGCGAACACCTGGTCGCCGGCGCCGATGGCGTACAGCATCTCAACGAACACCGACGACAGGGCCGCGATCCGCTCCGGCCGGCGCTCGACGGTGGCGGTGCCAGCGTCGCTGGTGATGGTGACCGGGAACCCGGGCTCCTGCAGCGGTGGCAGCGTGGTGGAGTCCGCCGGTGCCGTCGTGGCAGGCGCGGTCGTGGAGTCTGGTGGCGCGGTGGTGGCGGGAGCGGCGGATTCGTCGCTCCCACATGCAGCCGCAACCAGGGCCAGCACCAGGACCAGGAGAAGTCGTCTCATGGTGATCCTCGCTCTCATTGCGGAGGATCTGACAGAGACGCAGCGGGCAGCCCCTCCTCCCGAGGGCCTCACGCCACACCACTGGCAGGCGACCTGGCTCGTCCTCGTTCCGCCACATCTGGCGTGAGGCTTGACAGTTGCGGGTCAGCGCCGGACTCTCACCGGACTTCGCTCTTGCGCCCCCTCGAGGGGGACCACTGGTGTGCCCGGGCCGAGCCCGGAGCGCGGGCGAAGGATAGCGGGGCGCAGCGTGGCGACACAGCCCGCCGATCTGACCTCCCCCTACACTCATCCCATGGGTCGTCGCAGTCGTGGAGGGCAGCCGACTTGGTCGAGGGGCCACCTGGGCACAGGGTGGCGGACCAGGACTGAGTGACCGTGGATCTCTACGTCGTCGTGCTGATCGTCGCCGCGGTGCTGTGCGGACTCGTTGCCGGCTTGTTGTTCGGCTTCGCCGTCGTCGCCATGCCCGGACTGGGAAAGCTCGGCGACCGGGAGTTCCTCAGGGGGTTCCGCGCCATGGATCGCATCATCCAGGACCGCCAGCCGTTGTTCATGCTCACGTGGGCCGGATCGGTGGTCGCGGTGATCGCCGCTCTGATCCTCGGCTGGTCGAACACCGACGGCACCGCTCGGCTGCTCCTGGTCCTGGCTGCAGCGGTCTACGTGCTCGGTGTGCAGCTACCCACCGCCGCCGTCAACATCCCGCTGAACAATCAGATTCAGGCGATCGACCCGTCGACCATGGCCGAACCCGACCTCGCCGTGGCTCGCGCCGCGTTCGAGGCCCGCTGGAATCGGTGGAACGCCATCCGCACCTTCATCGCCACCAGCACCACCGCCTTGCTGCTGGTGCTCATCGCGCTGGCCTGAAGCGGTCCCCCCTACACTGCGCCGCATGGGTCGTCGAAGCCTCGGAGGAGCAGCCGTGTTGCTGGCTGCCGTCGCCGCCGCCGTCGTCGCGTTCATGCGGCGGCCGGTGGTGCCGCCAGAGGCGTCCGGGCGCTGGGTGCCCCACGAGGACTGAATGCGGATCGCCCTACGCCACACCGGTGAGGTCGGAGTCAGGGCCGGCCGCATCCTGCTCGGGGAACGCCGCCTGGAGCTGCTCGGCCTGATCGACCGCTCACCTTCCCGAAAGAACGGCGATGATCGCGTGGTGAGAGCCGACGACCTCTCCGACTACGACACCTTGGTCACCGACCGGCTTCACGGTTTCGAGGAGGACATCCGCATGGCGGCCAACGCCGGCATCCGATGCGTGCTGTGGGCGGATGAAGAGGATCCCGGCGACAACGTGGTGGCCGGGGCCAACCTGGCATCCGGCATCGCCGCGGCACTGGCCGTCCAAGAGGTGAGCCATGAAGGATCGCCGCTGAGCGTCCGCATCGCATGGACCGAACCCGGCACTCCCCTGCGGGGAGGCGAGGCGGTGCCGTTTCCGGACCCGGTCGGAGCCCGCTGGGGCAATGAGAGCGGCCTCATGGTCGATCTTCCGTTCCGCGCCAAGGGCGTGGTTGCGCCGGTGACGGGCCAGTGGGCGGGCGCCATGGCCGAGGTCACGACTGCGACCCCGTCCGGCGTCTCGCGTCGGGTGGTGGGGGTTGCCGACCTCGCCGCCCACCTCGAGGCACTGGCGCTGGCGGCGGCGGCAATCGAATCGGCGGACGGTCACTATGCCGCCGATGAGCATCACGCCTGGAACTCACCCGGATTTCTGGCCAGTGCGCTCGGCGCCGGCCTCACCGTGGCGGCCCACACGATGGAGTAGATCGGAGTAGGGCCGCCTGCTCGAATGGTGACCACTCAGCTGTCACTCAGGTGGTCAGCTGTTACTCAGGTGGTGAACGGCACCGCCTGCGGCATGGACGGGTCGTGAAACCACCACGCCAGCATCAGTGCGAACAGGGTCACGAACACGAGGGCGAACGAGACGGCGGCGAACGCCGCGCGGCGCGGCGCTTCGACACCCTCCGGTGGATCGAACACTGGTGCTCCTCTCTCCTCGACCGACATACCTCCTACACGCATGCGGGGTAGGTGAGGTTTACCCGGAATCTTCCCGTCGCAAACCTCCCGAGAGGCGGTGGAGCCGAACACCGCTTCGCAGCCCGGCATCGACGCGACCACTCCGGTAACTTCCCGGTGCGCGGCAGCGGGAGGATCGTGTGAAGTCCCAGTATCGAGTGGTGGTGGTCGGCGGTGGTGTGGTGGGGGCCAGCGTGCTGTACCACCTGTCGAAGTTCGGGTGGACCGACGTGGCCATCGTGGAGCGGGACGTCCTCACCGCCGGGTCGAGCTGGCATGCCGCCGGTGGCATCCATGCCCTGAACGCCGATCCCAACATCGCGGCGCTGCAGGCCTACACCATCGATCTGCTCGGCGAGATCGCCGACGAGTCCGGCCTCGACATCGGCATGCACATGGCCGGCGGCATCACCTTCGCCTCGAATCCGGTGCGCTGGGAATGGCTCCAGTCGGCCTACCGGGTCTTCCAGACGATGGGCATCGAGGACGTGCACCTCATGACGCCCGAGGAGATCAAGGAGAAGTGCCCGATCATCGACCTCGCCGGCGTCGAAGGCGGCCTGTGGGCGGACCGCGAGGGCTACATCGACTGCTCGGCCGTGGTGCACGCCTACGCCAAGGCCGCTCGCCAGCGCGGCGCCGAGGTGATCGAGCACAACCGGGTGCTCGACCTGGAGCCCCGCGCCGACGGGGGCTGGGACGTGATCACCGAGGAGGGCACGATCGTTGCCGAGCACGTGGTCAACGCCGGCGGCCTGTGGGCCAAGCAAGTGGGGCGCATGGCCGGTGTGGAGCTGCCGGTGTCGCCGTTGGAACACCACTACCTCATCACGGAGGCGATCCCGGAGCTGGAGGCGATCGACTGGGAGATGCCGATGATGATCGATCTCGACGGCTTCACCTATGCCCGCGCCGAACTCAAAGGAATCCTCCTGGGGATCTACGAGATCAATCACAAGCACTGGAGCATCGACGGGGCGCCATGGGACTACGGCATCGAGCTGCTCACCCCAGACGTAGATCGCATCGCGCCGGAGCTCACCATCGCCACGGAACGCTATCCCGCACTCGACCGCACCGGCATCAAGCAATGGGTGAACGGTGCATTCACGTTCTCGCCGGACGGCAATCCACTGGTGGGACCCGTGCCCGGCCTGCGCAACTACTGGTCGGCGTGTGCGGTGATGGCCGGGTTCCTCCAGGGCGGCGGCGTGGGAAAGGCGCTCGCCGAGTGGATGATCCACGGCGAGCCGGAGGAAGACATCTACGGCATGGACGTGGCCCGCTTCGGACCGTATGCCGAGAACCGCGAGTACATCCGCCAGATGACGGGCCAGTTCTACTCACGCCGCTTCGTCATGACGTATCCCAACGAGCAGCTGTGGGCCGGCCGGCCGCTGCGCATGGCACCGGCCTACGACGCCATGACCGAGGCGGGCGCACAGTGGGGCGAGTCGTGGGGGCTGGAGGTGCCCATCTACTTCGCCGAGAAGGGCTTCGAGGAGATCCCTTCCCTGCGGCGCTCGAACGCTCACGACATCGTCGGTGAAGAGTGCCGCCAGGTGCGGAGCGGCGTCGGGATCCTCGACATCACCGGCTTCTCGCGGTACGAGGTCTCCGGCCCCAACGCGGCGGCCTGGCTCGATCGTGTCATGGCCGGACGCCTCCCGAACTCGGGACGGATCCGCCTGTCGCCCATGCTCGGTCACAACGGCAGGCTCAAGGGCGACCTCACCGTGCTCAACTGGGGGGACGGCACCTGGTGGATCATGGGCTCCTACTACCTGCGGGCCTGGCACATGCGGTGGTTCAACGACCACGTCGAGGACGGCGTCGAAGTACGCGACATCTCCGACGCCGTGGTCGGGTTCTCGCTGTCGGGGCCAAAATCGCGCGAGCTGCTCGCCAAGGTGACGCCGTCCGACGTCTCCGCTGAGGCGATGCCGTTCATGTCGTGTCGCACCATGGACGTCGGCTTGATCCGGGCCAAGGTCGGCCGCATCTCGGTGACCGGTGAGCTGGGGTATGAGATCCACTGCTCGGCCGTCGAGCACGCGCTGCTGCGACGGATCCTCTTGGAGGCGGGACAGGATCTCGGCGCCGTTGAGTTCGGGTACAACGCGCTGCTCTCCTTGCGATTGGAGAAGAGCTTCGGCATCTGGTCCGCCGAGTTCCGCCAGGAGTACACCCCGGGAGAAACCGGCATGGACCGCTGGATCGACTGGAAGAAGACCGGGTTCATCGGCGAGGAAGCAGCCCGTCGGGAACGGGACGCCGACAGCGCCACCCGCACGCTGGTCACGCTGGAGATCGACGCCACCGACGCCGACGCCACCGGCTACGAGCCGGTGTGGGCCGGCGACAAGCGGGTCGGCTACATCACCTCCGGCGGCTACGGCCACACGCTGGGAACGAGCCTCGGCATGGCCCTCATCGACCGAGAGCACGCGGACGTGGGCACCGAGCTGAGCACCCATATCGTCGGTGTCGCTCGGCCCTGCCGGGTCATCGCCCCCTCCCCGTACGACCCTGCCGGCGCTGCGATGCGGGCTTGAGGGGCGGGCGGACGACAGCTGGCCGGATCCGCCTACCCTGATTACCAATTGGTGAACACATCCGTCCGGCGGAAACACGAGCCCGGCGCAGAGTGTTGTCACCGGTGACGTCGCCGGTCGAAGGGGCCGCCTCGATGAGACCCACTCGAATCACCATCTGCTTGCTCGCCCTCGGGCTGCTCGTCGGGGCGTGCACCGCAGCCGACGAGCCGGCCGGCTCCCCGCCCGACGCCGAGGAAACCGCAGCGCCGACGACCACAGTCGTCGCAGACGACGAGCGGGCGGCACCGGACACCACCGCCCAGTCCTATGCCGGCACCATCGCCGCTCCGGAGTTCCCGGATGGTCTCGACTGGCTGAACACCGCGGCGCCGTTGTCGCTTGCCGAGCTGCGCGGCAAGGTGGTGCTGCTCGACTTCTGGACCTATGGGTGCATCAACTGCATGCACATCATCCCCGACCTCGAGCGGCTCGAGGCGGAGTACGCCGAGGAGCTGGTGGTGATCGGGGTACATTCCGCCAAGTTCGTCAACGAGAGCGAGACCGAGAACATCCGCCAGATCATCCTGCGCTACGGGTTGGAACATCCGGTCGTCAACGACAAGGACTTCACCGTGTGGCGCACATGGGGAGCCACCGGGTGGCCCACCGTGGTGCTCATCGACCCCGCCGGCAACGTGGTGGGCGGCCGTGCCGGGGAAGGGGTGTACCCCGTGTTCCAGCCCATCATCGAGTCGCTCGTGACCGAGTTCGACGCCAAAGGTCTCCTCGATCGCACGCCGTTCGAAGCCGCGTTGGAACGCGACGGGCTGCCCGAAACCGTGCTCTCGTTCCCGGGCAAGGTGCTCGCCACCGATGAGCTGCTCTACATCGCCGAC
Organism: Acidimicrobiia bacterium; assembly: GCA_041581135.1. Taxonomy (GTDB): domain Bacteria; phylum Actinomycetota; class Acidimicrobiia; order Spongiisociales; family UBA5794; genus JBFGCM01. The sequence continues at coordinate 48,273 of JBFGCM010000016.1, forward strand.
AGCAACCACCACCGCATCGTGGTGGCCGACCGAGCCACCGGGGACGTGGTGGACGTGTACGGAAGCGGCCGGCGTGGGCTCGCCGACGGTGACGCCCGCAACGCCCAGTTCGCCCAACCCCAGGGCATGGCGATCACCCCAGACGGCGCCACGTTGTACGTGGCCGACACCGAGAACCATGCCGTGCGCGCCATCGACCTGGCCGGTGGCCAGGTGACCACCGTGGCCGGTACGGGCCGCCAGTTACTGCAACTCGGCGGCGGGCCCGCCACCGCCACCGACCTCGCGTCCCCGTGGGACGTGGAGCTCGACGGTGACCGGTTGTACATCGCCATGGCCGGTATCCATCAGATCTGGGCGCTCGACTTCCCCACCGGCGTCGTCGCCCCCCTGGTGGGGAGCGCCGCAGAGGGAACCACCAACGAAGTCCTGCAACTGGCCACCCTCGCCCAACCGAGCGGGCTGGCACTGGCTCCGGACGGGCGCCTCTACTTCGCCGATTCGGAGTCGTCGTCGATCCGGTGGGCCGAGGCCCGCATCCCCGGTGGCCGCACCGGCACCATCTCCGGATCGGACGCCGGGTTGTTCGACTTCGGTGACGAGGACGGCACCGGCACGGCGGCGCGACTCCAGCATCCGCTGGGCGTTGCCTTCGCCCCCGACGGCACGTTGTACGTGGCCGACACCTACAACAGCAAGATCAAGACGGTCGACGTCGACACCGGGGAGACCGTGACATTCGCAGGCGGCGAGCAGGGTTGGGCCGATGGCACCGATCCCCGGTTCTACGAGCCGGGTGGGCTCTCGGTGATCGGCGACACGTTGTACGTGGCCGACACCAACAACCACGCGATCCGCATGATCGATCTCCGCGCCGGCGTGACCGACACCTTGGTGCTTCGCGGCATCGAGCGGTTCGCCCCCGCCGCAGGTGACGAGGACTATCGGGGCCAAGAGATCGGCCTCGACCAGGTGACCGTTGCCCCCGGTACCGGGACGCTGGTGCTCGACATCGGCCTGCCGGAGGACCACAAGGTCAATGAGGACGCACCGTCGTCGGTGCAGTGGATCGTGGGCGAGAACGTCGCCGAGGTCGAGGCGGTCCGTTCGCTCACCGGAGTGAAGTTCCCCGTGGAGATACCGGTCGAGTGGAACGAGGGGTTCGGGTCCATCACGGCCGACATGACCGTGATCTACTGCCGAGAGGACGCCGAAGACCTCTGCCTCATCCAGCAACTCCGCTTCACCGCACCCGTGACGGTCGCCGACGGCGGCGTCAGCGACGTGACGTTCACCTACGACATCGTGCTTCCGGAGGGTGCGTAGGGGCCGTGATGTCACTCCGGGGGCCGTTCCAGCCGCCGTCACTGCCCTTCGGGCGGAGCGTTCCCTGGGATGGGTCTGGTCTGGCATCTGGAAGCGAGTCTTCGAGCGGTCTGGCATCTGCTCCGGCGCCGGCGGGGACCAGTCGCCACCCATGGTCC
>JBFGCM010000017.1:0-49268 GCA_041581135.1 Acidimicrobiia bacterium
CGACGCCGTCGATGGCGGCCAGGCAGTGGGGGCAGTCGCCGGCACAGCAGAGCGCCCCCCCGCCCGTGGGATGCTCTCCGGCGCGCAGCATGGCCGTGAGGACCGAATCACTCGGTCGGAACGACACCGGGACTCCGTCGACGGTGAACTCGCTCATTGGAACTCCGCCGGGTCGATCTGGCGGCGCCGCCGCGCCATGTAGTCCAGCAGCTCGGCGTCGACGGCGTCGTCGAGCCGTGGCTGCTCGTAGGCGTCGACCACTTGCCGCCACTTTGCGGCCGCCCGCTGGGCCGAATCGAGCGACCCCGCCGCCGACCACTGCTCGTAGGAGTCGTAGTCGAACAGCTCGGCCCGATGAAAGGCGTCGCGGAACCGGCCCAAGGTGTGCGTCGTACCCAGGTGGTGGCCACCCGGTGGTACCTCTTCCAAGATGGACTCCATGGCCCACTCGTCGTCGTCCCACGAGACGCCCCGCACGAGCCGGTGCATGACCCCACACAACTCGATGTCGAGCATGAACTTCTCGTAACTCGTCGTGAGACCGGCCTCGAGCCAGCCGGCGGCGTGGAGCACGAAGTGGGGCCGGTTCAACAGGGAGGGGAGCATCGACATGACGGCCTCGTACCCGGCCTGCATGTCCGGCACCTTGGAGCTGGAGTAGCCACCGGCGGCCCGGAACGGAAGCTCGTAGCGGGCCGACAGCTGGCTGCACAGGGTCTGGGCGAGGAGGCTCTCGGCGGCGCCGAACACCGGGGCGCCACTCTGGAGATCCACGACGGCCAGAAACGGGCCGTAGATGCACGGAGTGCCGGGATTCACCATCTGGGCGAACGCGACGGCAGCGAGTGCCTCTGCGTTGGCCTGGGCGACCGTGCCCAGCAAGGCCGCCGGTCCCATCGCGCCGGCGAGGATGAACGGTGTCATGACGAGCGCCTGGTTGTTGGTGGCGTAGGTCTTGAGCGTCCCCAGCATGCGGTCGTCCAGGCGCCGCGGGCTGGAGATGTTGATCACAGCCAGCAGCACGTGTTTCGATGCCACGACATCAGGCCCGAACACGATCTTCGCCATCTCCACACTGTCGTGCGCAGTGAGACCGATGGGATAGTGGCCCATCATCGGCTTGTCGCCGTACTTGATGTGGGCGTACACGATGTCCAGGCCCCGCTCATGGAACGGGATGTCGTTCGGCACCACGATCTCGGTTCCCTGGTTGTGGAGGTATGGCGTCGACATGGTGATCTTGATGAAGTTGACGAGATCGTCATACGTCGCCGACCGCCGGCCTCCCTCCAGATCGGAGACGAACGGGGGCCCGGCGACCGGGGCGAACACCATGTGGTCTCCCCCCACCGTGACGCTCCGTTCCGGGTTACGCGCCGTGTGCTCGAAGGAGGAGGGCGCCATCCCCACGTATGTCGCCACCAGCTCGCGGTCGAACCGTGCGATGGAATCCCCATCCACGGCGACACCGTGCTCGCGAAGGATCGCCACCGACTCGTCGTCGTAGAACGCGATCCCTGCCTCCTCCAGAATGCGCATGCTCATGTCGTGGATGAGGTCGACCTGTTCCGCCGTGGCGATGTCGAAGCTGGGCAGCGCCACGCTGGGATGCACGATCGTGTCGACCACGGCGGCGTTCCGTTCGCGGTCTCGCCTCCCCCGCCGAGTCATGCTTCGGTCACGCCTTCGTTCCGTCCGGCAGTCGCTTGCGCGCGCCATCCTGGCCCGCGCCGGGACGTTGCGCAATCGTCTCACCGATAGCCGGCCGTGTGAGTCACGGTGGCGGCGAGACGCTCCTCGTCCAGCTCGATATCCAGGCCCGGGGCGTCGGACAGGTGCAGCCAGCCGTCGCCGTCCGGCTCGAAGGTCTCGGTGAGCATGTAGTCGCGGCGAGCGGCCGTCCACTCGGGAGGATCCCACGGGTACTCGAGGTAGGGAGCGTCGGCGGCTCCGGCCGTCAGGTGGGTGTTGGCCACCAGGCCGATGCCACCGCCCCACGTGTGGGGTGTGAACGCGGCACCGGCGGCCTCGATGTCGGGGATCAGGGTGCGGAGACCTTCGATGCCGACCGTCAACACGGCGTCGGGTTGGTACACGTCGAGACAGCCGACCCGCAGCATCTCCCGGAACTCATGGATCTCCCGCGTGTACTCGCCGCCGGCGATGCGCACCGACGTGGCGTCGCGGAGCCGGCGCATGCCCTCGTAGTCGCCGCGGTGGAGCGGCTCCTCCATCCAGTAGACGTCGAGCGCTTCCAGCCGCCGGGCTACCTCCACCGCTTGTTCGACCGTCCACCAGTCGCTCACGTCCCACGGCATACGCCACGCCTGGTTGCAGTCCACCATCAACTCCAGCCGGTCGCCGACCCGGTCGCGCACCGTAGCCACCACGGCGAGATCGTCGGCGAGGTCGGGGCGGCCGAAGCGCAGCTTCAGCGCCGGGAAGCCGGAATCGAGTGCTTGCGCGGCGACATCGGCCATCTCGGACGCCGAGCGCAGCACGCCGGTGGAGGCATACGCCCGCACCCGGTTGGAGCGCCCTCCCACCAGCTGCCACACGGGCCTGTCCTGGATGATGCCGGCGAGATCCCACAGGGCCGCTTCGAGCGGCCACATCCGGGAACCGAAGAACGAGATGTTGTCGACGATGCGATGCTGGCGGTCCAAGTCGAGGGGATCGGTGCCCAGGAACAGGTCCACGTAATCCTCGAGACCGTGCAAGGGCTCGCCAGAACCGACCCCGGTGCGGCCTTCGCTGTCGGTGACGCGGACGATGGTCGCCGGGAAGCGACGCCGAGGCGCCGGATCCCACGAAGCGGGAAAGGGTGGATCCAGCTCCAGCGCATGGTGGCTCACGTCGATGCGAATGATGGTCATCGGGCCAGCATCCGCTGCCATGTCGCCGCCGTCATCTCCGCCAGCTCGGGCAGATCGTCGAGCGACGCCACCCGCGCGTTGTTCTCACGCATCGGCCGGTTCTCCGCCGACGCCATCGCCGCAGCCAGCGCGGTGGCATCGATCTGCGCCGGCAGTGCCTCGGCGCCGGCGGCCGCAAAGCCGAGGCCGGTGACAAACTCCATGAGCCAGTCGGGCAGGTCGTGCGGGGTGGTCCCGAGCGCAGCCGCCACTGTCGCGTATCGCTCCGGTTCCGGCTCGGCGCTCCATGCCGCCGTCGCGAGCAGCCCCAGCGCCACGGCAAACCCGTGCTGCACGCCGTGGACGGTGCCGAGGGCATGGCCGATGTTGTGCCCCAAGCCCGTGCTGAACGCGTCGATCGCCAACCCGGCGTGAGTTGCGCCGTGTTGCATCGCCGCCCGGCCGGCGAGGTCGCTCGGGTCAGCCACGACCGCAGGAAGTGCTTCCCGGATGAGTCGCAGCGCTGAGGTCGAGTGCTCGGTGTCGGTGGTGCGCGGCGTCGTGGCCGCTTCGATGGCGTGGACCAGGGCGTCCAGGCCGCACGCCATGGTGAGACGGTGGGGACAGCCGAGCGTCAGCTCAGGGTCGTGGTACGCGATGTCGGGCCGTAGCTCTGCGCCCCACGCCCACGACTTGTGACCGTGTTCGTCGGTCACCACCGCCGTCCGCGTCACCTCTGCGCCGGAGCCGGCGGTGGTCGGCACTGCAATCAGTGGGCTCCGCCTGTCGTGCGGGCGAGGGCCACCGACAATCGACGTCACGGACTCGTCGGTGGGAACGATGCATGTCGCAAGCTTCGCCGTGTCCATCACCGAGCCACCACCGACGGCGATCACCGCATCGGGCCGGGCGGCCCTCATGACGGCGGCCGCCGCATCGACGGAGGACACCGTCGGCTCGCCGGGCGCCAGCATGATCTCGCCCACCGGGGTGCCCAGTGCCGCCGTCACTCGCTCAACGACGCCGGCGGCGGAGACGCCCGGGTCCGTGACCAGCAGGGTCGTGCCACCCGCCAGCTCGGCGGCCAGCTCAGCGGCGGTGGTGGTGCCGACCAGGCGAACAGAGGCGGGCATCGGGCGATGCTAGGGGGTGTGCTCGTCGAGTGTGCTTCGGCCATCGATCATGCGGCGCGTAAGCACAACGGACGGGTCACGACTCCGGCAACGCGCCTCCCTCGGCGATCCGCCTCGCCACGAACTCGTCGACGGCCTCGCCCGCCGCCGCGTCGAGCGGCGGCGGCTCGAAGTCGGCCAGGATCTGCTTCCACACCCGATTGGCTCGTTGGGTCGCCGTCTGCGATCCGGCCTCGCTCCACTGCTCGAAGTTCTCCCGCCCGAACACCAACGGCTCATAGAACGCCGTCCGGTATCGCTCGAGCGTGTGCTCCGTGCCGAAGAAGTGCCCCCCGGGGCCGACATCAGCGATCGCATCGAGTGCGATCTCGGCGTCGTCGACCTCGAACGCACGGAACACCTCGGCGAACATCTGCACCATCTCGACGTCGAGGATGAACTTCTCGAACGACGCCGCCAGACCCGACTCGACCCACCCGGCGGCGTGCACGATCATGTTGGCCCCGCCGAGCAGGGCCCCGAGCATGTTGAACATGGTCTCGTACCCGGATTGGGCATCGGCGATGTTGGACGTGCTCACCCCCGATGACCGCCACGGGAGTCCGACGCGCCGGGCCAACTGCCCGCTGGCGAGCGCTGCCTTCACGGCCTCGGGCGTCCCGAACGCCGGCGATCCCGAACGCATGTCGACATTGGACGTGAAGGCTCCGTACAGCACCGGCGCTCCCGGCCGCACCGTCTGCGACAACGTGATCGCGGCCAGCGCCTCGGCATGCTGCAGGGTGAGCGCCCCGGCGAGGGACACCGGCGCCATGGCACCCGACAGCGTGAACGGCGTGATCACGGCCACCTGGTTCGCCTCGGCGAAATCGATGATCCCCATGCACATCGGGATGTCGAGCTGGCGCGGGGAATTGGTGTTGATGACCGTCCAGCAACGTTGTGCCGAGGTGAACTCCTCGGGCCCGACACCGAGCCCCAGACGAATGAGCTCCAGGCAGTCGGCCACCTGACCCCGGCCTCGGGCGTACACGAACGGCACCTTGTCGCTGAGGCGGAGCTGCGAGGCCGTCATGTGCAGATGCCGCCGCTCCAACGGCACGTCCTGGGGCTCCACCGACGGCGCCAGCGTGTGCATGACGTCGAAGTGCTGGGTCAGACGCATGAAGTCGTCGAAGTCCTGTGCCGTGCCGGCGCGTCGCCCCCGGTCGAGATCCGTCGCGTGGGGTGGCCCGGCAACCGGGACCATCACCACCCCATCGCCGCCCAGGTGGAGGGTGCGGCTCGGCTCGCGGGCATGCACTTCGAACTCGCCGGGCGCGGCGGCAAGGGCCGTCTCGACCAGATCAGCATCGAACCGCATGACCATGTCGTCGCCTTCTGAGGCGCCGGCACGTACCAGCACCTCGCGGGCCTCGGGCAGCAGCACCCGCATCCCGTCACGCGCCAGCAGGTCGAGGGCCGCACGGTGGATCTGCTCGACCTGCTCTTCAGACACCACTCGCAGAGGGGTGTACGGATTACGCAGCCGGCGGTAGTCGGCGCCGACCGGGGGCGGCACCGTGCGGCGCGAGCCACGCCTTCGTCGGGGTGATGACATCTTGGACCTTCGTGGCAGGCAGCGATGCTATCGCTCGTCGCCCAACCACGCCCAGGCCCTACCATCTCGACGAAGAGGTACCGGACCATGATCTTCATCGCTGGCGTCAAAGCCGTCTCCACCACCGTGGGCGAGGGCACCTTCCACTGCCCCGACGAGGGCGGGGACCGCACCTACCGGCTGCGCTCGGCGCGTCGATGGTTCACCCTCTTCTTCATCCCGATCATTCCGCTCCAATCGCTGGGTGAATACATCGAGTGCGCGAGCTGTTCGTCCACCTTCACCAGCGACGTGCTGGTGCAGCCGACGACGGCGCGCATCGAGGATGTCCTGACGACGGCGGTGCGTCACGCGGTCGTGAGCGTGATCAAGGCCGACGGCGAGGTGCACCCGCGGGAACACCGAGTCGCCATCGACGTGGTACGAGAGTTCTCCGACGGAACCTACGGCGAGAGCGAGCTCCATCACGACCTCGCAACTCTGGACGACACGGGGCTGGAGCATCACCTCGTGGAGGTCGGCGGCATCCTCGACGGGTTGGGCAAGGAAGCGCTGCTGGCGGCGTGCGTGCGCCTCGCCGGAGCCGATGGGGCCGTCACCGCCGCCGAACTCGCCCTCGTGCACCGCGCCGGCCGGGCTCTGTCGATGTCACCCGCCCACATCAGAGGCGTTGTCGACACCGCCGTCGAACGCCTCAACTTGTAACCGGTGGGCCCCGTGGGCCAGGCGCTCCCAGTCTTCGGCCGCCTGCGTCTCTTCCGCATCCCTTCGCGCTGATGGCGGCTCGACGACTTGGAGCATCTGGCGGAGCACCTCGACGCGGTCGAACCCGGTCGCGTCGTCGGCGAGCACCTCTCGAAGCGAGACCCGGAACGAGGGAGTGGGCTCGTACCGATTGCCCACCATCCGGATTCGACCGCCTCGGATCAAGCGGCGCAGACCCCCGAACAGCTCGTCGGCTGTCCACGCTGATCGCAGACCGGACCGGCCGACGGCCACCACCTCGGCGATGGTGGCAGGCTGGTGATCGGCCGCAGTCAGAACGGCCGTCAGCAGACGAACATCGGACACCGTGTAGTCCATGGCGCGATCATCGGCACGCGAGCGCCTTCCGTTGAGGTCTCCGTGACGTTTCTGGGTCCGTAGACAGATCGGGAGCGAACGGTCTGCCTAGCCTGGCCGGGTGACCCAGCTACCGCCCCGCCTGCCCCTCGCACTCTTGCCTACCCCGCTGGAGCCGGCGCCTCGACTCACCGAAGCGTGGGGTGGCCCCACGATCTGGTTCAAACGGGATGATCTCACCGGCTTCGAGCTGTCGGGCAACAAGGTACGCAAGCTCGAGTTCCACCTGGCGGCTGCGCTCGAGGCCGGTGCCGCGATGATCATCACGTGCGGCGCGGCACAATCCAACCACTGCCGCGCCACGGCACTGGCGGCGGCACGACTCGGCCTCCGCACCCGCTTGTACCTGCGCACCTCCACCGGAGCACCGCCCGAGACACTGGCAGGCAACCATTTGCTCCACCGGCTCTCCGGTGCGGAGATCGTCTACATCGATCCCGAGGAGTACCGCAACCGAGACGAGCTGATGTCGGCTGCTGCGGCCCACCTCGCCGCGTCTCGGCGTCAGGCGTATGTGATCCCCGAGGGCGCCTCGGACGCCCTCGGGATGTGGGGGTTCGTGCTGGCGCTGCAAGAGCTGGCCGACCAGGCCGTGGCCATTGGGGGCCCCGTTGCCGCGGTCTGGCACGCGGCGTCGTCGGCGGGCACCACCGCCGGTTTGACGTGGGGCGTCGACCGTCTCAACCTCGACCTCCCCATCGTCGCCTCCTCGGTCGGTGATCCGGCCGACGAGCTGCTCGCCCATGTCCGCCAGATCTGGACCGAAGCAGCGGCACGTTGGGGCGGCCGGATCCCTGAAGCACCTTTGGAGGTCACCGACGCGTATGTCGGCGGCGGCTACGGAGTGGTGAGCGAGGCCGAGCTGGCCGTGCAAGTCGAGGCCACCGCGCTCACCGGCATGATCTTCGATCCCACCTACACCGGCAAGGCGCTCTACGCCCTCCACGAAGAGATCCGGCGCGGCCGCTTCGCCGCGGACGACCACGTGGTGTTCTGGCACACCGGGGGCGGCTTCGCGGCGTTCTCCCACGAGTTCGGCGCCGTGCTCGACCGTCAGGGCGTGTAGGCCCCGCGCTCCTGCGCCTCCAGGGACCTCAGGCGCGGGCACCGGCAAGCACGAGCGCGCCACAGACCAGGGCGAGAGGGGTCTCCCGGATGAAACGGCCGGTCGCGCCGATCGAGTTCCTCAGTAGCTCCGTCCGGGTGGAGCGTTGCGGTCGAGGAAGTCATAGATCTCGGTGAGGTCGACTCCCGGCATCGTCTCCACGGGCATCGCAGCCAGCACGTGGCTGTTGGGTCGAGCCGACGGCCATGCGTGACCCGCCCACCGGGTGACCAGATCGGGCGCGGGCCGGCGGCAGCAGTCGCCGTCGGGGCACTGCGAGACCGAGTGGCGGTCGGTGTCGCGTCCCCGGAAGTGCTTGGCATCATCGAAGCGCACGCCCACCGTGATGGCACTCAGCGGATGACGGCCCACCTCGACGTGGGTCCCGCACCAATAGGTGCCGATGGAGGTGTCGGTGTACTGGTAGTGAATGGTGAACTTGTCCTCCGAGCGGAACGCCTGTCGGGTGCCCCACTCCCGACACAGGCGCTGTCCCTCGATGGCACCGACGGTGTTGGTCGGGAATGGGACGTCGTTGTTCTCGTACGCCTTCCAGATGATGCCGTTCTCGTCGGAGCGGAGGAAGTGCACCAGGAGGTCCAGATGCTGGGTGGCCAGGTTGGTGAATCGGTGCCCCGCCATCTCGTACGACACGGCGAACAGGTCCTTGAGATCCTCGATGGACAGATCCCGCTCCGACTTGGCGTCCCGGAGGAACGGGACCGCAGCCACCTCGGGCATGAGGACTGCTCCGGCGAAGTAGTTCGCCTCGACCCGTTGCCTCAGGAAGTCGGCGAAGTCCTCGGGATCCTCGTGCCCCAGCGCGAAGTGACCGAGGGTCTGGACGACCACCGACCGGGCCCGGGTCGCCGACAGCTCGTCACGCTGCGGGATGTAGATGCGGTTGTTGCGAAGATCGGTGACCGACCGCACCGACCCGGGGACACCCTGAGAGCGATGCACCGTGAACCCGTATCCGGCTGCGAGATCGCGCAGATTGGCCTCGGTGATGGCACCGGCACCCTGGTACCCGATGCGGCTCACCGCATCGGCGGCGACCTTCTCGATCTCGGCGAAGTAGTTGCCCCGCTGCTTCATCTCGGCGCGGAGCTCGGCGTTGGCGGCGCGTGCCTCGTCCCGGGTCGCCGGTGGCGCCGATGCCCGTGCCCGCAGCTCTCGGTACAGCGCGATGATGTGCTCCATTGCCTCGTCGGGCATCTTCGCCGACGCCTTGATGTGGGGCAGGTTGAGGTCTTGGTAGAACGGATCCGCTTGCGCCCGGTCCAATGCGATCTCGAGTTCGGCCCTCCGATTGGGCGCCTCCGGCAGCATCAGCTCGACGGTGGACACGTCCAACGCCTCTGCCAGCTCGTTGATGGTCGACAGCCGCGGGTTGCGTTTGCCGTTCTCGATCATCGAGAGGTAGCTCGCCGGCTTGCCGATCGCAGCCCCAAGCCCGCCGAGGGTCAGCCCTCGTTCCTTGCGGTAGTGACGAACCCGGTGACCGAACACCGCCGGATCGAAGGTCATCAGCGGCACTCCCCTGGTGTGATAATCAGCATTCCGTCATCTTAGACTGAAAAATGATCGGAATTCACCGCAAAAGGTCGTTGCGACGGTGAAGTTCACCGATGATTCTACGGCCACATGAGGACCGACGACATACTGACGCCGGCGGCGCTGCAGTTCCTCGAGGAGCTCCACCGCCGCTTCGACCCCCGCCGCCGGGAGTTGCTCGCCGCTCGCGCCGAGCGCCAGCGCGCCCTCGACGGCGGCGAGCTACCGGATTTCCTGCCCGCGACCGAACAGGTCCGAGCAGGCGATTGGACGGTGGCGCCGCCTCCGAAGGATCTGCTGGACCGCCGGGTCGAGATCACCGGACCGGTGGACCGCAAGATGATGATCAATGCGCTCAACTCCGGCGCCAAGGTCTTCATGGCGGACTTCGAAGACTCCGCCTCCCCCACGTGGGCGAACATGATCGATGGCCAGGTGAACTGCCGCGATGCCGTGCGCCGCACGATCACCTTCGAGAGCCCGGACGGGCGCCGCTACGAGCTGGGCGAAGAGACGGCAACGCTGATGGTGCGGCCCCGCGGTTGGCACCTCGAAGAGGCCCATCTGGAATTCGGCGGCGCACCGGCGTCGGCGAGCCTCGTGGACTTCGGTCTCTACATGTTCCACAACGCTCGCGAGCTCATCGACCGCGGCTCGGGGCCCTACTTCTATCTACCGAAGCTGGAGAGCCACCTCGAGGCACGGTTGTGGAACGACGTGTTCGTGTTCACCCAGGACGCGCTCGACATCCCCCAGGGCACCATCAAGGCCACGGTGCTCATCGAGACGATCCTGGCGGCCTTCGAGATGGACGAGATCCTGTACGAGCTACGCGAACACTCGGCCGGTCTCAACGCCGGGCGCTGGGACTACATCTTCTCGATCATCAAGAAGTTCCGGAACCGGTCCGACATGCTGCTGCCCGACCGCGGGGCGGTGACCATGACGGTGCCGTTCATGCTGGCGTACACGAGCTTGCTCATCAAGACCTGCCACCGGCGTGGCGCCCATGCCATGGGCGGCATGGCGGCGTTCATTCCCAGTCGGCGCGACGACGAGGTCAACGAGCGGGCGTTCGCCAAGGTCAGGGAGGACAAGGAGCTGGAGTCGCGCAATGGCCACGACGGGACGTGGGTCGCCCACCCCGATCTCGTGCCCCTCGCCGCCGAAGTGTTCACCGAGGTGCTCGGACACGAACCGAACCAGATCGATCGTCAGCGGCCGGACGTCGAGGTGAGGGCCGACCAGCTGCTGGACACCACGGTGGCGGGCGGCGAGATCACCCGCGACGGAATCCGCACCAACGTCGATGTGGGCATTCAGTACATCGCCTCCTGGTTGCGCGGCAACGGCGCCGCGGCGATCTACAACTTGATGGAAGACGCCGCCACCGCCGAGATCTCCCGCTCCCAGCTGTGGCAGTGGGTGCGACACGGGGCGACCACCTCCGATGGTGACGTGGTGACCGCCGAGCTGGTGAGCGGCGTCGCCGACGAAGTCATGGAAGAGCTCCGGACCCGCTTCGGCGACGATGATTTCCAGGCGGGCCGATTCCACGAGGCACGGGACCTACTGGAGCGAGTATCGCTCGGCGACGACTTCCCAGAGTTTCTGACCATTCCGGCATACGAGTTGATCAAATAGGAGGCGACGCCATGACTGTCCAGGAGAAGATGGAAGCGAGAATCGAACGGATTCAAGAGGGCTGGGCCACCGAGCCACGGTGGTCCAACATCCAGCGGGACCACACCGCCGCCGACGTCGTCAAGCTGCAGGGCAGCCGGCCGGTGATCCACAGCCGGGCTCGCGAGGGCGCCGGCAAGCTGTGGGGGCTGCTGCAGTCCGAGGACTACGTCAATGCGCTCGGCGCCATGACCGGAGGACAAGCCGTGCAGATGGCCAAGGCGGGCCTCAAGGCGATCTACCTCAGCGGCTGGCAGGTGGCGGGTGACGCCAACCTCGCCGGCGAGGTGTACCCGGACCAGAGCCTCTACCCGGTGAACAGCGGACCGACGCTGGTGCGCCGCATCAACAACGCACTGTCCCGCGCCGATCAGATCGAGTGGGCAGAGGGCACCAACGAGACCGACTACTTCCTCCCGATCGTGGCTGACGCCGAGGCCGGCTTCGGTGGCGTGCTCAACGCCTACGAGCTCACCAAGGCGTACATCGAGGCGGGTGCGGCCGGCGTCCACTTCGAGGACCAACTGGCGTCCGCCAAGAAGTGCGGCCACATGGGCGGCAAGGTGTTGGTGCCCACCGAGCGGGCCATCCAGAACCTGAAGGCGGCGCGCCTGGCGTCCGACGTGCAGCGCTCGAAGACCCTGGTGTTCGCCCGCACCGACGCCATGGCGGCCGACCTCATCACGAGTGACATCGACCCGCGAGATGCCGAGTTCATCACCGGGGAGCGGACCGCCGAGGGGTACTACCGCACCCGGGCCGGCATCGAACAGGCGATCGCCCGGGGCCTGGCCTATGCCCCGTATGCCGATCTCATCTGGTGCGAGACCGCGACCCCGGATCTCAGGGACGCCAAGCGGTTCGCCGACGCCATCCACGCCAAGTTCCCCGGCAAGATGCTGTCGTACAACTGCTCACCGTCCTTCAACTGGAAGCGCCATCTGGACGACGCCACGATCGCCACGTTCCAGAAGGAGCTGGGGGCGATGGGCTACCGGTTCCAGTTCATCACGCTCGCCGGGTTCCATGCCATCAATCACTCGATGTTCGAGCTCGCCAAGGGCTACGCGGCCGAAGGGATGAGCGCCTACGTGCGGCTCCAGGAGTCGGAGTTCGGCATGGAGGAGATGGGCTACACGGCAACCCGCCACCAGCGTGAGGTGGGTGCGGGCTACTTCGACGAAGTGTCCCAGATCATCACCGGCGGCACCTCCTCGACATTGGCCCTCGTCGGGTCCACCGAAGAGGAGCAGTTCTAGACCACCAGACTGACGACAAGGGACCGCGGCCCGGGCAGGACCCGGGCCGCACCCGCGATGAGGCCGTGTTGTTCTCCCGGGGGGAGTCGGCGACTCCGCCGCCGCCCAGACGGTCGGCCCTCCTCCATGAAGCACTCATCGTCAACCTCGCGCGTCAGCAGCTCACCGCCACGCGGGCCGCCCACAGCGCCGCCTTGGCCAACGTGCGCTCGTCATCGACGGCGTCGAGGGCCTCCTCGAAGCGCCGCGCGGCCGCTGCGTCGGCATGCTCACAGCGCAGCGGTAGGACACGTGCATGGGCAATCACCACGTCGGGATCGTCCGTCACAGACTCGAGGATCTGATCCACGGCGGCCGCGCCGAGCGATGGGTCCACGACGACCATCCACTCCGCCTGGGTCGCCGCATGACCGGGCTCATTCAGGCGCTCGGTGAGGTCCCAGTAACGCCATGCCCGTTCGTCAGCGAGGTAGGCGGCGCGTTCCCGCTCGCGGATGGCATCGGCGAAAGCGACCACCCTCCGGGCGAGATCGGCCCACGAAAGCGCCGATGTTCGCGCACTATGCACGCCGGCGACGATCGCAACGAAAAGATGACGAGGGCCGGCAGTGCCCGTCTCGACACCATCGCGCTTTCAGGAATCGGTGGTGAACTGCCGGGCCGCCAGGTCTGCGTAGAGACCACCCAGTGCAATGAGCTCGTCGTGAGAGCCCTCCTCGACGATCTTGCCCTGATCGAGGACGACGATGCGATCGGCGTCGCGCACCGTCGCCAGGCGATGAGCGATCACCACGGTCGTGCGGCCCTGCATGAGCTTGTCCAGCGCTTCCTGCACCAGGCCCTCGGATTCCGAGTCGAGAGAGCTCGTGGCCTCGTCCAGGATGAGGATCTTCGGGTCCTTGAGCAGCGCACGAGCGATCGCCACGCGCTGGCGCTGACCGCCCGACAGTTTGACACCGCGTTCGCCCACCAGGGTGTCGTAGCCGTCGGGGAACTCGGAGATGAAGTCGTGGGCGTTGGCGGCGACGGCGGCGGACCGCACCTCGTCGGCCGTCGCACCGGGCACACCGAGCAGCAGGTTGTCGGTGATCGTGCCGGAGAAGAGCTGCGTCTCCTGAGGCACGGCCGCCATGAGTCCCCGCAGATCGGCCAGGCTGACCTTTCGGACATCTACCCCGTCGATGGACACGGTTCCCTCGATGGGATCGTAGAAACGCGGTATGAGCTGCACGAATGTGGACTTGCCGGCCCCTGAGGGGCCGACGAGCGCCACCACCTCGCCGGGTCGCACCTCGAGGTTCACATCGGTGAGGACCTGGACGTCCCGGTCCGAGTAGCTGAAGGTCACACCGTCGAACACGATCCGTCCCTCCACCGGCCCCAGCGAGACCGGCTCGGCCGGCTCGACGATATCGCTCACCTCGTCGAGCAGCTGGAAGATGCGGCTCGACGCGCCGAGCGTCTCCTGCAACTGGCTGTAGAGACCGGTGAACGTGCCGATGGCACCCGCCACCGTGAGGGTGTACAGCAGGAACGTCACCAGGTCGCCGGCGGTCATCGAGCCGCTCAGCACCATGCGACCGCCCACCCAGAGCACCACGGCGAGCGTACCGAACGCCACGAAGGTCACGGTGGGAACCAGAATCGCCCGGATCTTGGCGCGCCGTAGGGCGACCCGGTACGAGGCCCCGACGGCATCGGCGTATCGCTTCACCTGCTGCCGCTCGGCGGTGAACCATTGCACCACGCGGATCGCCGCGATCGACTCCTCGGCGTCGGCGGTGGCCTCGGCGACCTTGTCCTGGAAGACCGTCGACACCCTCGCCAGCTTCCGGCCGAAAACGGTGGCGACGACGAACGCGATCGGGAGGAATGCCAGCACCATCAACGACAACGAGAAGCTGGTGATGAACATCAGGATGACGCCACCGATGAGCGTGATGAACTGGGCGATGGCCTGCGCCAGAGCGTTCGACATCGTGCCTTGCACCACGGCGACATCCGACGTGAGGCGTGAGGTGATCTCGCCGGTCTTGCGGGAGTCGAAGAACTTCACCGGGAGCGTCATCAAGTGCGCATAGACCGCCGTGCGCATGTCGGCGACGACCCCCTCGCCCATCGCCGACAAGTAGTAGCCGCGCAGCACGTTGAACCCGGCCTGCAGTAAGAACACTCCGATCAGGATCAGCGCCAGGCGATCCAGCGTGCTCGTGTTGGATGTGGCCTCGAGAGCCGTGTCCACGAGCGATCCCATGATCCGGGGAAAGACCAGGCCGAGCGCCGACGCCACGACGACGCCGATCATGGCCAGAGAGAGGTGCTTGCGATAGGGCTTGACGAAGGCGAACAGCCTCCGCAGCTGCGGCAGGTCCCTGCGCGTCACGCGGCGCGAAGTGGCACCCGGCCGACGTCGCGCTGCACCTCTACCCGCAATCATTGGACCTCCCTCGAGCCGCCTGGCACGGCGTTCGTCCCCGCATGCTACGGCCTGCGTAGCCCCACGAATCCTTGCGAGCCTCTCACAGTTCTCTAACAGTGGCAACCGATTCTGTGGAAATAGCCCGGTAGGCCCAACGGGGGACGTTCCACCCAACAGCCGGGCTGCGTCGGCAAGGCATTCGGAGCAGAAACGATGACGTTCTCCAACCGAGAGAAGATCTCCCACGTCGTGCGACGGCTCGGCATCGGAACCCACCCGGATCGTGTGGCCGCCGCCGACACCGCCGAGGCCGCCATCGCCGATGCGCTCGACCTCACGGCGCCGCCGGCGGCAGCTCCGGACGTGACCGTGCCACTCACCCGGGAGGAGGCCATCCCCGGCATCGACACGATGCAACTCGCTTGGATGTTCTGGCTCGACCAGATGATCGGCGGCGAGCGCCCTCTCGAGGAGCGGCTCATCTGGTTCTGGCACGACCACTTCGCCACGTCCATCCGGAAGGTCCAGGTGTCCTACGTGATGTGGCAGCAGCACCTCACGTTGCGGCAGCATGCCACCGGTAGCTTCGCCGATCTGCTCCACGCCATCGCCGTCGATCCCGCCATGCTTCGCTACCTGGACGGTGTCCACAACCACGCCGATGCCATCAACGAGAACTTCGGGCGCGAGGTCATGGAACTGTTCACCATCGGTCGTGGCAACTACACAGAACAGGACGTCGTTGCCGCCTCTGCAGCCTTCAGCGGATGGGTGATCAACGTGCCGTTCTCACCATTCAGCAGCCTCCTCGACGTGGCACCGTGGCAGAGCACCTTCATCCCCCGCCGCCACCAGTCCGGAACGAAGACCTTGCTGGGCGTCACGGGCGATCTGGACGCCGCCGCAGCCGTGGACGTCCTCCTGGAGCACCCGAAGACGGCCGAGACCGTTGGCGCCAAGCTGTACGTGGCGCTCGTCGGTCTCCGCCCCGATGCAGCCACCACCTCTCGGCTCGGAACCACGTTCCGGCGCAACTACTCGATCCTGGAACTGGTCGAACAGATCGTGGCGGACCCGGCCTTCGTGTCGGAGGATGCCATTCGGTCCCGGATCCGCAGCCCGCTGGAGAAGGGCGTAGGGGCGATGCAGGGCTTCACCACGCATCGGCGCAGCACCGAGGCACTCGTCCATGCCCTGCAGTCCATCGGGTACACGCCGCTGGCCCCACCCAACGTCGCCGGATTCCCCGAGGGGGAGCGGTTGCTCGGGCCCCACCAACTGGTGCACACCTTCGACTTCACCCTCGCCCTCCTGCCGCCAACCCCGACGATGACCAGTGGCGACATCCTCGCCCGCCTCGGCATCTTCGACGTTTCTCCGACCACACGAGACGTGCTCGACCGTGCCGAACCCCCGCAACGGCTGGCGCTCGCCCTCAACGCACCGGAGTACGCCCTCACATGACCGCCGAACCCCCCACCCGCGACCCTCTCTGTGTCCGAGCCGTCACCCGCCGCCGCTTCCTCGCCGCAGTGGGGGCAGGCGCCGCCGTTGCCGCGACCGGTCCTTACGCATTGAGTCTCTGGGGCCGGGCCCCGGCGCTGGCCGCTCCGGCCCCGTCGCCGGGCGCGCTGGGTCGATCGTCCGCCGGCCGCACGCTGGTGGTGCTCGAGATGGGAGGCGGCAACGACGGGCTCAACATGATCGTTCCCCACGCCTCGAGCCGGTATCACGACCTGCGGGGCGACCTGGCCGTAGCCGATCCGATCGACCTCGATGGAGAGATCGGCCTCCATCCTGCGCTCGGCACCGTGGCCGAGCGCTACCGACGCGGCGAAGTTGCGGTCGTGGAAGGCATCGGATACCCCGATCCCGATCTCTCGCACTTCGCCTCGATGTCGACATGGTGGTCGGCGGCTCCGGGCAGCAGCGCCGGAACGGGATGGCTGGGACGCTATCTGGACGGAACTGTGGGTACCGACGACCCCCTCGCCGGCGTCACGATCGGCCCCGGTCCGAATCCGGCGCTCCTCGGCGACTCGTCCTTCGTGGTCGCCATCCAGGACGTGACCGGCTTGACCCCGACCGTTCCGGGCTGGATCGACGACCCCGATGAGCTCATGGCGATGTGGGCGGGCTTCGCGCCACCCGGCCCGGACGACCGATCCCTTCTCGGCACCGTCCAGGCCGCCATGAGCGGCACGGTGGCAGCCGCAGAGACCCTGGCCGACGTGCTGCGCGGGATCCTCCCCGGCGAAGATCCCGGCAACGGCGACGGCGACGGCGCCGCCACGATGATGCGCCCTGGACGGCGGCAAGGACTGCCGCAGTACCTGGCGCTCGCCGCCGGCTTGGTGATCTCACCACAACCGCCGCGGGTCATCTACATCCACGGGTGGGGAGACTTCGACACCCATGAAACGCAGGCGGCTCGTCACGCGCAGATGATGGAAGATCTCGACAGCGGGCTCGGCGCGTTCTTCGACACAGTGGAGCGGGCCGGTCACGAAGACCGGGTCACCGTGATGACCACCTCGGAGTTCGGACGTTGCGCCGCCTCGAACGGAAGTGGGACGGATCACGGCACCGCTTCGTCACATCTGGTATTGGGGTCGGCGGTGGCAGGGGGACGTCATGGGTCCGCCGCCGACCTCAAGCGGCTGGACGCTCGCGGCAACCTGGTGCACACCGTCGACTTCCGCAGCTACTTCGCGTCGGTACTGGGAGGGTGGCTCCACGCTGACCCAGCCGGCATCTTGGGTGGAGAGCACGAGTCGCTCGGCTTGTTCGCACCGCCGATGCGCTCCGCGGCCGGACCCATCTGAGACCTGGTGCTGCGGCTAGCGTGCCGCTGTGGCCGGACGTGTCATCCTCGCCGTCTGTGTGTTGCTCGTGGCAGCGTGTGGCGATTCCGCCACTCCTCCCACGGCCGGCACCGGGGAGACCCTGCCCGGCTCGAACGAAGACACCACTCCCCCGGGAACCGGCGGACCGCCACCCACCGTCGTCGTGCCACCCGGACAGGAGGTGACGGTGCGCGCCGTGCTCGACGGAGACTCCCTGGCGGTCGAGCTCGACGGCGAGCGGGAGGAGGTGCGCCTATTGGGGGTGAACGCACCGGAATCCGACGAGTGCTTCGGCGAGGACGCTCACGACCTGATGGCGACCCTGGTGGGCGACACGGTGATCCTGGTGCGAGATTCCGAGGCGGACCGCGACCAGTTCGGCCGCCTCCTTCGCTATGCGTACTCCGATGGAGTGTTCCTCAACGACGTGCTCCTGCGACGTGGCGCCGTCCTGGCCTTGTCGGGTGATCACGAATTGGAGCGTCAGTTCCGCGATTCGGAGGAAGCGGCATTCGAAGCGGGCTTCGGCCTGTGGGGCGTCGGGGTGTGCGGCAACCAAGGTTCCACCGAGGTCCGCATCATCGACGTGGAGTACGACCCGCCCGGGCGGGACTCCGAGAACCGAAACGGCGAGTGGGTCGCCATCGGCAACACCGGGGCGATTGAGATCGACATGTCCGGATGGGTCCTTCGCGACGAGTCGAGCCGGCATCGGTACCGATTCGATGGGTACACCATCGCACCGGGCCAGACCATCCAGGTGCGGGTCGGATGTGGCGACGACACCGCCGAAGAGGTCTTCTGGTGCAACGACGACCCGGTCTGGTCCAACGGCGGCGACACAGCACTGCTGCTCGACGCCAACGGCAACGTCGTCGACCGGTACCACTACGCCGGCGACTTCTGATCGGCTCCGCTCAGGGCTGCGCCGGCACCTGGCACTCGGGGGCAGGGGCTCCGCTACCGGCTTGGCCCTCCCACACCTCGGGATCGATCGAGCCGGGCAGGAAGTCATCCGTGGCGAGGAACCGGATGATGGCTCGATACAAGGCCTCGGCATAGGCCTGCTGGAACTCCGCCGTTCGGAGCAGCACCGCCTCGGACGGGTTCGAGATGTAGGCACCCTCGGCGATGACGGTGGGTACATCGGAGCGGCGCAAGAGCCCGTAATACTGCGTCTGCCCGTCGCGAGGGCTGAGCCGGGACTTGGCCCCGACGACGTCCGAGCCCACCCAGTCGGCGTCGAACCTACTGAAGCTGCGTTGGAACTCGGCAGCCAGAATCGAGGCGAGTCGGCGCGAGTCGTCGATCTGGCTCTGGTAGAAGACATCGCTGCCGGGGAAGTCGAGGTCCACCTCGTGGCCGGCGTTGTTGTGGATGGAGACGGCCACGTCGGCGCCGGCGGCATTCGCCAACGTCGCCCGAAACGTGAGCCCCGCTTCGAGATCGCCGCCCATCACCGCCGGCGGCCGCGTCAAGATCACTCGTGCCACCGCCGGCACGTCGTTGCCCGTGTAGATGCCGCCTCCGCCCCAATCGATGGCGTGTGGCTCGGAAAGCAGATCCCGCAGACGCAGCGCGATCTCCAGGTTGATGGTCTTCTCCTGGAGACCATCGGCGCCGACGGCGCCGATGTTGGGGCCACCGTGGCCGGCATCGATCACCACGACTGCGTCGGACAGGTCGAATCCCTCGCCGGGCGGCCCATTGTCGGCCCGTGCTGCCACGTTGACTTCGGTCTCGCGCACCCAGGCCGTTTCATCACAGGGTGTGAACACCTGAAACCACTCTCCAGCCCTCCCGAGCACCGGGAGGACGAGGTTCTCGTGTGCCCGCACGAACGGCGCATCGCCCGGCGAGACGACCAGATCGGCGCCGCCGGCGGAGATCGTTGCCACACCGACGCCGGCGAAGTCCGGGGCGACTCCCGGGACAGGGGCCGGCGCCGGCGGCAGCGGGTCTGGGGCCCCGATGGGCACCCAGCCCGCGGGCAGCGTGGTCGTGGTGATGGAGGACGAGGTTGGCGGCGGGGGCGGGGCGGTGGTGGTGCCGGTGCCGGTGGAGGGGATCGTGGTGGTCGTGGCCAGGCCCTCGGGTGGCTCGTCGCCGGCATCGAATCGCGGCATGAACACAGCAGTGGCAAAGACCAGGACCGGAACGGCGAGCAGCACGGCCGATCGGCGGACCCACTTGCTCACGGTTGCTCCACGACCCGACAGCTCGCCGTGCTGGCGGACCCGGCATCGCCGTCGAATACCTCAGGCTCGTTGATCTGCCCGGCGCGTTCGGTCGTCGTCAAGAACCGCACGATCGCCCGGTAGACGGCCTCGGCGTATGCGATCTTGTATTCCGCTGTGTCGATCACCGCGGCTTCGCTGGGGTTGGTCATGTACAGACCTTCGACGATGGCGGCAGGCATCTCGGCGCGCCGCAGGAGACCGTAGTAGTCGTCTCCGCTGTCGGGATCGACGCGAGCGCGAGCCCCGATGACGCGGCCACCCCGCCACTCGGCGTCGAACTGGGCGAAACTCCTCATCAGCTCGTAGTGCAGCAGGCCGGCAAGTCGATCCGAGTCGGCCTGCCCCACCGAGTAGTACACCTCGGGCCCGGGCTCGTCGCGAGCCAGCTGGGGCACCGAGTTGTTGTGTATCGAGACCAGCACATGTGCTCCGGCTCCGCGAGCGACCTGGGACCGATGACCCAAACCGAGCTCGTAGTCGCCGGCGTCCGGCCCGGAGGAATCGCGAGTGAGGACGACGAGACCCGCCGCCGGATACCCGGAACCAGGCATCACCGCGCCGGTCTGCCAGTCGACCGTGTTGGCACGCCGGAACAGGTCACGAGCGAGCTCGGCTATCTCGAGGTTCACGTGGGATTCGCGCATGCCGCTGTCGGCAACGGCGCCCCAGTCCCGGCCACCATGCCCCGGATCGAGCGCGATGGCGGCGTCCGCCAGGTCGATGGGTAGAGCGGCCGGAACGGCAGCAGGGATGAGCTGAACCTCGGAGTCGAGCACCCACGCCGGGTCGTTGCACGGGGTGGTGATGTGGAGCCATTCACCGTTGCGGTCGTCCACGCCCACCACGATCCCTTCGTGCATCCGCAGAAAACCCACACCACGCGGCTCTGCGGCGATGTCGGCTCCGCCGGCGCGCACCACGGCGACGCCACGACTCACGTCCCGCAAGAGGGTCGTGGAGGTCGTCGTGACGGGCACCGAAGTCACGGTCGGCTCGGCGTGCAGCTCCCCGGCCGCGGCACCGTCGATCAGGGAGGGCTCGATGCCGGCGCACGAGGCGAGCACCATGGCAAAGCCGACGAGGGCGAGACGCGGTGGGGTGGCGAACACCGCGGGATTATCTCACCGGCGTGGACGTACTCGGCCCCGGCACCACCCACGATGCCGGTGCTGGATCAGTCCGCGGCCTCGCCGCCGCCTGCAGAGACGGGCACCGGGAGGCGGACCGTGAACCGCGCTCCGGAACCGTTCGGGCGGTCGCTCACGGTGATGGACCCACCGTGCGCCTCCACGAGAGCCCGGACCAGATAGAGCCCGATCCCGGTGCCGGGCTTCGCCTCATCGGTCCCCAGGCGATGGAACCGCTGGAAGATCACTTCGCGGTGCTCGGGCGCGATCCCCGGCCCATGGTCGTCGACGTGCACCAACACTGCCGATGCCGTCATCTCGGCGTGCAGTTCGATGGGCAGATGCTCCGGACTGTATTTCGCCGCGTTCTCGAGAAGATTGACCAGCACCTGCCGCAGCCGTTGCGGATCGACCAGCAGACCATCGGGGGCGTTCTCGGAGTCCACCACGATGGTGCGTTCCGGGTAGCCGTGCCTGACCACCTCGGATGCCTCCGCGGCGACCGCCGCCAACGAGACCGGCCGCAGGTTGAGCCTCAGTCTGCCCGCCTCGAGCCGCGAGGTGTCCAGCAGGTTCCCGATCATCGCTTCCAGAACCGAGGATTCCCGACGGATGTCCTCGATGAAGCTCTTCAGTCGTGCGTCGTCCACCTGCTCCGAGAGGATCGCCGAGAACCCCACGATGGCAGTGAGCGGCGTCCGCAACTCATGGGAGATGGCCGCCACGAAGTCGTTCTTGAGACGATCGAGATCCTCGAGACGGGCAACCGCGGCCCGCTCGCTCTCGAGCAGCTTCGCCGTGTGCAGCGAGAGCGCCGCCTGAGAGGCGAGCCCACTCACAATCGACAAATCGGTGTCGCGGTAGGTGGCCGGATCCGCCGACCCATAGGACACCACCCAGCCGAGATGGCGCACGGCACGTCGAATCGGCACCACCATGACGCGCGTCACCCCCATGGATCCGAACACCGGATGGCTGAGTTCCGCGTTCGTCAATGTCAGTGGGGAACGGAGACGGCTCCGCAGCGGCGCGAGACCACCGTCGAAATGGTCTCCGTCGAGCAATGCGTCGATGAGATCGATGACGCCCTCGCCGCGACCGGCGACCGCGATCCGCTGCGGGGTGGTGCCCTCGAGCTCGAACGCGACGGTCGTGTCGTCGCCCAGGACCTCGTTGACGCCGTCGGCGATCACCGTGAGCACGCCCGGGATGTTCAGCTGGTTGGCCGCTTGGGCCACGGTGTTCAGGACGAGTTGGGAGCGGCGCCGAGATGACCGTTCGCCCTGGATGAGCTTGGCCACGCTCACCACCGAAGCAGCGCGATCGATGAAGCGTCGTGCTCGCCGCAACCGTGCCCGGGTGACACCGCCGGGGTCGACCTGGTCGAGAATCACCACCCCGAGTCGATCAGACTGATCGTGGAGCGGGAACAGCGCCACCGAACGAACCCCGATGGGTTCCACCCACTGGGAGGGAACCACCTGGCCACCGCCATCGGCTCGCTCGATCACCTCGGGTTCGCCGCTGGAAAGCACCCTGCGCACCGCAGGGAAGTCGCCGTCGATGGTGCGCAACAGGCTCCAGAGCCGAATATCGGGCTCGCCGTTGGCGAACTCGCTTGCTCCGGGGAACAGCCTGCCGTCTCGGTCGAGCACGAGGATCGACGCCCGGTCGAACCCGCTGACCCTGGCGATCGAGCGGGCGATAGACGACAACAGGAGGGGTAGCTGGTCACTCATGTTGAGCGTCCCGAACATGTCGAGCATCAACTCGGCCTCGTCGGCGCGGGCACGTTCACGAGCGAGGGCGCGGACATTGGCGATATCGCCGGCCATCCGATGCATCGAGAGCACGGTCGCCGCGGCGTCCACCATCTGATCGACGACCACGACGGCGGCGATGCCGTCACTGGCGGGCACGGCGATGGCGGACACGTCGTCGTGCCCTTCGAGGGACACGAGATCCCTCGACCCGAAGTCGGGCATCTGTGACTCGACACCGTCGATGAACGCGTCGATCAGGGCGGAATCGACGTCCTCGTGATTCGCCCACGGCACTGCTTCACCGTCTTCGATACACGCCAGCAGCCTGAAGCGCGCATGATCGGCCAGGCCGGCGCGGAGCTGTGCGACGAGGCGATCGATGTCTCGGAGCGTTGCCGAAACCTTGGGTGTCGTGGTCATGAATCTCCGGTCTGACGGCCGGATCGTGGGTCTCGCCCAAGTATCGGCACGAATGGCTCGGGCATTAACTGAAGCGAGGCCGAGCGGCAGGCCGCACCTGACCCGGCCGCACAGCCCGTAGAATGCTGCTCCCCGAGGAGGGTTGTGGACAAGACGGTTCTCGTCATCGAAGACTCGGCGTCGGTTCGCCGGCTGGTGGAGGTGTGTCTCCGCAGCCTCGGCGTGACCGTGGAATCGGCTGCCGACGGCATCGAGGGCCTCGACGCCATCGGTGAGCTGAAGCCGGACGTCGTCGTGCTCGACATCGGGCTGCCGAAGCTGGACGGCTGGGAGGTGCTGCAGCGAATGCGCGCCAATCCAGAAACCGCCGACATCCGCGTGTTGGTGCTCACCGCCCACGCCCAGCCGGAGGTCGCCGTGCAAGCCGAAGAGGGAGGCGCCGACGCCTTCATGACCAAGCCCTTCCGACCCCTCGAACTCCGCGCCAACATCGAGAAGCTCTTGGAGGCGTGATGAGCTGGCGGCCCAGCCGGGTGAGCACCGCCGCCTGGGCCACATACGATCTGGCGAACACCATCTTCGCCCTCGGCGTCGGCGGGCTCTACTTCGCCTCCTGGCTGTCCGACAACGACCTCCCCGACATCGCTCTCTCCTTGGCCATCGACGGCGCGATGCTGGTCGTGATCGTCTTTGCACCCCTCATCGGCGCACGCACCGATCACGCCGGACGCCGGCTCCCCACGCTGTTGGCACTGACGGTGGCCGCCGTGGTGCCCACCTTCTTCCTCGCCAGCTTCGACATCGCCACCACGATGGCGCTGTTTGTTCTGGCGACGATCGCGTTCAACCTCGGGTCGATTGTGTACGACGCCTTGTTGCCCGACGTGAGCACTCCAGAGAACCGGGGTCGGGTGTCAGGTACCGGTGTGGGGCTCGGCTACATCGGCTCGTTCATCGCCATCGGCGCCGGGACCCTGGTATTCGACACGTATGGCTACCCGGGCGTGTTCCGCGCCATCGCAGTGCTGTTCGCTGCGTTTGCCATTCCGACGTTCGTGTTCGTCAAGGAACGCCCGCGGCCCCCGGCGACTACCCCCAAGCCGCGGCCGGCCGAGAGCGTTCAGCGCCTGGTCTCAGCCTGGCAGCTGTCACGGCGCTACCAAGGAGTCACTCGATTCCTCGTCGGACGATTCTTCTACAGCGACGCCATCAACACTCTCATTGCCGGCTTCCTCACGATCCTGGCCCGCGAGGAGCTGGGGTTCACCACCGAGGCCGTCGAGAGCCTGCTCGGGCTTGGCATCGCGCTGGCCGTGGTTGGAGGGTTTGCGGGCGGACGCCTCACCGACGCGCTCGGACCCCGGCGTGTGCTGCACGGCAGCCTGGCCATGTGGATGGTGGCCATGGCGTTGGGCGTGGTCGCCATCGTCCGCGACCTCGACTGGCTGGCGTGGGGGCTTGGCGGGCTCGGCGGTTTGGCCCTGGGCGCCACATGGGCATCCGACCGGGTGTACATGGCCCGGATCTCGCCACCGCGGCACCTCGGCGAGTTCTACGGTCTCTACGCCATGGTGGGGCGCTTCGCCACCATCCTCGGACCGCTCACGTGGGGCGTCGTCGTCAACGTGCTCCACTTGCCTCGCGTCGTGGCCCTGGGCACGCTGATCGGGTTCCTGGTCGTGAGCCGTTTCATTCTCAGCGGTGTGGACGACGCCGATCGGAACTGGGATCGGGCAGATCAGCTCGTCACGGGTTAGCTCGGCCGATCGGCAACCAGCTCGGCGGTGACCTCGTCGTCACTGAGCTGGCTGAAGTCGTCGTACCACTGCCCGACCGCCCTGAAGTCTGGAGGTTGGAACGGGCACACGATCCTATCGACCAGTTGGCCGAGCTGCTTCACCGTGCGCGGCGGGGCCACCGGGACGGCGCACCACACCTGGGAGGCATCGGCGCGCCGGGCCCACCCGATCACCGCCGCCACCGTGGCGCCGGTGGCGATGCCGTCATCGATGACCACGACGAGGCGCCCAGCCGGGTCCGCCGGCGTCCTCCCTGCGCGGAAGGAGGCAAGCCGACGCTCGACCTCGATCCGTTGCCGTTCCGCCTCTGCGGCGACGTACGACTCCGGCACCCGCATCGCATCGATCTGGTGCTGAGCGACCCATGCCACGCCGTCGGCGGCGACGGCTCCGATGGCGAGCTCGGGGTTCCCGGGCGCGCCGATCTTGCGCGCCACGGCGACATCGAACTCCACTTCCAGCCGTCGCGCCACCTCGGCCGCCACCGGCACACCGCCGCGAGCGACGCCCAGCAACAGCGGGGTGTCCTTGGCGTCGGCCAACGGCCCCGCCAGCTCCTCCGCCAGCGCGGCCCCGGCATGACGCCTGTCTCGATATCGCATCACTGCATCGTATCGGCAACGTGCTGCTTGGTCGCCATGACCCGGCTCAGACCGGTACGCTGCCTCCCCATGCTCCGCCTGCTCCTCGTCGCCAACCCGTCGGCGTCCGGATTCACCGGGGCCATGCATCGCACCGTCGCCGCTGCGTTGACCACCCGGTATCAGGTGACTCCGGTGTGGCCGGACGGACCCGACGCGGCGCGCCAGGCCGCCAAGGATGCTGCCGCAGACGGTTACGACGTGGTCGCCGCCATGGGTGGGGACGGTGTGGTGCACCACGTCGCCAATGGCCTGGTCAGGACGTCGACCGCCTTGGGGGTGATCCCGTCCGGCACCACCAACGTGTTCGCTCGCATCCTCGGGATACCGTCCAAGCCCAAAGAGGCCGCGGAGTTTCTCGCCTACGCCATGCCGACCCCCATCTCCATGGCGCACCTGGCGACCGACTCGGCGGCGGGAGCGCGCTCGACTCACGCAGCCTTCGCGGCAGGCATCGGGTTCGACGCCGAGGTCGTGGCCGTGGCCGAGCAGCGTCCCTACTCGAAGGTCCGGTTCGGCGGGCTTCACTACGCACGCACATCGCTGGCAATGCTGTGGGCCCGGCGCGCCAAGCCGGCGAATCTGCGGATCGACTGCGACGGCGACCGAGTCGACGCCGCCACGGTCTTGGTACAGGTGCACTGGCCGTTCTCCTACTTCGGCCGGCTCCCACTGCGCATCACGCCCCAGCCTGTGGCGGGCCTCACCGCCCTGGCGTTGGAGCACGTGGGGCCGGGGACTGCGAGCGCGCTCGTGGGACGCCTCGTGGCAAGGCGCCGTCTCGACGAGATGCCAGGCGTCCACTTGTGGACCAACTTCGACAAGCTCGTGATCGACGCCGAACCGGCTGCCCTCTTTCAGGCTGACGGGGAGTTCCTGGGTCCAACCGATGCGCTCGAAGTCACCCCTTCATCGGACTCACTGCTGGTGATGGCCCCGGTTCCGGATCACGTGTCCGCAGACCACACCTTGACCTGAGGGAAGGGAATCTCGATTCCCTCGGCATCGAAACGATTCTTGACCCGCCGAAGGAACTCACGTCGCAGCGGCCACTGGTCGTCGGGGAGGACCCGCATGGCAACCTTGATGCGCACCGCCGAGTCGGCCAGATCGTCGACGCCGAGGATCTCGGGCGGTTCGAGAATCACCGGCCCCCACTTCGCGTCCTCGGCCATCATGCCGAGCTCTTCGCGCAGGACGTCGATGACTTGGTCCACTGACTCCTTGTAGGCGACTCCCACGCTCACCACCACCTGGGCGAACTCCTGGGTGAGGTTGGTGGCAACCCGAATGGTGCCGTTGGGCACGTAGTGCACCCGACCCTGCAGGTCACGCAGCACCGTGACCCGCAAGCGGATCTCCTCCACGGTTCCCGACGCCTCGGCAAGCGTCACGACGTCACCCACGGAGTACTGGTTCTCGGCAACGATGAGAAACCCGGCGATCACGTCTTTGACCACGTCCTGAGCACCGAAGCCCAGCGCCACGGCGATGACCGAGCCCACCGCCAGGAATGGAGTGAGCGGGATGTTCCACACGGCGAGGATCAGCAGTATTGCGACGATCACGAACGAGATCACCGCGACCCGGCGGAGGAGGCCCCACAAGGTCCGCAGCCGCTGTTCGCGCTCGACCGCCGCGGGACCGGCCTCGTCGGCGATGCGCCTCGACACGAACCTCCCGCCGACGATGGAGAGTGCACGGCTCGCGGCGTACACGAGCAGCACCACGACGCCGGACCCGATCAGTTGGGCGGCGTGGTCGCCGATCCACGTGGTGAGCGCGTTCATTGCAAGCGGGCCTCGACCTCGTGGACGGCCACTCCGACCGATGCCACCGACGCGCCCATCAGCGAGCGCTCCCGCAACAGGTCGCGCAACGCGTTGCCCAGCTGCTCGTCGAGCTGCGTCCCGAGAGCGGCAGCTCGGGCAGCGATCGCCCGTTCTCGCTGGCGCCGTTTCCTGGGCTGGGGCTCCGGGCCCGGACCGGCCTCCTGCCGGGCGGCCGCCACTGCGGTACCGATACGGTCGGGCGGGAAGGCGGCGCGGATGCGACTCCCGAGGTGGAGACCCGTCTCCACCGAGATCGCTGCCACGAAGTCCTCGACGCGGCAGAGGGCGTCTTCCAGGGCCGCCTGGTCGGTACCTGAAGCCAACCCCTCGGCCGTGGCATCTCGAATCCGGGCCCATCGCGGCTCGAAGTCCACCGACCAGCCCCGCCACACCACCGCGGCGTCGGCCAAACGGCGAGCCTCGGACCGCACGTCGCCGACCAGCTTCCCGAGTGCGACCCGCTTGGCGTCCATCTTGTCCGACAGGTACGTCGACAGCGCGCCGACACCGAGCGGCACACCGTCCGGTGGGTCGGCCGCCATCGAGAAGATGAGCGGCTCCGGGTAACCCTCGTCTTCCAGTATCGCTTCGAGGTCGTCGGCCACCACGATGCGGTCATCCGGACGCAGCACGTCGATCTTGTTCAGCCCGAAGATGAATTGGTCGGCGTACTCGGCGAGTGGTGCCAGGAGCTCGTCGTGCACGACGGGATCGTGATACTTCTCGGGATCGAAGAGCCACAGCGCGGCGTCGATGCGCGGGAGGAGTTCCTCGACTTGGCGGCGGTGCCAGTCGGCAACGCTGTCGACGTCGGGCATGTCGAGCACGGCAATGCCCGGGAACACATCTTGACTGACTCTCTCGTGGATCCCGAGATCGTCGAGCAGGCCGATCAGACCCGATCCGGCCCCTGCCGGTATCCAGGCGAGCGGCTCATCGGTGTGTGGTCGGATGGCACTCACGGATGCGACCGGTTTGCCGGCGAGCGCATTCAGGAGGCTGGACTTGCCCGAACCGGTACCGCCCACGATGGCGAGGATCAGGGTCTCGCCGACGAAGCCTCGTCGGGATCGCAGTGCTCGAACTGCGGCCGCAGCCTCGGCCTGAACCTCGTCGGACACCACTCCAGCGGCACGCGCCACGACCAGATCCAGCGCATCGAGCAGCCCGGCAACGTCGCTCATACGCCCTCTTCTTCGTAGGCCACCCACTCCGCCGGTCCCGCCGACGACACAGAATCGCCGGCCTGAGGGGCATCACGATCCGGCGGGTTCGGGGCCGCCGCAACGGGTTCGGCGGCGGCGTCCTCTCGAGCATGCTCCTCCCCCGGCGCCGGGGTGGTGGCCTCGTCCAGTGCCGCGTCGGGAACGGGCTCATCGTCGATGCCGTCGGATCCGGCAGCCGTGTCGGTGTCCTCCTGCGGGCTGATGAACGGGACGGCGGCGGCGTCATCGAGCTGGTGGGCGACGAACTTGGCTCGGCTCCTGATGCGACTCGCCGTCGCAGTCGCGTCGAGCGCCTTTCCCAACGGGTCGGTGAATCGGGCTGCGTCTCCCCCCATGGCGTCCCGGACCGCAGCCGCCAGCGCCACCACGGCCAACTCCAACGCCGCCGAGGCCCGATCCCCGAAGCGCCGCACCAGACCAGGTGGCGGATCACTCGGTGAGGCCAGGGTCGCCTGCCACAACTGTTCGGTGAGCTTCCTTCGGGCGCGCTTGGAGCGAGCCCGCTTCGCATTGGCATCGATGATCTTGCCCAGCTCCCGACCGAATCCCTCGAGAGCCCGTTGGCCTTCGAGCGCGGTCTCGTGACCGTGGCGCCACAGCCCCTGGCCGAGGAGCTCGAGTGACTGCTCGCCAACCGGATCCTCCAACCACCCGGACGCTGCCTGCTGGGCCGCCAGGCCGGCGCGCCGAGTGACGATGCCGGTGATGTCGAGCGCCGCCGACGGCCAGTCTCCTTCGTCGGCCAAGAGCGCCAGGTCACCCCCGCGCAGGGCCTCCACGATCTCGGTGGTGTGCTCGCGGTATGCCTGATCCACCACCTCGCGAAGCCGTTCGGCCGCTTCTGCGTCGGATTCGAGCACGTCAGCCAGCTCATACGAGCGCATGAGCAGTCCCCGCACGGCAGCCGACGAGCTTTGACCCGCCAGGCGGTTGCGGACTGCAGGGTCGGCGAGTTCACCCAGCTCCTTGCGAATCGCCTGCAACGCAGTGGAATTGGCGCCGAGCCCGCGGTCGGCCACCGTGAACACCGAGCTCGGCGAAGGATTGAGGAGCATGCCGGCATCGGCGAGCCGGCGCGCCCAATCCGCTCGCACCTCGGTCCTCTCGGCCTCGGTGGTCCGGTTGAGGACGAACAGCATCGGTAGGCCGCGGCGATGAATGCGGTGCATGAAGTCCCAGCCGGCGGCATCGGCGTAGCGGGCGGGGCTGGTCACGACGATGCACAGATCCGCAACCGACACCACCTCGGCGGCGGGGAGCCGGTCATCATCGTTGACGAAGTCGAGGGATGGCGTGTCGATGAGGGTGAGGTTGTCCGTGAGTGGGTCGTCACCGACGACCACATCGACGTGTGGCCCGGCTCGCTCCCGGACCCGCGCCACGAAGTCGCTCCAGTAGCGCCCGGCATGCTCGCGGTGGGCCCACACGACTGGGTTGGTCGTCGTCGGCCGTACCGGGCCCGCCGGCGAGACGTCGCGACCGGCGAGTCCATTGAGGAGACTCGACTTGCCGACGCCCCCCAATCCCACGATGGCGGCGACTACGGGCGAATCCGGATCGCGCAGCCGCGGCAGCAGGTACTCCCGAACGGTGCGGATGAGATCGCGCTGCTCCGCCTCGTGGCACTTGAGCCCCGGGAGGTGAAACGACGCAGCCTCGAGAGCATCTCCGAGTTCCTCGAGGCCGGTGCGGAGCGCCGCAGTGCGGGAGACATTTGGCTGCATCAGGGCGATTACAGCACAAGGTGCCCGTCGTTCTTGTCACACCCCGCTCGTACGGTGACCGCATGGCGCAGATCACCATCCAAAACCGATCCGTCACGATCCACGATCTCGAGGTCGAGGATGCGGCGCTCGTGGAGCTCCTGGCGGCGACGCCGGAGTCGGGATGGGCGGCCGAGGTGGCCAAGATCCTCACGGTGGGGGCGCGTGGCGTGCTCAGCATGGGCATCGGCGTCAGCATCACCGGCGTCGCCGAACAGGTCGATCGAATGCTGATCGAAGCCGCACAGCGAGCCGAGCAGCAGGTGGCGGAGGTCCTGGGCTCGGCGTCGCGGGCTCTCGGCGAGTCGCTGGACCCCGAACTGCGCTCCTCTCACATGGCACGAGCGTTGGCAGAGCTCGGGGCGGTCCATCAGGAGCTGCTGACGAGGCTGGATCCGGGACAGGCCGACAGCCACACCTCCCAGCTCATCGGATGTCTCCACGAGATCCTGGGTCCCGGCGGGCTCCTCGAAACCCGCATCGCGACGGCTTTCGAATCTGGATCTTCCGGTCTCGACACACTTGCCGCCACGGTCCGCGAGGGGTTCGCGGAGCTCCGTGATGTCGTGGTGAGGGAGGCCGGGCGCGCCGAAGCCGACGCAGCGGGCACCCGCAAGGGAAACACGTACGAAGACATCGTCGAGGAACGCCTCCGCGCCACGGCGCGCGGCATCGGCGGATGGGTGGTCGAGCGCACGTCGACGACGCCCGGCATCGCAGGTTCCAACGCCCTGGTCGGGGACTTCGTGCTCGCCACCGAGCACGGCTCTCGCATCGTCGTCGAGGCCAAGAACGTGGCCAGCCTGGCGCTGCATGGACAGGGTGGCATCCTCGCCGAGTTGGATCGAGCGATGACCAACCGGTCCGCCGAGCTCGGCATCTGCGTGTCGGCGAGCGAGGTCTACCCGGGCGAGGTCGGCTCGTTCGCCCGATATGGCAACCGCATTCTCGTCGTCGACGACGGCGATGGCGTGCTCCTCGACGTGGCGGTGCGGTTCGCCGACACACTTCTCGCCGCTCGCCGCGACGACGCCACCGACATCGACCTCGGCCTCGTCACCGACAAGCTCGACCGCATCCAGGAACTCGCCAAGCGTTTCTCCAGCTCCCGCAGAGCGCTCACGAGTGTTCGCTCCGGGGTCGAGGCCGTTCGCAACGACCTCGACGAGATGCGCCGCGAGCTCGTCGACCTGGTCGGCGACCTCCGCTCGGAGCTGCAACCTGGGAAGGGCGACGCCAGAAGGGTGGCCTGAGGTCGCAGCTCGGGTCAGTGGGTGGTCACCGAGTCGCTCTGCCGCAACCGGGCCAATCGTGGCGACAGCGGCGCTACCGGATGCCGAGACACTCCTCCATGGTGGGCGGCGCCGAGCGCCTCCGCCGCCGCTTTCCTGCCCCCCTCGAAGAGCGCAGTGGCCTCCGCCGCAGAGAGATCGAAATCCAAGGGATCGCGATCTACGCGAAGATCCACGACCACCGTGCCGTCGCGGATCTCGGGACGGATGATCTCACCTGCGGTGATCCCGGCCGTGATGACGGCGCGGGCCAGAGAAGCGGGACCCCGGACCGAGAGGTGGCGATGATCCTCGGTATCGAGAAAGCGGTACCCCACCACTGGCCAGACCCGGGAACGGCGGGCCACTCGGAGTGGGAAGTTGGCGGTCAACGCACCGTCGGTGACGAGGGCGGTGTCCCCGGTCTTGGGATTGCGCAACGGCACGGGCTTGAACAGGAACGGCACCGACGCCGACATACGCACCGCTCGTGCGACCGAGAACGAATCCGGATCGATCCCGTAGGCCGGCAGGTGGTCGGGCAGGACGATTCCGCGCTGGTGGGTCAGGTCGGTCGCGACGATGCGGAGTCGCCCCGCCTCGAGGTCTCCGAACGTCCGGACTCCTTTTGCGGCGAGCAAGGCCGACCAGGTCTCTTCGATACGATCGCCCGACGCCTGTGCCTTGTCCCAGGCCATCGCCAGGGCCCGTCCCACGAGCGGGATCCGGGTCAGCGGCGACCAATCGAGGAGGGCCGGCCACGGGATCCAGCGTACGGCAGATTCGAGCTCCCGGGATTGGTAGCCCGCAGCCACGAGCGACGCGACCAGCGCTCCGGCCGACGTTCCCACAGCATGGCCGAATCGCAGGCCCGACTCCATGGTGCCGGCGGCGGCTCCGGCGAGAGCCACGCCTTTGATGCCACCTCCGGAGAAGACACCGTTGATCGGTTCCATGGAGCATTCATCGACAAGGCAGCCTCAGAGCTGAAGCGGCCCTAGATGCCGGCGAAGAGGTCTTCCTCGTCCGGCACCCGCGCCACCCGGCTGGCGAGCAGGACGTAATCCTCGAACGGGTACACATCGGCGACCACATCGAGCGGAATCTGGAACCAGAAACCATCGGGGTCGACCTGCGTGGCATGGGCGCGCAGGGCTTCGCGTCCGATCTCGAGCGTGTCGGTGACCTTGATCCGCGTGAACTCTGGAGGGTCTTCGTGCCCCGATTCGGCGATACGGTCGATCCACTCCTGGAGGGGCGAGTCGAGACCCCGGTCCTCCATCGCGTCGTGGAGTTGCTGGACGCGTGCCACGGTGAACACTGGGGCGTACAGCTTGGACACCGTCCACGGCTCTCCCGCCGCGGGAAAGCGGGTGGCGTCGGCTGCAGTCTCGAAGGCCGCGAGGGCGAGCTCGTGAACGCGGATGTGGTCGGGATGCGGGTAGCGAACGTGCTCGTCGTATCCCAGCACCACCTGAGGTCGCTCCCGGCGTATCGACCTGACCACCGCCTCCAGCGCGTCCTCAAACGGCACGTTGACGAAGGCATCGGGGTGCGCGTTCGCGGGGGTGCCGGGCATCCCGGAGTCGCGGTAGCCGAGCAGCTCGACGTGGTGATACCCGATGATGGCGGCCGCGGTGTCCAGCTCGCGGCGCCGGATCGCCGGCAGTTCGTCGCGCACGTCCGGCCTGTCGAGAGCCGGGTTGAGGATGTCCCCGGCCTCGCCTCCGGTCGCCGTGACCAGCACGCATCGCACTCCGGCCCGGGCGTACCTGGCCACCGTACCGGCGCCCTTGGAAGCTTCGTCATCGGGGTGGGCGTGGAGTGCGAGGAGGGTGTGAGCTGTCATGTGGGGACAGCAGTATGCCAGCCGGACAAGCCGCTCAGGACGCCGGAGACGTCGCCGGGGCGGAAGCGGAATCGAGCACCGACAGAGCTGCGGTCCCCTCGCTGCAGTCGTCGACCACGGGGCAGTAGCGGCACCAGGGACCGGCAATTCGCGCCATCTCGATTCCGTCGGCATAGCCCTCACGAAGGCGCTCCACGGCGTCGCCGACCGCATCGGCCGTTGCTTGTGCGCCGGCGCGGGTAGGTACCGCTTCGTACCGCTCACCGGTCTTGACGCTGATGGCTTCGACGAACGCCGGCAGCTCGCCGTGCTCCAGGGCCCACATGAGTCCGTAGAACGACATCTGGGGCTCGGCGTCGCGTAGCTGCCCGGTCTTCCAGTCGATCAGTCGCACTCCCCCACCCTCCGCATCGAAGACGGCGTCGACCGACCCGCGCAGCACCACGCCTTCGGTGGGTTCCAGTTCGAGGTAGACCTCGGCGGCGCGAAATCCGTCGGTAGGGAACCGCTTGAACCGCTCGTACAGGTCGCCGACCTCGGTGATCACACGCTCCAGTTCACTCGGCTTCATCCGCAACGACCCGAGCTTCGAATTGAGCCCCGACCCGATCTCCTCGCGGCACGCCTGGGTGAAGCCGTCCGGTGCGATGGGTGCACCTCCCAGGTGCCGGGCGAACACGCGGTGCGCCAAGGCGCCGCGAAAGGACTGCGGGCTCTCCGGCCCGTAGATGCCGCGCAATCGGCTGGCAGCATGCTCAGGGCACTGCATGAAGCTCACGAACGTCGTCGCCGAGATCGTGACCGGTTCTCCGGGGCGCACCTCGGGAAACACCACCATGGGGCGACTGTAGGCGGCGCCACCGACACGGTGTGACTTTGTTTTGTGGCCGGGAGCAGTACACTCTCGTTCGACCCCGGGCCGCCAGTATTGGTCACCTCACCGTTCTCTGCCGGATGACTCGTAATATTCGACTCGCCTCATTCATAGCCGTCCCGATCGCCGTCCTGTTCTTGCCGGTCGCAGCGTTCTTGATCGACCGCGCCGCCAACGACGGCGAAGTGCCGCGCAATGTCTCGGTGCGCGGGGTCGCCCTCGGTGGTCTCGGCGAAGAAGACGCCATGAAGACCCTGGGCGAGATCGAAGCCGACCTGCGCTCGAAGTCGGCGGTGTTCGTCGTCAACGGCCACGAGTTCGATCTCAACGCCTCGATGGTCGATCTGGCCGTCGCCAAGGACAAGGTCATCACCGAGGCGATGGCGCAGCGTCGGGACGGCGGGTTCTTCACCCAGCTCCAAGCGTGGCTCGCCAGCTTCGGAGATCAGCGGGAGCTGGAGCTGCCGGTGAGCATCGACGAGAATCGGCTGGAGTCGTTCCTCGTGTCGTGGGAGAACCAGGCGGTCGCCAACCCGGCATTCGATGGCGACATCGATGTCGTCGACGGCGAGGCGGTGCCGCTGTATCCGCGGTCCGGGCAGCGGGTCGCCAGGGAGGCTGCGCACCAGATCGTGTTCCTGCAAGTGGCGAACGGTGAGGTCTCCCCGCGAGAGCTGCCGCTGGAGTCTGTGGAGCCCCAGCTGACCGAAGCCGACATCGACTTGGTCGTCGCCGAGGCCAATCGCGTGCTGTCCGATCCAGTGGTGCTGTCGGTACCGGACAAGGAACTCGAGATCGTGTTCACCACCGAGTTCCTGGCCGAGGCGCTGCGAACCGAACTGGTCGAGTCGCCGAGCACCGAACTGAGACTCGAACTGAGCGAGGAGGCCGTGGAGGCGTTCCTGACGCCCTACATGGACGACATCGAGGATCCGCCCGTCGACGCCCGCTTCATCATCAACGACGACGACACGGTCACCATCTCTCCTTCGAAGCCGGGCACGGTCGTCGACATCACCCAGGTCACCGACACCCTCTATTCGACGGCTCTGGGTCGGGACGAGGCCACGTTCCCTCTCGCCGAGGGGGCGCTACCCGACTTCTCCACGGATGACGCGTTGGCAATGGGCACCATCCGCCTCGAGTCGGAGTACACCACGAAGCACCCCTCCGGTCAGCCGCGGGTGGTGAACATCCACACGATGGCCGACACCGTGAACGGCACCGTCGTGTGGCCGGGAGAGAAGTTCTCGTTGAACGACCACGTCGGCCGGCGCACCTCGGCGAAGGGATACGTCCCCGCTCCGATGATCCTCCACGGCGAGATCGTCGACGACGTGGGCGGCGGGGTGAGCCAGTTCGCCACCACGTTCTACAACGCCGTGTTCTTCGGCTGTTACGAAGACGTCACCCACCAGCCGCACAGCTTCTACTTCGACCGCTACCCCGAAGGTCGGGAGGCCACCATCTCGTGGCCGGTTCCCGACTTGGTGTTCCGCAACGACAGCGATGCGGTGGTGATCATCCAAACCCGATACACCAGCAGCTCCATCACGGTGCGGTTCTTCGGCAACAACGGCGGCAAGGAATGCGACGCACGCAAGTCCGACCGCTACGCCATCACCGACCCACCGATCGAGTACATCGAAGACGCCTCGCTGGCTCCGACTTCCGAGATCGTGGAGGCGAACGGCACCCAAGGTTGGTCGGTGACGATCACCAGGATCATCACCATGCCCGACGGAAGCGTCGTGGAGGAGAAGGATTCTCACACGTACCAGCCCCGCCCGCGCAAGATCCGGGTGCATCCATGCAACGTGCCGGGTTCCACCACGGTGTGCCCCACGCAGATCCCCAGCGTGATCGGCCTCGGACTGGCCGACGCCGAGGCCTCGCTGGCCGCCGCCGGATTCGTCCTCGTCCAGGGCTCGACCGTCGAGGTCGAGAACGAAGCATCGGACGGCTTGATCGTCACCCAGAGCCCGGACAGTGGTGACTACGCGGACGCCGGTGCGACCGTCACCGTCAGCGTCGGCGTCTATGTGCCTCCCCCGCCACCCGAGGAGCCGCCCCCGGATGATGGCGAGGAGCCACCTCCGGATGATGGCGAAGACCCGCCGCCCGACGAGGGCGGCTGAGGCTACCGCCGGCTCACACGGCCTCGGGGTAGTACACGAAGAACTGGCGAATCACGTTCGCCGCCATCGTTGTGGCGTCAGGATCCCAGCCACCGGTGCGGCGCACCACCACCTGGTTGGACGCCACGAAGACGTGATCGATGGCTGCATCGAGCCGGAAGAGGCGAGCCGCCAGCTCATCGGGGAAGTCGGCTCCGGCTTCCGCCTCAGCCACGGAGGCATATGCCGTGCCGTCCTGTCCGGTAATGCTGCGATCGGTGTCGAACACCGCGACGTCGCCGATCTGGGTGGATTCGACTTCTATCAACTGACCCAACGAGACCTCCCCGTGCGGCGCCCGACTCTAGTGACTCGACCCCACGATGCGGGTCAGTCGTGCGCGCCCATGCCGTGGGTGCCGGAACCCACCACGTGGACCTTCATGATGTTGGTTGAGGCGCGTTGGTTGGGCGGCACTCCCGCCACCATGATCACCGCTTCCCCTCGTTCCGCTA
The DNA here is from genome assembly GCA_041581135.1 of Acidimicrobiia bacterium. GTDB lineage: Bacteria > Actinomycetota > Acidimicrobiia > Spongiisociales > UBA5794 > JBFGCM01. Next base: position 37,017 of record JBFGCM010000017.1, read on the forward strand.
CCCCGCGCTCCACGAGCTGCGCGCTCGCGGAGGCGATCATCTCGTCGGTGGAGTCCATGCGTTCGAACATCAGCGGCAAGACCGCAGCGAGCAGGGCCATGTGGTGATACGTGCGCTCGACGGCGGTGAACGCAACGATCCGGGCCTGCGGGCGGTATTTGCTCAGCAGGCGAGCCGTGCTCCCCGACTCGGTGAACGCCACCACCGTCTCGATGCCGAGGTAGTCGGCGGTGTCGACCGCCGCCGAGGCGACCGCCGACGCAAACCGGGACTCGTCGGCGAGGAATCCGGAGATACCCGCTCCGTACCCAGGACTGGCTTCGGCCTGCTGGCAGATCGCATCCATCTGTTTGATGGCACGGATGGGGTACTTCCCGACTGCGGTCTCCGCTGAGAGCATCACGGCATCGGTCCCGTCGAGCACGGCGTTCGCCACGTCGGTGACCTCGGCCCGAGTGGGCCGAGGCGAGGCGGTCATGGATTCCAGCATCTCGGTGGCGGTGATGGAGATCACACCGGCCGCATTGGTGGCGGCGAGGATCTCCTTCTGCACCCTGGGAAGTCGTTCGAGGGAGATGTCGACGCCGAGATCCCCGCGAGCGACCATGACCCCATCCGCCTCCACCAGGATGTCTTGGAGGTTCTCATATGCCGCACCGCTCTCCACCTTGGCGATGAGCGGAGCATCGCCGATGCGGTGGCGGATCGACCGAAGGTCGGCGGCGGAGCTGACGAACGAAGCCGCCACCATGTCGATGCCGGCCTGCATACCGAACTCGAGATCTTCGACGTCCTTCTCGGTGATCGGCGGAAGATCGATGCGTGCGCCCGGAAACGCCGCCCCTTTGTGGTCGCCGAGGACACCACCGTCGACGACGCGGGCCTTCAGGCGGAACTCACCGACGTCCTCGACCTCCAGAGTGATGAGCCCGTCCGCCAAGAGCACCTTCGACCCCGGTTCGAGGTTGGCAGCGTCGAGGTTCTCGATGTGGATCTGTCCGGCGTTGCCTTTCGCCTCACCCGGAACCAGCTCGACGACCGATTCGGGCTCGAGCTCCACGGCGCCGCCGTGAAACGTCCCGACCCGGATCCTGGGGCCCTGGATGTCCTGGAGAATGCCGACCGCCTGGTTGTGCTCGACACTGGCCTGACGCACCCACTCGATGAACTGCCGATGGGAACCGTGGTCCCCGTGGGAGAAATTGAGGCGGGCCACGTTCATCCCGGCCTCGACCATGCGCGAGATACTGTCGTACTCGGCGACGGCGGGCCCGAGCGTGGCGATGATCTTGGTCTTGCGGTGCATCGCCGCAACGTTAGTGGGTGACCGCCGGGGTGCTCACGGGGACACCGATTCGGCGCGCCCCACGGATGCTCAGAACTCCGACATCACGTGCTCGGCGAACATGCGCATTCCGTCGCCCCAGGAGGCGTCGACGAAGTACACCATCAGGTACTCGACACCCTGCTCGGCGAGCTGAGCCACGCCGGCCGTGACCGCTTCCGGCGTGCCCACGAGACTGTTGCGACGCCATGCGTCCAGGTCACGACCCTCGGGCTTGTGCCACTCTTCGAACTTGGCCTCCACCTCCTGCTCCGTTGCGGCGATCAGGCAGTCGACGTTGCGTGACAGGGTGATGGACCCCGGATCACGGCCCACCGCCTCGCAGTGCCGGTGGAGCACGTCGACCTTGTGACGAAACACCTCGGGCGTGCCGCCGAAGTTGGCGTAGTCGCCGTACTTGGCAACCACCTTCAGCGTCAGCTGCTCGCCCCCACCGGCGATCCACAGCGGAGGATGGGGCTCTTGCAACGGCTGTGGACGGTTGATGGCGCCATCGATGGCGTAGTACCGACCGTCGAACGATGCGGTCTCCTCGGTCCACATGAGACGGAGGATCTGCACCGCTTCGTCCAGCATCCCGATCCGGACCGCCGCTCTGGGAAAGTCGTAGCCGTAGGCCTGGTACTCGGCCTCGTACCAGCCGGCGCCGATGCCGACGTCGAGGCGACCGCCCGACATCATGTCGATGCATGCCGTCACCTTGGCCAAGTAGCTCGGGGGCCGGTACGAGTTGCAGGTGCACATCTGGCCGAGGCGCACTCGCTCGGTCGCCTCGGCCAGCCCGGCCATCAGCGTCCAGGCCTCCCATGTCGATTGCTGGGTGACGTCGGGAAAGGTGTGGAGGTGGTCGTACACCCACACGGAGTCGTAACCCGTGTCCTCCGCCACCTTGGCGATCGACACCATGGTGTCCCACTGCATGGGCGGGGGAATGTGGCCGAGGTCCAGCCGCCAGCCTTGGGGAACGAACGCTCCGAATTCCACTGATGTCACCTCCCGCGTGCCCGGCGAGCCTAGGCGGCGGAGCGCCGACACCGCTGTAGTCTCGCTGCCTCATGACGGCGCCACTCATCGAACGCTTCGATCACCTCTCGATCGCCACGTGGAGCATCGCCTCGGTGCTCCCGCTGGTGGAGGTCATGGGCGGGAGCTTCCGCAAAGGTGGACTCAACGCAGGGGGCGGCTTCCTGTGGGCGCAGTTCGCGCTCGACGGATCGGGCACGCTCGAGGTGATACAACCGTGTGATCCGGATGACGGGGATCACTTCCTCGTCCGCTTCCTCACCATGCGGGGCGAGGGAGTGCACCACGTGACGGTGAAGGTGTCCGACATCGACCTCGCCATCGCCGATGCCCGGCGACGTGGCTTCGAGGTGGTCGGCATCGACGCCGGCGGAGGCTGGAAGGAGGCGTTCATCCACCCCAAGAGCGCGCACGGCGTGCTGGTGCAGCTGGCGGAATGGACCGAAGCCGCCGACGCTGGTGGCTGGACCCTGGACGAGCTCATCGAGGGGGCGTGCTCCTGAAGCCGCTCGTCGCCATCCCGGTGAAGCCGTTCGGCGTCGCCAAGGCCCGACTCGCACCACTCCTGACCCCGGAGGAGCGGTCTCGTCTCGGCAAAGCCGTAGCAGCCCACACCGCCAGGGTGGCCGATGAGTCAGGAGGTCACGTCGCCATTGTGACTGCGTCGCCGGCTGTCGCATCCTGGGCCCACGGGCTCGGCCTCGACACGATCGACGACCCGGGCACGGGACTCGACGCCGCGGCCGCCGCCGCAGTGGCTCGAGCCGGCAAGACCGCGACCCCGTGGCTCGTGCTCCACGCCGATCTGCCCCTGCTCACCGTGAGCGATGTCGCAGCGCTCATTGACGCGCTGGCGGCATCGTCGGCCGTGCTGGCCCCGTCCCACGATGCCGGCACGGCTGCGCTGGGCGCCCGCGCCGCCTTCTCCAGATTCGGCTATGGGCCCGGCAGCTATCACCGGCATCGCCGAGCGTTGCCCACGGCCGCGGTCGTGATCCGCCCCGGGCTGGCCATCGATCTCGACACCACGAAGGACCTGTCTCGTATCCTCGCCATGCCGGCGGGGAGATGGGTTACCGAGCTGGCCTCCCCGTAAGCTGATCGCATGCCAACCAACCTCTACTCAGAGCTCCGGGAATCGCGTGCACCGATCGGCACTCCACGACGAGCCTTGGCGGTGGGCGCGCATCCCGACGATGTCGAGTTCGGCGCCGGAGGCACGTTGGCGAAATGGGCGGCGGCAGGGTGCGAGGTGACCGTGCTGGTGATGACCGACGGCTCCAAGGGCACATGGGATCCCGAAGATGACCCGTCCGTACTCATCCACCAGCGCCAGACCGAGACCACACAAGCGGCCGCCGAGCTCGGAGCCGCGGCGGTGGTCTTCGGTGGCCATGTCGACGGTGAGCTCCTGTACTCCATGGATCTCCGTGCCGAGCTGTGCCGCCACATCCGAGCTCTCCGCCCCGATGTCGTGCTGAGCCACGATCCGTGGCAGCGGTACCAGCTGCATCCGGACCACCGGGCCACGGGCTGGGGTGTGGTCGACGGCGTCGTGGCGGCACGCGACCATCTCTTCTTCCCCGATCAGGACGTCGCCGCACATCGGCCCGCCGATCTGCTCCTCTGGTCCGCCGACGAGCCCAACCACTGGGAAGCCATCGACGGCTTCGTCGACCGCAAGATCGCCGCCTTGCTGTGTCATGCCTCGCAGGGCACGACGACCATGGGCGGGGCGAACCAAGGCGAGGCGCAGAGGGACGCCTTCGTGCAACGCGTTTCCGATCGGGCTGTCGCGTCCGGCGAGGCCGCAGGATTGTCGGCCGCCGAGAGCTTCCGCAGGATCGAACCATGAGGGTCCTCATCGTGGGCGCCGGAATCGTCGGTCGGGCCGCATCCTGGGACATGGCGCGCCGGGGCCACGGCGTGATCATCGCCGACCGCGACCGGGCGGCGGCCTACGGAGTGGCCAACGAGCTCGACCTGCAGCCCCTCGTCCTCGACGTGGCGGATGCCTCGTCCGTGGAGAGGGCTCTCGAGGATGTCGACGCCATCATCGCCGCCGTGCCCGGGGCCTACGGCGTCGAGGTCGCCTCTGCGGCCATCGATGCCGGCTGCCACTACTTCGACTTCGGCGGCAACGCGACCATCGTCGAGCGCGAGCTCACCCTCCACGAAGCCGCCTTGGAGGCGGGCGTCGCCGTGATCCCCGACGGAGGGCTGGCTCCGGGGTTGGTGAATGTGCTCGCCACCGACCTCATGCGCCGGCTCGGCGACGGCCCGATCCAGGAGCTGCGGATGCGGGTGGGAGCGCTGCCGCAGGAGCCGGTCGGAGCCCTCGGCTACGACCTGGCGTTCTCGGCGGACGGCTTGTTGACCGAGTACAGCGAGCCGGCGGAGATCCTCCGGCAGAGGCGTCGCACCGTCGCCGAGCCGCTCACCGACGTCGAGGAGCACGAGTGGCCTGGATTGCCACCGCTGGAGGCATTCCACACCAGCGGCGGCACGTCCACCATGTGTGACCTGTGGGAGAGCCGGGTCCACGAGCTGGACTACAAGACCTTCCGGTATCGGGGACACGCCACGTCATTCGCCGTCATGCGAGAGCTGGGCCTGTTCGGACGCGAAGCCTGGATCATCGACGGCGAAGCGGTGGTGCCACGCGACGTGGTGCGGGAAGCGTTGCGCCGGCTTCAGCCGGCTGACGCCGATGTCGTGATCCTGCGGTGCTGGGCCCGAGCCGTCCGCAACGGAGCGCACCAGGTGACCGGCGTCCAACTGGAGGATAGGCCCGACGAGCGTTTCACCGCCTTGGCACGGACGACTGCGTTCCCGGTGACCGCAGCGGTGGACCTCATCGCACGCGGCCGGCTGGATGTCTCGGGCGCGCTCGCATTCCATGAGGCGTTGACCGGTGACGAACTCCTTCCAGAGCTCGCCAAAGTCGGCATCGCCCCGGCACCGTGGGTGCCAGGGGCCTGATCGAGGTCACTGACGGATGCGGTGGCCCGACTTGGGGTCGAAGAAATGGAGCTTGCCCGTGTCCACAGACAGCGTGATCCGGTCGCCCGCTTGCACGGGGACATCGGAACTCACCCGGGACGCGAACCGCGTAGTGTCGCCGAGAATCGAGGGGTCAGCGCCGCTGTCGGCGAGCAGCTCTTCGATGTCGGGGGTGATCACAGGGGCGAGCGGCAGGGTGTAGTGGACGAAGGACTCCGAACCCAGCATCTCGGTGATCTCGACGTCCACCGTGATCTGGTGCTCCGGTCCCAGCGGGCTCATCGAGCTGTGCTCGAAGTCACCAGGTCGAATGCCCACCACGAGCTGCTCACCCATGTGGTTCTCGATGCCGGGGTGACGGTCCAGGGCCTTGCGGTCCACGACGAGCTTGATGTCATCGATGTCGACGTACACCCGATCGCCTTCGGCGTGCAGCTTGCCGTAGACCATGTTCATGGCGGGCGATCCGATGACCCCGGCCACGAACAGGTTGACCGGCTCGTGATAGAGCTCGGTGGGCGGGGCGACCTGTTGGAGGTTGTCCGGGCGGGCATGCGTCACGGGCTTGAGGACCACGACGCGGTGGCCCAGCGTCATCGCTTCGACCTGGTCATGGGTGACGTACACGGTGGTGGTCTGCAGGCGGCTGTGGAGCCTGCCCAGCTCGGTGCGCATCTGCACCCGCAACTTGGCATCGAGGTTCGAAAGCGGCTCATCCATCAGGAATGCCTTCGGCTCACGCACGATGGCGCGACCCATGGCGACGCGCTGGCGCTGACCACCGGAGAGGGCTTTCGGCTTGCGATCCAGGTACTCGGTGATCTCGAGGACGGCTGCTGCCTCGTCGACCCGCCGCTTGATCTCGTCTTTGGGCATCTTCCGCAGCTTGAGACCGAATGCCATGTTGTCGAACACCGACATGTGGGGATACAGCGCGTAGTTCTGGAACACCATGGCGATGTCCCGGTCTTTCGGCTGGACGTCGTTGACCAGCTCATCGCCGATCATCATCTTGCCTTCGGTGATGTCTTCGAGGCCGGCGATCATGCGCAAGATCGTGGATTTGCCGCAGCCGGAAGGGCCGACGAGCACCAGAAACTCACCGTCGACGATCTCGAGGTTGACGTCGCCGACAGCCCTCGTGCCGTCCGGATAGACCTTGCCGATACCTTCCAATGTGATGCCAGCCAACACAGCCTCCTTGGACTTCAGATGTTGCGCCGCGCCCCATGCAGGGCGCGTCTCTCTGCGAAAGTCTCCGAGAGCGTACCAGTTGCGCGATAATCCCGCTGTCAGGAGGTCGAAATGGGTACGGGAAAGGTCGCCGTCATCACCGGTGGCACCGGGGGGCTCGGCCAGGCCATCGTGCCGGTGCTCATCGACCGCGGCTACAGCTTGGCCATCACCTACATCGTGCCTGAAGAAGCGACAGCGCTCGAGGAGAAGTTCGACCTCGACGACGACCGCTTGCTGTTGCGGCGAGTGGATTCCACGGATTCGGGCGCAGTGGACGCCTTCTTCTCGGAAACTCGCGAGCGGCTGGGCCGCATCGAGGTCATGTGCGCGCTCGTCGGCGGTTGGGCCGCGGGCCGCGACGTCGCCGAGACCGACGATGTGCGGTTCGACCGCATGATCGACCTCAACCTGCGCTCGGCGTTCTACGCCGTGCGCGCCGTCATCCCCTACCTGCGTGAGTCGGGATGGGGCCGCATCGTGTTGGTCGGTAGCCGAGCTGCGTTCGACAATCCGGCGGGCCAGGCCGCTTTCAACATCGCCAAGGCGGGGGTCATCTCGCTCGCCAAGAGCGTCGCTCACGAGCTCGATGACACCGAGATCAACGCCAACGCCATCCTCCCCAACCTCATCGACACGCCGGCGACCCGGTCGGCGCTGCCCTACGCCGACTACATGGACTGGCCGAAGCCCGAGGAGATCGCCGCCGTCATCGACTTCTTGTGCTCCCCGGCGTCCGACGTCGTGAACGGCGCAGCGATTCCTGCCTACGGCAAGAGCTGATCGGCAGCCGTCACGGCGCCGTCGATCGGACCTCCACCAGTGAAACCGTGAAACCATGGAGGTAGTTGCTGTCGCCAACGGGCCCGATCTCTCCGGCGGCGAAGATCCCGGCGAGGGCAGGCGGCTCCATGACTCGCGTGATGAGCGAGGCGTCGTGGTGGGGTTCTCCGAAGAACCGCCGCCCCCTCCCGTTGCACGCGAACAACAACACCCCGCCGTCTGCCGAGCGGTCCCCCAGCGCCTGGCGGAGGTCGGCATCCGCGCTCAACGGGTCTCGCACCTGGAATTGCACGGTGCGGCCGACGGGTACCTTCTCGCCCACGGTCACTGAGCCGTGATCGTGATCGATGTCGATCACGGCCCGGATGACGAAATCGCCCTGGTCGAATCCCGGCCGGTACTCGTCGACGACCACGCCGAGATGCAGGCCCCGGCGCGCCAACTCCTGTTCATCGGGATCGAGCGAGTTGAAGAGATCACGCAGATAGTCGACGGCAGGCACTCCGGCGATCGTCAGAAGCTCCCGATCCTCGGCCGAGGTCACGGTGGCCGGTTGGCCCAGCGGTCGGCATCCCTGTGAAAGCAGCGGTGAGAATTCCACATCGCCGGCGAGCGACAGGACGATGGCTCCATGGTCCACGACCACCCCGTCGAGCCACATGACCGCACCCTCCTGCCCCGGATTCGCCAGACCGCCGACGACGGGCAGGCCTGATTCTCCCAACCTGGCCACGAAGGGGACCGCAGGGAACGAGAAAGGGTCGCCCAAAATCACCACGCCCACTGCTCCGTCGTTGTGCGGAGCGCTCGACACGACCACACCACGGCCGGGCACCCGGACCGCCTCGAGATGCCGCGCCACGCGCTCCACGCCCGGCAGGACGGCCGCCCACACGGAGATCCCAGGACCGTCGTCAGCCTCTTTGTCGTCACCGATGACACCATCGGCGATGCACCCCAGGGAGGTACCACCCTTGGCGACGAGGCCGGCCACCACGGAGGCAATGTGCTCGGCGTGAGCGGAGTGCGAGGGCGTGGCGAACGCGAACAACAGGTCCGGATCGGCGTCGAGATCGCGCGTTGCCGCCGTCAGCGCCTCGGCGAGCGCCGCCGCCGTGTTCTCTTCGGTCGAGTACCCCGATCCGAATCGCATCTGGAGGAGATTAGGGAATTCGCCGGTGCTGAACCGGGGGGCCGGACGGCGGTCGTCCGAAGAGAGGGCATGTGAACCACACGACCCCCCAATGCTGAACCGGCCGTGCTGCTCGGTCTGCGCTCGTCCCTCGTTCAGGTAGGCGGCGGCCGCCGGGTTCTCTGTCGAGTTCTCAGGAGAAGGCCCTGAGGGCACTCCTCGCAGGTGAGACAGCCACAGACGCCGACGGAGCAGCCGGCGTACATCGGTCTACGGGCGCCTGGCCACCGCAACCAGTGAGGCACAGGTGGGTGCGCGTGTGTTCGATCTGCACCTCGCCGGAGACAACGGGTCGACACCGAGCAGCGACGTGCTGATCCGCATCCCCCACGACGGGCCGTTGTATGGCATGACCTGGAGCCCGGACGGCCAGACGCTCATCACCGGGGGCACGCAACTGCTGCCCCTCATCAACCCGATCGAACGCAGGCTGCTCGACGAGCACACCCGGGAGTTGCTCACGCGCGAGCTCACTCCAGCCGAGTGCCGACGCTACGACATCTGCGAGTGAGCGCAGCCGCGTTCGTGACGGCCTGAGGCTCGGGGAGCAGACGCCAGACGCCAGAAGCCAGACGCCGGATCAGACGAGGAGCTCTTGATCTCGGTGGAAACTCACAAGCTCGCCACGGGAAGTCAGATGTCCGAAGTCCGCACCCGGGTTGCCGTCCCCCGTACCGGGACGGGCCCCACGTCACGTTCGGTCCTACCTGATGAGCCGTGGTCGCAGACATATCCCGCAGCGGGGAATCCGCCTTCGCGGACGATCGGTGTGGGGCCGGCATGCCGCAGGTATCCAAGTCGCCCTCGGCACGCGTAGGTTTCTAGGGAGTGGCCATCCTCTTCGATCGAGCGCGGTGGCCCAAGAGAGAGAGGAGAGTGGGTATGCGTCGACTTCGATTGCCGATCCTTGTGGTCGTAATGGTCCTCGGCCTAGTGGCGACAACCGCCGGCACCGCTTCGGCGGACCACGACACCGAGCCGTCCACACAGAACATGCACGCGATGGGCCACAGCCCTCAGCCGGCTACGTTCTCGGTACCCGACGGGGAGCGAGTGGTCAGCTCGGACATCGCATTCCAGGGCAAACTGGCGTATCAGGGGAACTACAACGGGTTCCGGGTGATCGACATCTCGGCACCGGGCAACCCGAAACTGATCGCCCACCCGGAATGTAACGGTGACCAAGGCGACATCGTGGTGTGGGACAACGTCTTGGTCCGGTCGTGGAACACGAAACGCTCGACCGACCGGGTCTGTGGCGACTCGATCGTGCCTGCCGGGTTCGAGGGTGTGCACGTGTGGGACATCAGCAACCCGGCCGATCCGGCGCTGCTCGGCTCGCTCGAGCTGCCCTGCGGTTCGCACACCGCCACGGCTGCTGGGGTCGATGACGGTGACCTGATCATCTACAGCAACAACTCGAGCAGCAGCGGCTGCGGCGTCGGCCTCGATATCGACGGACAGAACGCCCTGGGTGACTTCATGGACGTCATCGCGGTGCCGCTCGCTGATCCGGCGTCCATCAGCTTGATTCATCGTGAACCGTTGGCTGGACCCAACGACCCGCTGGTGCGCACGGGCTGTCACGACGCCGCCGTCATCCTCGGCGGTGTCAACAAGGCCATGTGCGCCAGCGCCGACACGATAAACGTGTGGGATATCAGCAACCCCCGGGATCCGGAACCTCTGTTCACGGTGGTCGAGCCCGGCGTCGGTGACTCGGAGTCGAACGGTCGCTGGCACTCGGCCGGTTTCACCTGGGACGGCGAGGTCCTCGTGGCCGGTTGGGAGCCGGGAGGCGGAGGCGCCGGCGAATGCGAGGAAGACGATCCCGACGTCGACAAGACGATGTTCTTCTACGACGGGAACAACGGAACCAAGCTGGGTGAGTGGGTCCTCGAACGTGACCAGGGCGCCGACGAGAACTGCACGATCCACAACTACAACATCGTGCCGCTGCGCAGCGGCCGATATGTCGTCGTGAGCGGCAACTACCAGGCCGGGACCTGGGTCACGGACTTCACCGACCCGAAGAACCCGTTCTCGGTCGCATGGTCCGACCCCGTGTCGCTTGGACCGGGTCCTTTCTGTGGCGGCCAATGCCAGATCGGCGGATCGTGGTCCAGCTACTGGTACAACAACTTCGTCTACGAGTCCGACATCACCCGGGGCCTGAACGTGTTCCGTGTGAGCGACAAGGTGACCGGCGGGGCGATGAAGCTCGACCGCCTCAACCCGCAGACACAGGAGGTCAGCTTGCCCTGACCCGTCCACATTGCGAGGCCCGGGCCGTAGCCCACGGTCCGGGCCCTTGCACGTGCCGGGTCCTGGCGCTCTCCGTTGCCAACGCTTCGAGCGTTGGCTTCAACTGAAAGCGCTTGGGGTCGGCGAGAACTCGCGTGCAAGAACGACACAAGAGAAGCCGGCGCGCCAGCTTCCGCGGCGCTCGGGTGTCAGTCGGTGCCCTCGGTCAGTCTGCTCGGCGACCTCCCAGAATGCGCGACCACAAGCGGCGGTCGGTCCCGTGCTCGGCTGCGAACGCGTACGTGCCGATCTGGCGCTATGACGTGTCCGCTGACATGATCGTCATCTGCCGTGAAAAGGCAGTGCTTGAAGGCTCTCACCGAACCTTTCTGTCCAGCCACTACACGCCTTGAACTTGCCTCGCAGCTACCAAACGATCCTCGTGTGCGGGGCCATTGGGCTCGGAAGTAGTCGCTAAGGAGACGCCCAAGCCCTGGTCGAGTTTCACATCACCTGGAGCCTGGCGGAACGCTGCTGCTCGACATCGAAGTGCCCTACGCCGACGCCGATCAATGGCCGTCGACCGCGAACGCTCGTTGTCACGTGACGTCGTCGCCCACCTCGCCACCGTCGCCCGTGTCCTGCCCTCCTGTTCGAGGCTCCGGACGGACAGCTCGATGTGTGCCCGCTCGATCTCGAACACCCTCAGGCCACGGCTGCTCTCGGTCGCCGAGCGCGCATTCGTGCCGTGAGGGGACATGGCACGTAGTTGCGTTCCCACCATCGCACGGAACGCTCGACCAAAGCAACGCCTTGTGAACGCAGAAACGCCCGGGCAGCGGGGTCCCTGCAACGACGCGCCAACGGCAAGTCTGCGTAGCCCCGACCGGATTTGAACCGGCGTTACCGCCTTGAGAGGGCGGCGTCCTAGGCCGCTAGACGACGGGGCCAGAACTGAGGCCTGAGTGTAGACCCCAAATCAACGGATATGGCTCGGGGGGGAGGACTCGAACCCCCAACGACGGGACCAGAACCCGCTGTGTTACCGATTACACCACCCCCGAATGGGTGGAGGCGCGAGGATACGAAAGCTTCGGTGGATCGGCAACCCGGATGATCAGCTGTGGTCGCCCCACAGCGTGGTGATGAAGGCCGTTCCGCTGGACTCGGACACCCACCACGTGTTGTTCGAGGGGTGGAACTGGGCGATGTCGTCGAAGCCGTCGCCGTCGAAGTCGCCGACGCTGCGCCACAGCCAGCCATCGGCGGTGCCGAAGTCGGCCCACAGCTTGGTCACGAACGCCGCACCCGTCGACGTCGTCACCCACCACGTGCCATTCGAGGGATGGAACTGGGCGATGTCGTCCAGACCGTCACCCGTGAAATCCCCGGCCAGGCGGGCTTGCCATCCCGACGCCGTGGAGAAGTC
>JBFGCM010000018.1:0-47920 GCA_041581135.1 Acidimicrobiia bacterium
CGGAGGACACCAGATGCGCCCCGATCGGCAGCCCTGGACCACACCCGACATCGAGGACGCGATCTCCGGGCTGCAAGTGGGAGATCAGGCGATCGAGTTGCGGCAGATCGTGTTGGTCGTCACGGCGCGCCCGCAGATACGTTGCCGCCGCATCGTTGTAGGAACGGCGAACGAATTCGGTCATGTCTGACCACGGCTCAGTCACGCCGGCAGGCTAGGGGCGTGGCCCGCCACTGCGCTTCGACGCCCGTGGTCGATCGGGCGTCTCGTCGGGCGACGCTCCACGTGCCGACAACTGTGATGATCTCGGCGTCTCAGACCGTGGCCGTCCAGCCACCCCGGGTGCTGCTCGGCCGTGGCGCCCCGTTGTGCCGAAGGCCCCTTTCGGGGGGGTTGCCGACTGGACGACAATGAAGGGGTAGGGGGCAGTCATGGGTCACGGTTCTGCATGCCGGCGGAGCTGGGTCATGGTGGGAGTGTGTGTGGCCTTGATGGTTCCGGCATGCGGTGATTCGGATGATGGGGCTACGTCTTCGACGTCGCCCGCTCCGGCGCCGACCACGACTTCGACGGCAGCGCCCGCGATGACCACGACAACGATGTTGCCGGACGTATGGCCGACTGAGCGTTGGCCGGTCGCCACCCCGGAAGAGATGGGGATGAGCTCGAGCGTGCTGGTCGATCTCGTGGAGGATGCCGCGACCGTTTATTGGCTCGACAGCGTCACCGTCGTGCGTCACGGCCACGTCGTACTCGACACCGTGATCTACCCCTTCCCGGAGGACCAGGCCCACAACATCCACTCATGCACCAAGAGCGTCACCGGCACACTCATCGGCATCGCCATCGATCAGGGCCTTCTTGCCGGCGTCGATGTGCCGGTGGTGGACGTACTCCCCGCGGCCGCACCGACCGAGATCGATGCGCTGAAGGCGGCCATGACGGTCGAGGACCTGCTGACCATGAGGAGCGGCCTGGAGTGCCGTGACTCGTACAGGTACGAGTGGCAGGGCCTGATCGAGATGCGGGGGAGCACCGACTGGGCGGCGCATGTGCTGGCACTACCGATGTCCGAGGAGCCCGGTACCCGTTTCGAGTACTGCAACGGGGCATCAGAGCTGCTGTCGGCCATCCTCACCGAGGTCACAGGGAAGCCGGCGTCCGAGTTCGCTGACGAGGTGCTGTTCGGGCCGTTGGGCATCTCCGACTATGTCTGGCCAGCCAACCCCCAGGGGATCAGCTTCGGTTCCGGCGACCTGATGCTGCTCCCCACCGACATGGCGAAGATCGGCTACCTGTATCTCCGGAACGGGGAGTGGGACGGGAAACAGATCGTGCCCCAGTGGTGGGTCGAGGCCGCTACCGCCGTCCACGCCGCCGAGCGCGCCTCGGCCGACGGCTACGGGTATCAGTGGTGGATCAACTGGGCCGGCCACCCGATGGCGATCGGGTTCGCAGGGCAGTACATCATCATCCTTCCTGAATTCGATCTCGTGGTGACGTTCACTGCCACACAAGAGGCTCTGGAGGGCTCCGGCGACATGCCGGTGGCTCTCGGGGCAGATCCGTTGCTCGCCCTGGTGTACACGGAGGTACTCGGCGCCATCGAATCGGACGACGCGCTACCTGCCGATCCGGAGGCCCAGGCCCGTCTCGCAGCCGCCGTCGACGCCGCCAGCTCCGGGCCGGACGGCGAGAGCGTCGTACTGCCCGAGCTCGCGGCCGCAATCGATGGGGTCCGGTACCGGTTCCGACCCAACGAGTGGGGATGGCATTGGTTCGAGATCGATTTCGACGGGGACGTTGCCTTCATCCGGGGCGAGAACGTGGCCGGGCCGTACGAGTGGGAGCTGGGGCTGGACGGCCGGTACCGTGCCGATTCCGACGCGTCCGTCCTCACCCGTGGCGCCTGGCCGTACGAGCACGTCTTCGTCGTCGAGTACTACGTCATCGGCCACGCGGAGCGCGGCACCGTCGAGTACATCTTCGAGGACGGTGCGGCCCGGGTGCGGCACATCGAGACGACCACCGGGTACTTCGAGTCGGCCCGGGCCGATCCAGCTCCTTGAGCCGGGCGACCGGGCACCCTGCGCCCACGTGCTCGTGAGGGCTGCCCCGCGCAGCTCGCGTCGACCTCTTCACGTGTGGCGGAAACGGGCTGAGGTTGGTTTCGGGCCGTTCATGGAATGTTTCGACATATCCGACGTGATCCGTGGTTACCTCATGCGAGCATCGGTACCAAGGAGCAACGACATGCGCGACTGGATTCGGGAACATCGGAGGCTTGCCGTTGCCGCGGCCGTGGCGGCCGTCGGGTTCGCCGTGTTCGTGATCGTCTGGTTCGAGCCGCAGAAGCTGTTCATCGACGAGCGGGTCGACGAGGGACTCGAAGGCTTCGCCTCACCGGCTGCGGCCGCGGTCACGACGACGTCGGCTCCCCCCACGACCGTCGCTCCCACGACGACCACAGAGTCGCGGGACGATGCGACCACCACGACGACCACCAGCACGTCGACGACGACTACCACCACGACGACGGTGCCGGCCGGGCCGATCGTGCTTCACCAGTCCGAGCTGCAATCTCCCGGCAAGGCGGGCAGCGGCGACGTGTTCCTCATCGAGCTCGAAGACGGAACCCGAGTCATCCGCTTCGAGAACCTCGATGTCTCCAACGGCCCCGATCTCCGAGTGATCTTGAGTCCGTCGGGTCTCGTCGACGACCGGGACGCCTATCACGTGGATGGCTTCTACGACCTGGGCGAGCTCAAAGGCAATCAAGGGAATCAGAACTACGAGATCCCCGACGACGTCGACCTCGCCGAGTACTCGACCGTGGCGATCTTCTGCATTCGGTTCAACTACACCTTCAACGCCGCCACGATCAGCTGAACATGCGGGCGCTCGCTCGGTGCCTGAGCTGGTAGGTGTGGCTCGCGTATCGGGTGCGGCCCCGGATACACTCGTGGCGACCATGGTTTCACCACGCATGTCGGCTGTGAACCTTCCCGCCTCGGTCCCGGCCAGGGGCGCAGACGGTACTCGTGGCTGAGGCAGAGGATCGTGGCGAGCCGGTCCTCCTTTCGGGGGGCAACCCTCAGATTCCGAAGGGTGACGGTGACGGTCCGGTGCAGGCGTACCTCGCCGCCATGCCGGGGTGGAAGGGCGGTATCGGGCGCCGGCTCGACGCCCTCGTCGCCCGCACCGTGCCGGACGTGCGCAAGGCCGTCCGGTGGAACTCGCCCTTCTACGGCATCGAGGGCCAGGGTTGGTTCCTCAGCTTCCATTGTTTCACGAAGTACCTCAAGGTGACGTTCCTGAACGGTGGCTCGTTGGATCCGGTTCCTCCGGTGGCGTCGAAGTACGACCACGTCCGGTACCTCCACATCCACGAGGACGACGAGCTCGACGAGGCACGATTCACCGACTGGGTGCAGCAAGCAAGCGCCCTCCCCGGCGAAGCGCTCTTCTGAGTCGAGGTCGATCCACGACGTCGTGTGGAGCGATGTGGCCGTCATGTGTGCGGGGACCACTCGCCGAACGCGTGTGGATCGAATAGCGTTCCAGCCCCGTGAGTTGGAGAACACGATGCAAGACATGACCTTCGTCATCGGTCCGGGTCGAGCCGTCGCAGAGCTGTGGGAGACGCTCGGCGCGGGAGGTATCGCCATTGAGGCGTCGAGCACCTTTCCGAGCAAGGAAGGTCGAGTGATTCGGGTCGTCGTCGCCGAGGAGGACGCAGCGCGAGCACGAAGCGCGCTCGCCGGGAAAGGCTTCACGCCGATCGACCAGCATGAAGTGCTCATCGTCGACATCGACGTCGCACCGGGAGCCCTTGGGCGACTCGCTCGCGCCATTGCCGACGCAGGTGCCAGGCTTCATACCTTGTACATGGCAACCGGAGACCGGGTCGTGGTGGGTGCAGACGATCTGGACCTCGTGCGACGAGTCGTCTGAGTCCACCTCTTCAGTCAACCACCGAGAATGTCAGTCCGGCGTGTTCCACGAGTCGCTCGATCAAGAGGTCACCGAACGCCGTCGTCGGTGTGTGGAAGCCGCCGGGCGTGGTGCCGTGGTCGACATCGAGGAAGGCCGCCGCAGCCTCACCCATCATCTTGGCCGTCGATCCGTAGCCAGGATCGCGGTCTCCCGTGACCTTGGTCTCAATGGTGTCAGCTGAGCCGGTCTCGCCGAAGAAGCGCAGGTTGAAGTACCCGGATTCCCGGGCCTCGGGTGAGGGACCCGTTCCGGGCTTGGGCACCACCCGCTCGAGCAGCTTGCGAATCGGGCCGATCGAGGCGGCGCCCATCAAACCGCCGAGTCCGCCGGCCAGCAGGCCTGCCTTGGCGGCCCCGAGCGGGCCATCGCCCATCATCATCGCCTCGTCGTAGCGGAAGTCCTCGCCCCACGGTCGGCCGAGCAGCGCATGGCTGCGATGCACCACGCGCGTGTTGACCGATGCCATGACGAAGGGGCCGACCCACTGTCCTGACGCCTCGTCGTGTTGGGGGAGGGTGACGTTCGGCTGCCGGACGCCGCGGCGCATGTCGGCCGGGGCGAGCGCGTACGGGTTGCCGAGCACCTTGCGGAGCTGCGGGTTCTGCGCAACCTCCTCCATCACGGTCATCATGCTGGCCACCGTTCCGCCGCTCGCGCCGCCCTTGAATCCCTTGACGCGCATTGCGATCTTCCGGCAGTACTCGCCGAACCGTTCGTGGGCCAGCCGCTGGGTGAACCACACGCCGAGATCCGACGGAATCGAATCGAACCCGCAGGCATGCACGATGCGGGCCCCGCTGGCCTCGGCGGCATCGCCGTGGGCATCGATCATCCGTTGCATCCAGTGGGGCTCACCGGAGAGGTCGCAGTAGTCGGTCCCCGCAGCTGCAACGGCGGCGACGAGCTCGGAGCCGTACCGCGCATAGGGGCCCACGGTCGATGCCACCACGCGGGCGCGCTCGGCCAGGCTCCTCATCGCCGCTGCATCGCCCGCATCGGCGACGATGCGCTCGACATCGGCGCCCGTGTCGGCGGCCACCTGGGCGAGCTTGGCGGCGCTGCGCCCGGCGATCGCCCACCGCAGGGAGCCGTCGGTGCCGTGCCGACCGACGAGATGGGAACACACGATCTGGCCGGCGAAGCTGGTGGCTCCGAAGACGATGAGATCGAGTGGGCGATCAGCGGTCACGGCGCGACCCTAGGCGTTCGCCGGGCTGCCCCGTCCACCGGTGACCCGGTAGCCGATGGCCAGGTGTACCGATCCGGTCGCCGTGCCGAGGGGCCGGCAACGCCCTCAGACGTCGAAGCCGATGGCCGCAATCGGCCTCGCCTGGGTCACCTGCGGTGGCTCTGCCATCAGGGGGCCAAAGGCCTGCATGGCGGCCTGCATCGCCTCGCTCTTGCCGTGGTGCTGCATGGAGTCCTCGTCGGCCATCAGCGAGAAGAACCAGAACGTGTCATCGGCGCCACGGTGGTACGAGTAGATCTCGACGCCGGGCTCGTGGTGGGCGGCTTCGACCATCTGGGCCAGCACGGACTCCATCTCGTCGGCCATGCCGTCGCGACACGTGATGGTGCCGAACATCGCAACCTTGCTCATGTGAACTTCTCCTCGTCGACTCGCGGTGCCCATTCCTACACGATCGACCCGCCCGGGGTCGTCGCCAGTCACCAGAGCTACGGCACGCACTCCGGCGGGTGGCTGTTTCGGTAGGGTCGATGCCAGTCGACTGCACGCAAGAGCGACGTGAGAGCCATCGTGTACGAGCGGTACGGACCACCCGAAGTGCTCGAGCTCGCCCAGGTCGACATGCCGAGCGTCGAAGAGGACGGAGTCTTGATCCGGGTTCGCGCCGCCTCGGTGAACCGTTCCGACTGGGAGGCGCTGAGTGGGCGACCTGCGTTCGTGCGCTTCTCGGGTGCCGGATTCTGGCGACCCAAGAATCCGATTCTCGGTTCCGACGTGGCCGGGATCGTGGAGCGAGTGGGCAGCAGAGTGACCCGGTTCAGACCGGGTGACGAGGTGTTCGGTGATGCCCTGTATTTCGGAGCGGGCACGTTCGCCGAGTACGCCGTACTTCCCGAGCGGGCTCCGTTGGCACTCAAGCCGCCGGGGCTCAGCTTCGTCGACGCAGCCACCCTGCCGCAGGCGGCCGTGCTCGCTCTCCAAGGACTGCGCGACAAAGGCCAGGTTGAGCCGGGTCAGCGAGTCCTGATCAACGGTGCCGGCGGCGGGGGTGGCTCGTTCGCCGTGCAGATCGCGGCGTCACTCGGGGCGGAGGTGACGGGGGTGGACAGTGGCGCCAAGCTCGACGCCATCCGTTCGCTCGGGGCAGCGCACGTGGTCGACTTCGCCCGGCAGAACTACACGCGGCTTGGGAATCGCTATGACCGCATACTCGACTTCGTCGGTGTGCGGTCGATCTTCACCAAGAAACGCGCCCTCGGTTCCTCCGGTGTCTATCTGGTGGTCGGAGCTTCGGTGCCGCGGCTGCTCGAAGCCGCCGTCGTAGGCGGCCTGATGTCCAAGATGGGGACCGCCACGCTCGGCGTGCTGATCGCGCGACCCAATCGCGACGATCTCGCGGAGGTCGGCCGATTGGCCGAATCCGGAACCATCACGCCACTGGTCGAGAAGCAGTACCCGCTCGACGCCGTGCCCGATGCGCTCCGCCACCTTGGAGAGGGGCGGGCCATCGGCAAGCTGGTCATCACCATGTGAACCACCGTCAGGGAGACGCGCGGATTCCCCGGATGGCCCATGCCCGGGCTGTCAGCAAGATGCTGCCGTCGTCCGGCGACAGCGCATCCCGAAGGGCGTGGCGAAGGCTGGTCCGTTGCCTCTCGTCGAGCGACATCACATAGCTTGGAGCCGGGCCCTGGCCGCCGAGGAAAGGCTCTGGCGTCGACCTGCGGCGTGAGTACCGAATAGCCTCACGGAATGAGCTGGGACGAGCGGTTCGCCGAGCACTACGACGAGTGGGCCGCCGACATGACCGAGGATGTGCCGTTCTACGTCGATCTGGCGTCACGGACCGATGGCCCCATCGTCGAGCTCGCCGTCGGCACCGGCCGGGTCGCGATTCCCGTCGCCCTGGCTGCGGGGCGGCGCGTGATCGGCATCGACGCCTCCCCGGCGATGCTGGCACAAGCACGGGCGGCGGCACGCGAGGCTGGTGTGGAGCTGGATCTGCGCGAAGGCGACATGCGTGACCTGGAGCTCGAGGCTCCGGCAGGGTTGATCTACTGCCCGGGTCGATCCCTACTCCACCTGCCCACGTGGGCCGATCGGCGCCGGACATTCGAACGCGTGGCCGCCTCGCTGAGTCCCGACGCTCGCTTCGCTTGGAATGCGTACGCGTTCGACCATCGACTTGCCGCTCAGCTCGACGGTGTACGGCAGGACGAGCCGGTGCCATACACGATTCGATACAACGTCCCAGACAACCGGGTCGACCTGGTACTCGATGATGGAGGCGTCACCTCGTTGTGGTGGGCGACCAAGAACGAGTGGCTCGGTCTGATCGATGTCGCCGGACTCGAGGTCGAGGCTCTGTACGGCGACTTCGACCGCAACCCGCTGTCCGAGGACAGCCGCGAGTACGTCTTCGTGACTCGCTTGCGCTGACGGCGTTCAGACCCGTACGAGCAGTGAAGCCGTGAACCCGCCCTCGATCGAGCCGGCGACGCTGGCGAGCTGGTCGGCCCATCCGTCCCGGAAGACACCGTCGGAGGACAGCGAGAGGCGGGCCAGGCTGGCGGCGCTGTTGCCGTAGCGGTCGTCGGTGTAGACCACCTCGCAGTCGGCCTGTGGAAAGGCGAGCTGGGACGTCTTGATCGCGGCCGAACCCAGCGACGCCTCGTCCAGCGAACTGAACACCTCGAAGTGGCAGTGCGGCCACCGGCCCGGGTAGCACCCGGGGAACACGGTCTGGAAGGAAAGGCGCCCGGCGTCATCGGCGACTTGCACGCCGCGCAGGTAGTTCTCGTCGTCGATCTCGTAGATCGAGTACCTCCCGTCCGCAGTGCAGTGCCACAGATACACCACCGCGCCTCGCACGGGTTCGCCGGATTCGTTGTCGACGATGGTGAGCTGCAGCGTGGTCGGGACGCCTTCTGCAGTGCCCGACATCGGTCCGAAGCTCGTGGTGATGTCGGCCTTGAACGGCCCGTCGCCGGCCAACACATTGGGTCCGTTGGTGCCGTCGGCCGGAAACGGCCCGGCAGTCTCGTCGGGGATCTCGGCACCTATCAGCTCGGAAAGTGCAGTGGTTGTGGTCGACTCAGGTGCTGCGCCGGGGGTGGTGGTGGGTGCGGTGGCTTCAGCCGTTGTCGTCGTCGACTCGGAGCCCACTGTCGTCGTGGATGTGCCGGCCGTGGACGTGGTGGCCTCGGCCGAACCGAAGCCGCAAGCCGCGAGCAAGCCGGCGAGGCTCACCCCGCCCATCCACAACAGTGCCTCGCGGCGGGGCAGCAGCTCCGGCATGTCCCCGTGGAGGCCGCCGTGGTCGTCGTGCTCGTTCGGCTCCGTCATGGTCTCTCTCGGTAGGGATTGGGCCAGATCACCATCGCCGACTGAGAGGATGCTGGGAGTGTCCTGGGAGTCCGCCGGACATCACGCTGCCAGCTCCCACCAATCCAGTACGCGTAGGCCGCGCAAGGTGTTCCAGCGGCTGGGTGAGCCCACGGGCGCTTCCAGATGGAAGTGAACGCGGCCGAGGTGGATGCGATCCAGCAGCCACCGGCCGTCGGGTTGTTGCTTCGACCGCACGATGTCTATCGCCTCCTCCATCCGACCGTCCGGCTTGGAGCCCGATCGGCGGAAGTAGTCGAGCACACGTAGGAGGTCGTAGCGCCAGTAGTACGGAAAGGCGAAGTCGAGGAACCCGGCGTCGGCGACCTCGCCGGTGCTCTTGCGGCGGAACAGGGAGCGTTCGAGGAGGTATTCCTCTCCCGTCAGCCGGGCTGCGCGCACCTCGTCCGAGCCGCCCGTGGCCTGCTCGAACTCCAGGAGGCCGTCCAACACGTTGATGGTGGTGTCGATGGACGAGACCACCGAGCCGTTCTCCGCCTCGCAATTCCACCCACCGTCGGCGAGCCGTTCTTGGAGTAGGCGATCGACTATTCGTGCAACGTCGATGCCGAAGTAGGCACCCGTTTCCACCGTGCGACCGTTGATGCACGGCTCCACCTCGCCTTCGAAGTACCGCTGTCCGTCGTGGTCCCATCGGCCGTTCTGTTCGACGAGGGCGATGGCGCGCCGCGCCGACTCTGACGACGGTACCAACCCGAGGATCTGCAGAGTCTGCAGCGTGTGCATGGTGGCCGTCCATGGCTGACCGGGTTCGTCACCGCGGTATGAGGCCGGGAAGCACGCACCGCCGGCCCAGAGGCCATCCGGATCAGCCATCGCGAGAAGGCGCGCCCCCCAACCCTCACGTTCGACCCGGCCGCGTTCGGCCTCGACCTCGCGGGGCGAAGCGTCCTCGATGTCGCGCATCACCTGCCAGCGGATGGCGGGATCGCCCTCGAGGAGCCAGTCGATGACCATGGACGCAGAATACGAGACGGAGAACCGAAACGAACGGGATCGAGCTGGGGTGTGGCGTGGCTAGCCTGCGGCGATGTCGCACCGTCTCATCTATGCCGTCAACTTCCTCATGGCGGCTTCCATCGGTTTGGTGTTCGTGTTCCTCGCCGACCTCCAGGAGCTGCATGGCTTGGAGACGTGGGAGCTGGGCATCGTGGCCGCGATGGGGTTCCTCGCCGCGCTGGTGGCCAAGCTCGTCTTGGCGCCGCTCGCGGACCGGGGCCACATCGCCACTCTTGCCGCCGTCGGGGTGGCGGCGGCGGTCGCCGGCACCCTCGGATTCATCGTGGCCTCCGCCACGTGGACGCTGGCACTGACTCGAGGCCTCGTCGGCGTGGGCCTCGGCGTCTACGGCGTCGCCGGGAGGAAGGCCATCATCGGCACCGACACCGACGGTGCCGGCGCCAAGCTGGGGACGTTGCTCAGCACCGGTGTCGCCGGGTTCTTGGTCGGGCCACCGATCGGCGCCGTTCTCGGGCGCATTTCGTTCTCGGCGCCGTTCTGGGTCGTCGGCCTCGCCATCTTGATCGCCGGTACGGGGGCGGTGCGCGTCATCGCTGGTACCGAGGTTGCGGTCGCACCCGTCGACTACCGGGACATGCGCATCCTGCTGCGCAATCCCCGGGTTCAAGCCGCCGTGCTCGCCCAGGTGGCGCTGTTCGGGTTCATCGGGGTGTTCGACGCCACCGTCGACCGCTACTTCACCGACCTCGGGGCCACCAACGATGCCACCGCCATCGCCCTTCTCGTGATCGGATTCCCGCTGCTGATCCTGCCGGCGCGGGCGGGTTCCATTTCCCAACGGCACGGTGGGGCCCGGGTGCTCTTGCCTGCGTTCATTGCCATCCTCCCCGCCATCACGCTCTTCGGGCTGGCCGGCTCGGTGGTGGTTGCTTCGGCGGTGGGTGTGGTGGAGACCACCGGTGAGTCGTTCGCGTTTCTGGCCGTCGAGGTCATCCTCTTGGAGGTCACCGGTGCCGCACGGGCCGCGGTGGGCAATGCACTGTTGGAAGCGGCCGGGCTGTTGAGCGCCACCGTGGCGGCGGCGCTGGGTCCGTGGGTGTACGGAGTCGGCGGCTCAGAAGTGCTGTTCGGCGGCTTTGCCGTCGTCAGCGCGCTGCTGGCGGCAGGAGCGTGGCTCCGACTCCGCGTCGCCTATGCCACCGAGGTCGCACCTGCGTAGGATCGAGGTTTGTTGCCAGCTCGCCACGGGAAGGACCCGGCCATGGACGTGCAGCCAAAGGACGATCTCGTGAACCAGCTGGTTGCGGCCATCAATGCCCGCGACGTCGAGGGGATCGACGAGCTCACGGACGTCGATCTCGATGCGCCGTTCCTGCCCGAAGGCGACACTCCCGGTTACCGCTTCCTCGATCTGTTCCTCCGTTCCCCCTGGACGGTCGTCTCCAGAGCCGAGGTCGGCCAAGATCCGGTTGCCGCCGTGTGGACCGCCGGCCCAGAAGGTGGCCAGGTGCTGGCCGGCTATCTGGAGGTAGACACCTCCGACAGCCACATCACCGGGCTGCGCTACATCGAAGAGATCCCCGAGGATTTTCTCGCCGAGGACGCCGATCCGACGTGGGCCTCCTCCCAGCCCTTCGACGAACTGGACGCCGACGATCTCGTCGCCGGCACGTGAGCTTGGCCCCTGGCTAGCGTCTCCGGCGAGGAGGTGCACGTGCACGACGACGGATACTTCGGCGAAGAGGTCGCAGCTCGGTACGACGCCGACACCTCGATCTCGGCTCCTGAGGTCGTCGACCCGGTGGTCGACTTCCTCGCCCAGCTGGCAGGGGATGGGCGGGCACTCGAGTTCGCCATCGGTACGGGGCGCATCGGGCTGCCGCTGTCCGGGCGGGGTGTCCCGGTGCACGGCATCGAGTTGTCGCAGGCGATGGTGGCGCAGCTCCGGTCGAAGCCCGGCGCCGAAGCCGTCGGGGTCACGGTCGGTGACATGGCCACCACCACGGTGGAAGGTTCCTTCCGAGTCGTGTTCCTGGTGTTCAACACCATCGGCAACCTCACCACCCAAGAGGCTCAAGTGGCGTGTTTCCGCAATGCCGCCGCCCATCTCGAGCCCGGTGGCACATTCGTGATCGAGGTCGGTCTGCCAGATCTGCGGCGCCTGCCGCCGGGAGACACGTCCCGGGTCTTCCACCTCAGCGATGACCGCTGGGGCATCGACGAGTACGACGTCGTGAGCCAAGGCATGGTGTCCCACCACTTCGCAGTACGGGATGGCGAGCTGAAGCGGCTATCGGTGCCGTTCCGGTACGCCTGGCCGGCGGAGCTCGACCTGATGGCGCAGCTCGCCGGCATGACCTTGCGGGAACGTTGGGCCGGCTGGACACGAGAACCCTTCACGGCCGAGAGCCGCCAGCACGTGTCGGTGTGGGAGAAGGCGGTTGGCTAGGGCCTCGGTAGGATGCGGTCATGACCTTCCAGCGGGTATCGCCGGTGTTCCCCGTGCGGGACATCGGTTCGGCCGTTGACCACTATCGGAAGCTCGGATTCATCGTCCGGGAGTACGAGGGAGCCGACGCGTACGCGTTCGCCGAGCGCGACGGCATCGAGTTCCACCTCGCCCAGGTCGATGACCTGGAGCCCGGGCGCAACATGAGTGCGGTCTATCTCCACGTCGACGATGCCGATGCTCTCTACGAGGAATGGAGCGCCGCTGAGATCGACGGGCGACTGGTCGAGCCGACCGACACCAGTTACGGGCTCCGCGAAGGGGCGTGCCTAGACCGCGACGCCAACCTCATCAGGTTCGGTTCGGTTATCCGTTAGCCCGCCGGGCACTGTTCGCTCTGCGGTAACGCGATGGTGTCGTACCGACGACGCGCTTGAAGGCAGTACTGAAGCCGGCGTCGGTGTCGAAGCCCACCCGGCGGCCGATGGCACCGACCGGCTCGGTCGAGTCTCGCAAGAGGCGGCAAGCCATGTGCATACGCCATCGGGTGACGTACTCGCCAGGCGGCACGCCGACCACCGAACGGAACCGCTCGTAGAACGTGGAGCGGGACATGGATGCGCGCTCCGCGAGCGACGCCACCGTCCACGGACCGTCCGGCTCTGTGTGGAGCGCAGCCAGCGCAGGCGCAAGTCGTGAGTCCGTTGCCCCCGCCAGCCACGCGGTGCCGGCGCCGGACGCCGCCGTTTCCCGCAGCGCGCGCATCACGAGCACGTCGGCAAGTCGTGCAGCGACGATCGCGGAAGCCGGCATGTCGTCCCGGAGCTCCTCGGCGATCAGTTCGATGGTCGAGCGGGTCCAGTCGACGGTCGCGTTCGTGCCAGTGACCACGATCGGGGGAAGCCCGGCGGTCATGGACAGTGCCGGCGAGTCATCGAAGCCGATGGTGCCGCACAGGATTCGGGTCGGCGGCCCGCCTCCCGCCACCCGCATGGTGGGTAACGGCCCGTCGCCTTCGGCCGAAACGGGGACTGGTGGCACCGTCGGCGCGGCGTCGCTGGAGATCGCGTGCGATGCACCGGAAGGGAACACCGCCACCTGTCCGGCCTCGAGGCGCACCGCCTCGGCACCATCGACAGCGGCCCAGGCCACGCCGGACAGCACGGCGTGGAAGATGCCGGATGCCGTTCGGCCGCTCTCGACCGCGAACGGAGCCTCGAGGTGGGCGAGCGACAGCACCGCCCCGGTCACTCGGATCGAGGCGAGCACCCGACTCAAGGAATCGGACGTTTGCGAAAGAATTATGGACTCCAAACCGCTGTATCGTCCAGGCATGCACTCTAGCCTTCGTCGCATCCGCTACGAAAGGTCGATCGTGCTGCCAGCCATCCTCAACTTCTTCCTTCCCGGACTCGGCTACCTGGTGTCTGGGCAACGCAACCCACTCGGCTTCCTGTGGTTGGCCGGCGTGATCGGTCTCACCATCGTGGAATTCGGAATCCGCACCAGCGAGCCGGGGTACTACTGGCTGATGTTCGCTTCCGTTCTCGTCATGAACATCGCCTTTGCCGTGGACGCCTACCGCGGCGTGCAGGAGAAGGCTGCGGCATAGCGGTTGGCCGAACTCAACTGCGAAGGAGTGCTCGGAGTGCTCGGGCCGCCACTCGCGCCAGCCGGGCGCGCTGACGAAGCGGGAGGTCGGAAAGCGATGCCTCGCCGCGGTGCGCTGCCTTCCAGGGCGGCGGTCCCACCCGGTTCAGGTGGTTGCGGACGGTGTCGACGTCGTCGACCATGTCGTGCTCGGGGAGCACCCGCCGCCACCACTCGGAGGCGCACGCAAAGCCCAGTGCAAAGTCGCTCTCGCGAAGCTCCCTGGACAGGAACCCGGCGAAGTCCCCGAGCAGCTCCCCGGCGAGGAGGCCCGGGATGTCCTCGGAGTCTGCAATGAGGAGCGGTAGAGCACCTTGACCGGATCCAGGCAATGAGCGGTGGCGTGAGCGGCGAGGAGCGAGACGGTGGCACCGGCCGATGCGCCGCCCCACGCGGGGGCTGCCACCTCACGGCCGCGTTGCCGGAGCGCATTGGTACCGGCCAGGATCGCTGCAGCGGCTCCGGCCTGATACGCGCCCAGAGAGGCCGCGCCCGGTAGCACGGCAGCGATGTCGAGTCCTGGATGTCCCGTCATTGCGACCTCGCTCCGTGTGAGGAAGTGAGCTTACGGAGCTCGGTAGAGCGGCGCCGCGCCCCGGAGGCAGAGGAACGTCGGGGTGCATGGAGGCTGCTCCACGTGACCTGGCACGGCCGCGGAGAGTGAAGACCCGGGGGCGCTCGAACACGGCACGCGCGCAGCAGCTAACGTCGACGTGGGGTCACTCGACTATCGGGAGGAGGACCGGGAATGGTTCGAAGGAAAACGCGGTCGCTGCGACGGCTACTGACAGTGGCGTTCGCCAGCGTGGCGATGGCAGTAGCCATGCTGCCGACCGCCGGAGCAGACGAGCACCGCCCACGAGGTGACGTGCACCTCCAGATCCTGGCGATCAACGACTTCCACGGGAACATCGCCACCACGTCGAGCTCGTTCGGCGGTACCGGGCGCGCCGACTACCTGGCGACGAACATCGCCACCAGGGAAGCTGAGGCCGAAGGGCACTCGATCTTCGTGTCGGCAGGCGATCTGATCGGCGCGTCACCGCTGATCTCGGCTTTGTTCCACGACGAGCCGACGATCGAGGCCATGAACCTCATCGGCCTCGATATCAATGCCGTAGGCAACCACGAGTTCGATGAAGGACCGGACGAGTTGCTGCGTATGCAGAACGGCGGCAGTCATCCGGTCGACGGTGACCTGGACGGCGATCCGTTCGGCGGCGCCGACTTCCAGTTCCTCGCTGCCAACGTCAAGGACGTCGACACCGGACGCACCATCTTCCCGGGTGTGGCGATCCGGCGGTATGCCGGCATCCGCGTGGCGTTCATCGGCATGACGCTCGCGGGGACGCCCACCATCGTGACGCCTGAGGGTGTCGAGGGCTTGGCGTTCCTCGATGAGGCCGAGACCGTGAACGCGCTCGTGCCGAGGTTGCAGCGTCGCGGCGTCGAGGCCATCGTCGTGCTCCTGCACGAAGGCGGAAGCTCAGACGGCGGACAGAACGACTGTGGCACCGGGCTCACGGGACCGATCGCCGAGATCACCGCGCTGCTGGACCCGGCCGTCGACCTGGTGATCGCGGGCCACACCAACGACGAGTTCGTGTGTGAGATCAACGACATCTGGGTGACCATGGCAGACACCCGCGGCCGGTTGTTCACCGACATCGATGTGTTGCTCGAGCGTGCCACCGGTGACATGACCATCCTGAACATCGAGAACGTCGGGAACTTGCAGGATGGGGTCACGCCCGATCCGACGGTGACGGCGCTCATCGACAAGTACGACGAGTTGGCGGCTCCGCTGGCCAACGCGGTCATCGGCACGATCACCGAGGACATCCTGCGGGAGAACAACGACGCCGGCGAGTCGGCGCTGGGCGACGTGATCGCCGACGCACAGCTCCACGCCACGAAGGACCCGGGATTCGGTGAGGCGGTGGTCGCCTTCATGAACCCGGGCGGCATCCGTGACGATCTCGACTTCCTCGCCGAAAGCGACGAAGCCGATGGTGAGGTCACGTTCGGCGAGGCCTTCAGCGTGCAGCCATTCGGCAACAGCCTGGTCACGATGACTTTGACCGGCGAGCAGATCCACACCCTGTTGACCCAGCAGTGGGTGGGCCAGGAGAATCCACGGATCCTCCAGGTGTCCAACGGCTTCACGTACACGTGGGACGCGTCGCTGCCGGACGAGGACAAGGTGCTTGCGGACACCATCGCCATCGACGGTGTCCCGGTGGATCCGGCGGGCGAGTATCGAGTGACGGTCAACAGCTTCCTGGCGGCCGGCGGGGATCTCTTCTCCGTCCTCGTCGACGGAACGGACCGGCTCGGTGGAGAGATCGATCTCGACGCCCTGGTGGCCTATTTCGGCGAATTCTCGCCGATTGCTCCGGGACCGCAAGATCGGATCACTCGGCTGAACTGAACACCCAGCGATCGAACGGTGCCCGGCCGGTTGGCCGGGCACCGTCGCGTCCGATGCGGCCTGCCTGGGCGGTTGTAGCTCCCGTGCCCGGTCCTGTCCGGCCGCCGGGCGGGTCTCGCCGTCCGCCAGCAAACGCTCAAGGAGTCGTCGTAGTCTGTCGATCATCCCGGGGAGGGAATTCCCACAGAAGGTATGTGGCGTTGCTCACGAGGCCGAAGAGAGGGGTGCGTTGGCGTCGGCTGCTCGCCCGCGCTGATCGCATCGATCGCGTGATCGTCCAGGTAGCCACCGTGGCCGCCGGGGTCTACTTCACCTCCATCGTCGGGTCGCTCTTCTTGGCCGGCTCGTGGATCGGTTGGCAGCGGGCCGTCGCTCCGCTGGCGGTGTTGGCCATCGGCGCCGTGTCGCTGGCGCTGGACAAGCCGCAGCCGATCGCCCAACTGCTGGTGGGCATGGCAGGGCTCGTCTTCACCATGCTGACCCAGCCAGTCGACGTCCCGGGTGATCCGGTTCTCGGTCTCCTGAGCATGGCAGTGGTCGGATCGCTCCTGGTGAAGAGGCATCGCATGGCGTATGTGGTCGCTGCCGCCGCCCTTGTCGGCTACGCCGCCTTCTCGTGGCAGGCGGCGACGACGGACGAAGCCGACCGATTGATCGCAGGGAGCTCCGCTGCGGTCACGACGCTCATCACTGCGGCTCTCATCGTGTGGATTCGCGGTCAATCGGAGCGGCGTGGCGAACGGTTGGAGCGGCTCGTCAAGGCGAAGGACGAGTTCGTTGCCACGGTCAGCCACGAGCTGCGAACCCCGCTCGCCACCGTCCTCGGGCTGAGCCTGGAGGTTCGCGAGCGGTTCGACGACTTCGATCGCGAAGAGCTCTTGGAGCTCCTCGACTTGATCTCCCGAGAGAGCGAGGATCTATCCCACATCGTCGACGATCTCCTGGTGGTGGGGCGACAGCGCGGGGCCGGATCGATCAGCGTGGAGCCAGAGCCGTTGGACCTGGCGGCGACCATCGAACCTACGATGCATCGGCACCCCGAGGTCGCCATGCAGTTGGACACCACGGGGCGGTGCTACGTCTATGCCGACGCCGGCCGCCTCCGCCAGATCGTACGCAATCTCATCGGCAACGCCGTCCGTTATGGCGGAGGGACGATACGAGTGCTTCTGCGGATCGAGCCGGAGCACGCCTACCTCGAGATACGCGATGACGGGGAGCCGATACCGGTGGCGGAGCGGGCGTTGATGTTCATGCCGTACCACCGGGTGAAGTCGGTCAACGGGGCGCCGGGGTCGGTGGGTCTGGGGCTCACGGTGTCTCGTCAACTGGCCCGTCTCATGGACGGAGATGTCGACTATTACCACGACGGCCAGGAGAGCGTGTTCTCTTTGCGGCTCCCGCGGTACGTACCCGCGATGGACGCCCTGCCGACCCCCGCCGATCCAGTGGTGGCCTGACCCAGGAGGATCGGGCCGTGGCGACTCGCTGCCCGGGACGCGCTTGACTGCTGGCGTGGACATATCACCTGTGGTTCGCAACAAGGCGATCGCCGCCGGCGTGCCCGACTGGCTCGACGACTTGCCGGCCTTGGTCGCCGATGTCGCCGCGGAATGGTCGCTTCGCATCGGCGATGTGTTCCCCGATTCCACCGAGTCCTACGTCTGCGAAGCCACCATGGCAGACGGAACCCCGGCCGTGCTCAAAGTGCTCATGCCTCGAGACGCAGTGGCGGTGGTCAATGAGCTCACGACTCTGGAACTCGCCCAGGGTCACGGCTGCGCCCGGCTGTACCACGCCGACGCCGAGAAAGGCGCCTTGTTGCTGGAGCGACTGGGGCGACCGCTGTCGCAACTCGGCATGTCGCTGCTCCAGAGACAGCAGGTGCTCGCCGCGACCGCCACCCGGATGTGGCGGCCTGCTCACGGGGTCGATCTGCCGACGGGTGCCGAGAAGGCTCGATGGTTGATCGACGCAATCCTGGGTTGGTGGGAGGAACTCGATCGCCCGTGCACGGCTCAGGCGGTCGACTACGCCGTGGCGTGTGCGCAACGGCGAATCGCAGCTCACGACGACGAACGGGCCATGCTCGTTCATGGTGATGTGCACCAGTGGAACGCGCTGGAGGCCGATCACGGCTTCAAGTTGGTCGATCCGGACGGATTGCGTGCGGAACCCGAGTACGACCTCGGCATCATCATGCGGGAGGACCCGCTCGAGTTGCTCTCCGGCGATCCGTGGGAGCGGGCGCATCGGCTGGCCGCTCTCACGGGTTGCGATCCCGTAGCCATCTGGGAATGGGGGGTGGTGGAGCGTGTCTCGACCGGGTTGTTGTGTACCCAGATCGAGCTGCAACCGGTGGGACGACACATGCTGAAGGCAGCAGAGCTCGTGGCCGCCGGATGACGGCTAGGTACGCCGCTCAACGGTGCAGCCAGGCGTCCAGCTCGGGTGGCATGAGGGACTCCACCCGTCGCCGGTAGGCCTGTCGATCCGCGTCGGACAGCACCGCGGCACCGGCGCCGGAATGGCCGCGCCGGAAGAACCGGCTTCGATCCCGGAGCACGCCCACCGGGTCCGGGGCGAGACGATCGCTTTGCCGCTTCATGGACTCGAACGTGGCATGCGGTGCCAGCCGTTGCACGGCCGCCGGGTCGATGTCAAAACCCAGCCGGTCGGCAAGCCGCTCCATCTCGCCCTCGAGGTCCGAGAGAAGGTCGGCGTAGTGGACAAGCACCACGTTCGCGGCGTGGCGGCGCGACCAGGCGTCCCCCACGTGCCAGAGCATCCCGGGCAACGAGTCGAGGCGGGCGGAGACCGGGCCCTCCCATTGGACCCACTCCTGCAACCACCGTTCGAGCGTCGGGCGCAGACCGGGGTCGCCGGCGCCGGTCAGCTCTCGCATCCGATCCCGATCGAGGTTGGCCCCCTGGTGGTACAGCGAGACCGCAGCATCCAACGGGTGGCGGGCGGCCACCACGTAGTACGCCTGCGGCTCCATCGGGAGACCGTCCAGCGGTGTGTGCGTCTTGATGAATCGACGGTGGCTCTGCGCCGCGAGCTGATCCCACACCTCGTGCTTCGGCTGCACCTTCCAGTCCAGCCAGGGAGAGAGTTCGCCCAACGGAGCCGGCAGGTGAGGCGTACGAAACACGAGCAGCGCGCAGATCATCTGTACCCACGTGGTGCCGCTCTTCGAGCGGGTGCTGATGACGATGTCGCCCCGTCGGATCGGAAAGCCGAGCCAGCGGCGGCTGTCCTCGTCGGCGCTCTCGTAGTGCACGGGGTTCGTCATCCGATGAGCGTACGTTGCGGACTCGTTGAACGATCGTTTAGCATGCTGAACATGCGTTCAATCGACGATCGTTCGACGGCGGCTCGCATCCGCGATGCGGCCATCACCGAGTTCGCAGCTCGCGGAGTCGCCGCCACCAGCATCAGGGCTGTGGCCGCCGCAGCCGGCGTTTCGCCGGCGCTGGTGATGCACCACTACGGGTCCAAGGACAACTTGCGGGTGGTCTGCGACGAGCACGTCGCAGCCCTCATCCGAACTCGAAAGACCGACGCCCTGACGGGCCGGGCTGCCTTCGATCCACTCGCCGCGCTCCGTGCAGCAGCAGACGATCCACCCATCGCCCGGTACTTGGCCCGCACGCTCGTGGACGGATCTCCCCACGTCGTGGAGCTGGTCGACGAACTGGTCGAGGACGCGCTCGGGTACATCCAGATGGGAGTCGACGCCGGCTTGATCGAACCGACCGACTTCCCCCGCGAGCGCGCCGCAATCCTCACTCTCTGGTCGCTGGGAGGCATCGTGCTGCACGAGCACCTGGAGCGACTGCTCGGGGTCGACATCACCGACAGCATGGACGAGCCGCACGTCCTCTCCGGCTACATGCTGCCGGCTCTGGACATCCTTGGCGGCTTCTTCACCGAGCACACCGTCCAACACATGAAGGATGCGCTGTTGGGTGTATCCCCCGTTCTCGAGGAGACAGGTACATGACCGAACAGTTGGCCATCCACACCGAGCGCCTCACCAAGCACTACGGCGATGTCGAGGCACTCGTCGACCTCGATCTCGACATTCCGCTCGGTGAGATCTTCGGTTACCTCGGACCGAACGGAGCCGGGAAGACGACGACCATCAGGACGTTGCTCGACGAGATCCGGCCCACGTCCGGGCGCGCCACGATCCTGGGCATGGACACCCACGAGCAATCGGTCGAGATCCGGCGCCACATCGGATACCTCCCCGGCGACTTGGCGCTGTACCCGAATCTGACCGGTCGCGACACCTTGACGTACTTCGCCAACCTGCGTGGCGGCGTCGACTGGGCCTATGTCGAGCAGCTCGCCGAACGTCTCGACGCCGATCTGACCAAGAAGGTGGGGGACCTCTCCTCAGGTAATCGGCAGAAGATCGGACTCATCCAGGCGTTCATGAATCGACCTCAGGTGCTCATCATGGACGAGCCCAGCGCCGGCCTCGATCCGCTGGTGCAGCGCGAGTTCCAGAGCATGCTGCGTGAGGTTGCTGCGGAAGGCAGCACGGTGTTCCTCTCCAGTCACACGCTGTCGGAGGTCCAGCGCGTCGCTCACCGGGTAGGCATCATCCGCAACGGCAAGCTCATCGCCGTCGAGTCGGTGGCGAGCTTGCGCGCCAAAGCCATCCGCACCGTGAACCTGTTCTTCGATCAGCCGGTGGACGGGTCGGTGTTCGAAGGCCTCCCTGGTGTGCGCGACGTTGCGGTCGAGAACCAACACGTGATGTTGTCGTTCGACGGCCGGATGGAGACGCTGCTCAAGGCGATCACCGACGGCTACAGCCTCGTCGACATCACTACCCAGGAGGCCGACCTCGAGGAGATCTTCCTCACCTACTACCGCGGGGAGCAGGTGACGGCCTGATGCTGGCGACCATCCTCACCAAGACGTTCCTCGATCGCTGGAAGGGCATGGCGATCGGCGCGGTGGTGCTGGGCGCGATGCTGCTGTTCGGCATGGCCACCTACCGTGACATCGACCTCTCGCTTTACACCGATCTTCCCGAGGCGCTGCGAGCGATCATGAACATCCCGGCGGAGGCCGACGTCGGCAGCCTGGCCTACGGCGCCATCTACAGCTCATACGGGGCACTCACGTTGGCCGGGTTGGCGTTGTCGATGGGCTCGGCGTCCATCGCCGGCGAGGAACGCGACGGCACGCTGGGCCTCCTGCTCGGGAATCCCAAGAGCCGCACCGCGGTCTTGGCCTCCAAGGCGGCGACGATGGTGCTCCTCACTGCCGTGGGGGCGCTGGTGCTGTGGGGCGCCGGCCTGCTGGTGCCGGCCGTGCTCGGAGTCGACATCACGGGTACCCATGTAGGGGCTCTCGTCTTCCACATGTTCGCCGTCGCCGTGTTCTTCGGTGCGCTCTCGATGGCCGTCGGCGCCTGGACCGGCAAGTCGGGGATGGCCAGCGGTATCTCGGTAGCGGTGTTGGTGCTCTCCTTCTTCGCGGTCGGGTTGCTCCCTTTGTTCTCCGGTCTGGAGAACGGCGCCAAGGCGTTCCCGTGGTACTACTACGACGCAAGCCAGCCCGTGCTCAACGGCGTCGACTGGGGACATGTCGGCGTGCTCCTCGTCGGGATCGGCGCCCTGCTCGCGCTCGCCGTCGTCGGAGTGAATCGTCGTGACTTGAGGGAGCGCACTCTCGGAGTCACCATGGTTGACCGCTTGCGGGCGGCTCCCCTCACCAAGAAGCTCGTAGACCGGCTTGCCGGGTCCGCGCGGGTATCCCGTATCGCCATGAAGACGGCTTCGGAGTACCAGGGCCTCCTCATCGTGACGGCCTATGTGATGTTTCTGATGATGGGTGTGCTCATCGGCATCATGTACCAGTTCCTCGATGACACATTGGCCACCTTCGCCGAGAACTTCCCGGAGGCGTTGCTGGCGCTGGTCGGCGGTGGCGACATGAGCACTCCGGAGGGATGGTTCCAAGTAGAGACCTATGGGCTCATGGCTCCGATCGGAGTGATGGTGGTCACCATCGCCATCGGAGCGAAGGCTCTCGCCGGCGAGGAGGCGCGACGCACGATGGGACTGCTGCTCGCCAATCCGCTACCGCGTTCCAAAGTCGTCCTGGAGAAGACGGTCACCATGGTGGTGTACGCCGTGGTGGTCGGCGTCGCCACCTTTGCCGGTGTTGCGCTCGGGTCGTTGCTGGGCGGCCTGGGGCTGGATATCGGCAACGTCGCCGCAACATCGCTGCTCGTCACGCTGCTCGGCCTCGTCTTCGGAGCGTTTGCATTGGTGTTGAGTGCCGCCACCGGCCGGGTGCGAGTCGCCCTCTTCGGTGCGATCGGCGCCGCCATCGCGCTGCACCTGTTCAACGCCTTCCTCCCGCTCAACGACAGCGTGGCCGGCCTCGCTCGTCTGTCGCCCTTCTACTACTACCTCAGCAGCGATCCGCTGATGAACGGCATGGCGTGGGGGCACACCACGGTGCTGGCGGGGCTGTTCGTAGCCCTCTTGGTGGCGGCCGTCATGTTCTTCGATCGCCGGGATCTTCGCCAGAACTGAGACCCGACAATGACGAACCCGGTGCCGCGGGTGCACCGGGTTCGTCTGCCCCATCGAGGTGGCGTCGCCGTCGTCTGCCAAGGGTGCCGAGCGGCGAGGCGGGGGACTTCTTGGTGAGCGGTCTGCTCAGACCAGCTGGCTCTGGCGCCGGCGGGCGCCGAGGAGCAACGCCCCACCGACGATGAGCAGCCCGAGTCCTGCAACGGCGGCCGTGTCGCTGTCGATGCCGGTCACCGGCAGCGTCTCTGCTTGAGCGGCCAAGGCGGGGAGGGCCTGGATGCCGGCGGCGGGCGCCGGGATGGCGGCCAGGGGCTCATTGGCGATCTCCACCCCGAGGACCTCAACCGCCGGCTCGGCGATGAGAGTGAGGGGGGTGCCGATGGCGACGGTGCCGCCGGCAGGTGCCACCACGGGGTCCTTCACGACCGGCGCCGGGTCGGTGACGGGCTCCTCGACGGGGTCGGTGATGGGGTCCTCCACGACCGGCGCCGGGTCGGTGACGGGCTCTTCGACGGGGTCGCTGATGGGGTCTTCGACGGGGTCGGTGATGGGGTCCTCCACGACCGGCGCCGGGTCGGTGACGGGCTCCTCGACGGGGTCGGTGACGGGGTCCTCGACGGGGTCGGTCACCGGGTCCTCGACGGGGTCGGTCACCGGGTCCTCGACGGGGTCGGTCACCGGGTCGCGGCCGGGCTCGGTGCCCGGATCGGCGATCGGATCACGGCCCGGAGCGGGAGAGTCGGCGGCACCCTGGGGGCAGTGGCACGGCTTGACCCGGTCGATCTGGCCCTCGCCGGTCCACGATCCATGCGGGCCCCACACGGTCTGGCGGGAGCCATCGGTCAAGTAGATCGTGACTCGGAAGTGGTGCGGGTTGGCGTCGGTGGCGGTCCAGCTGATGCCGTTGGTCGACCATGTGAGCTGGGTGCGGGCGCCGTTGGCATTCACCATGCGGGTTCCGGGCTCTGCCGTCGCGCACATCTCGTTGTTGGTCACGTGTCGTTCGGTCGCCATTGCGGGTACGGCGGTGATCAGCAGCGCCGAAACCACGACGAGGAGTCGGGTGAGCACGCGTGCGGTCAGAAGCATGGACTGGCCCTTTCGGTGGTGGGGTGTTGGTGGGGGGCTCCGGGGGGGGAGCCGGTCCACGCAATGTAACTACTCTGCGCGCGAACTTAATAGGCCGATCGACTCATTTGCGTAGCCGTCTAACCACTAGGTGTGGCGGCCATGGTTGGGAGGGTGCGCGGCCCTGCCGGCGCCCACTCGATTCCGTAGGCTCCCGGTGATGGAAACCACCGATCTCCTCGCCGACGCATTCGAGCGCATCCGCCAGGAATCCCACCGTGCTGTCGACGGCCTCGATGCCGAAGAGCTGGCGTGGCGCCCCGACGCTGCCGCCAACTCAATCGCCTGGTTGGTGTGGCATCTCACCCGCGTTCAGGACGACCACATCGCCGACCTGGCGGATCGGGAGCAGACATGGACCACGGGTCCGTGGGTCGAGCGGTTCGGGCCGGGGACGCCCTCGGACATCGGCTACGGCCACACCGCCGTGCAAGTCGGCGCCGTGCGGCCGAGTGGTCCCGACCTGCTGATCGACTACCACGACGCAGTGCTGCAAGAGACGCTGGGCTACATCGACGGGGTGACCGCAGAAACGCTGGACGAGATCATCGACCGCCGGTGGGATCCACCGGTGACCGCGGGAGTCCGCATCGTCAGCGTGATCTCGGACTGCCTCCAGCATGCCGGGCAGGCCAACTACGTGCGTGGTCTTCTCGAACGTCGCACCGGGTAGCGCGCTCATGGCACGCACGCTGGTGTTCGACGTCAACGAGACGCTCCTCGATCTGGCCGCGCTCGACGACCTGTTCGGAGAGTTCTTCGGAGACGCCGCGGTCCGTCGTGAGTGGTTCGCAGTGGTCCTTCGCAACGCCATGACGATGACCATCACCGGCGACCAGAGCAACTTCGTCGACATCGCTGGGGCATCGTTGCAGATGGTGGCCGAGACCCGTGGCGTGGAACTTCCCGCGTCCGCTCTCGGCGACATCGCCGCCGGGATGCGGACGCTGCCACCACACCCCGACGTGGTCCCCGGCCTCACCGCGCTCGCCGATTCCGGGTTGACGATGGTCGCACTCACCAATTCGCCCCTGGCGACGGCAGAGGCGCAGATCGCGAATGCCGGGCTGAGGGAATTCTTCTCCGACGTACTCTCGGTGGAGTCGACGGGACGATTCAAGCCGGCCGCTCAGGTGTACCACCATGCGGCAGAGGTCCTCGGCACGACGCCTGCCGACCTTCGACTCGTTGCTGCCCACGACTGGGACATCGTCGGCGCCATGCGGACGGGCTACGCCGGAGTCCTCATCACCCGCGAAGGTGTTGCGGTCAATCCGCTCTATCCGCATCCAGACATCGTGGCGCCCGACCTGATCGTGGCGGCAGAGGCGGTCGTCGCCGCCGAGCGCTGACGGTCCCGCGACACGCCCGCCGCTCAGCCGCCGTAACGACGCGGCCGAGCGACCTTCACTGTGAGATCGCGACCGTGCACACTGCGGCCATGGAGGTCACTGACCGCGGACTGCGCTGCCTTCGAGGGCATGTCGACGAAGCCGAAACCCTTGGAGCGTCCTGAGCGCTTGTCGGTGATGATCGTGGCCTGGTGCACCCTGCCGTACCTGCCGAACAACGCCTCGAGGTCTTTGGGAGTGGTCCGCCACGCGAGGTTGGACACGTACAGGCTTTCGGTTTCGGTGGTCGGCCGCTGCGCCCGGTCGCGGCGAGGCCGCTCTGCCCGGGGCGCAGCCGACGCGGCCGGCCGGCGCTTCTTGGCCGCACCCTTGTCCGGCCGAACGTGATGCGCCGTTGTCGTGCCTGCCGAACCCATCTGATGGCCGCCGTCGTGGAGATCGAGCAGCTGGGGCGAGCCGATCGGCGCATCGAGGTTCAGGTCCCGCTGCAAGCGCCGCACCGACCGCTGCTGATCTCCGGTGACGAGGCTGACGACGGTTCCGCCCGCCCCGGCTCGGGCCGTGCGCCCCGACCGGTGCAGGTAGTCCTTGTGGTCCGCCGGGGGATCGAAGTGGATCACCGATTCCACGGAATCGATGTGAATGCCCCGCGCAGCCACGTCCGTCGCCACCAACGCGTGGGCGCGACCGTCTGAGAACGCACGCAGGGCGCGGTTGCGCTGGCCCTGGCTACGGCCGCCGTGCATCGCCACCGCGTCTACCCCGAGCTTGCCGAGCTGCTTGGCCACACGGTCGGCGCCCCGGCGCGTCCGTGTGTACACGATGGAGCGGCCGGCGAGATCCACGACGTCGGCGGTGTGCTGCACTCGGTCTGTGTTCTGTACCAGCCAGAAATGGTGACGGGCGTCACCGACTTCGGGCTCCACCGCAGGCGCATCGTGGCGCACCGGATTCTGTTGGTAGCGACGACTCAGGACTGCGATGTCTCCGTCGAGCGTTGCCGAGAACAGAAGGGTCTGACGCGTGTCGGAGGTGCGGTCGAGGATGCGACGCACTGCCGGCAGGAAGCCCATGTCGGCCATCCGGTCGGCTTCGTCGACGACGACGATGTCTACGGCGCTCAGGTCGACAGCCCGCTGTTCCATGAGGTCTTCGAGTCGGCCGGGGGTGGCCACCAGCACGTCGACGCCCTTGCGCAGTGCTGCCTTCTGGGGGCCGTAGCCGATGCCGCCATACACGGCGAACACGTAGCGGTTCGTCGTCTTGGCGAGGGGCGCCAGGTCGCGCTTGATCTGTTCTGCGAGTTCGCGGGTGGGAGCGAGGATGAGCGCCCGTGGCTTGTGGCTCTTGGCTCTGCCGACCCGGACCAGCGTCGGGAGCCCGAATGCCAGCGTCTTGCCCGAACCCGTCGGAGCCTTGCCGCAGACGTCGTGGCCGTCGAGGGCATCGGGAATCGTGGCGGCTTGGACCGGGAACGGTTCGACGATCCCTTGGTTATGGAGCCCGCGGACGAGTGGCTCGGGCAACCCGAGGCGGGCGAAAGTGGCGTGCATGATGTCTCCTGGTTCGGTGTCGAGCTGTCGTTCCGATGTCTCGCTCGACCGCGCGTGGTGTCACTGGGATCGAGTATCGGACCGAAGAGGCAGTCGAACCGGGTGAGAGATCAGCCGTTTGGCCACCGGGGAAGCGACAGAGCGCTGGCCTCCACCCGGTGCGGCCCGGGAACCGTACCACGGATGCCTCCGTGTGTCGGCATCGAGTCACCGCGCGGCGTCTGTGACTGGACTCGGGGATCAGGGGATCCGTACCCTCGGAGTCGTGCCCCAGGTCGTGGTGATGTGTGCGATACCGCAGGAGCTCGAGTTGCTGCGCGGCGAGCTGGCCGACCGCGTCGATGCCGGGTCGAGTGCGTTCTCCGGGACGATCCACGGCCGGCCGGTCGTGCTCGCCCCGGCCGGTATCGGGAAGGTGAACACCGCCGTCGTCGCCACACAGCTGATCGAGCGCTTCCGGCCGAGTCGGATCCTCTTCACCGGGGTCGCCGGTGGGCTCGACCCGGCATTGCGCGTCGGCGACGTCGTGGTGGGGGAGCGGACCTTGCACCACGATGCAGGGGTGTTCGGTGACGGCGGCATCGAGCCCTATCAGGCCGGCCACGTGCCGTTCTTCAACCCCACCGATCAGCTCGGCTACGCACCGTCCGAAGAGCTGCTGGATGTGGTGCGCCGAGTTGCATCCGAGGTCCGGCTGGTTCCTCTGGCAAGCGACTCCGGCGGTCGTGGCGAGCCTCCGCGCATCACGTTCGGAACGATTCTCACCGGCGACCAATTCGTCAACTCCAAGGCCGTCCGTGAGCGACTGTTCCGAGAATTGGGCGGAGCTGCCGTCGAAATGGAGGGCGCGGCGGTGGCGCAGACGGCCGAGATGCTCGGTGTCGACTGCATCGTCGTACGAGCGCTGTCCGATCTCGCCGGCGCCGAATCGACGCTCGACTTCACTCGGTTTCTGGACCAGGTCGCCGCCAACTCCGCTCGCCTCGTCTCGGCGGTCCTGCGAGCGCGCGCGTAGCAACTACATGGACCACCGCCGCCCAACCGATACCGGCTACATCGGAACCGGCATCAGCTCGTTGATGTCGATGGCGTAGTCGCCGCTTCGGCCAGGTCGGTTGCTTGGCCTTGTCGACCATCACGAATGTGGGCATCCGCTCTCCTCTCGGCTTCTCCGCCGAGCGTGCGGGCCCGGCCGTGCCTGACCCGGTCAACTTGTGAGCTTCGGCCCTGGCCCGGTGCGGCATTCGTCGCGACCCTGTCATTACGAGAAGGGAGTCCGTAGTGGCACGCGAGGGATCGACCCCTCCCAGTTGGTTCAATTCATTCATGGCCTGGATACTGCGCACTCCGGGGCTGCAACGGTTGGTGGGCGGGTCGCTGGCGCTCATCACGTTCGAGGGCCGCAAGACCGGAACGACCTACACCACCCCCGTCACGTATGCCGAGTTCGACGACACCGTCGTGGTGCTGACCAAGGCGACACGCATGTGGTGGCGCAACCTCCACGAAGGAGCACCGGTACGGCTGCGTTTGGCAGGTCGCGAGGTAAGCGGATTCGCCCGCGCTGCGATCGGCGACGAAGACGACTACGCCGTCGTCAGCGAGTTCCTGGCGCACCGGCGTTTCGACGCCAGAGCCTACGGTGTGCGATTGGGCGCCCACGGCCGGCCGGTCGAGTCGAGCGTGCGGGCTCTGCTGCCCCATGTGGTGGTCGTCCGTATCGAGCTGAGCCGGGAGCCCGCCCTCACCGCATGAGGCGGCGGGCGGAGGCTCATGCATACGCTCTAGTCCTTCTATTCCGTCACCTGTCCTGTAACGGCAGCCTCTGACGTTGCTGCTTGACATTGGCGTGCATACGTATTCATAATGCCGTCGGCGTCGAGACGGGAGCTCATGTACGAACCGGCCGCCGAGCCTCGCAAGCGAGTCACGTCGCTCGACGTGGCCCGAGCCGCCCGGGTCTCCCAAGCAACGGTGTCCCGAGCCTTTGCGTCGCCGAAGAGGGTGTCCGAAGACGCCCGGCGCCGGGTGTTCGCCGCCGCTGCCGATCTGGGCTACACCCCGAACGCCATCGCCCGGACTTTGTCCTCTCGTACCAGCCGGCTCGTCGGGGTCGTGGTGCCGTCCGACAGCGAGTACTACGAGCACGCCCTCACGCTGTTTGCCCGGCATTTGGCGCCTCGGGACTACCAGCTGCTCCTGTTCGAGTACGAGGTGGGCACCGATATCGAGCGGGTCCTGCGAGCCGTTCGTTCCTACCAGGTCGACGCGCTGGTGGTCTCGGCCATGATCATCTCGCCGACCGAGGCGGCCAACCTCCAAGCCAGCGGGCTGCCGGTGGTGATGTTCAACTACCAGAACGGTGACGGCACCATCCCGTTCGTGTCGGTCGACTCCGAGCAGGGATTCCGCGATCTGGCCGAACACCTGGTGTCCACCGGACACCGGTCGGTCGTGTATGCCGGTGGCCGCCGCAGCTCGGACGCCGACCGAAGTCGTTACCGGGGGGCGTCGGAGACCCTCGCCGCTCACGGGGTGCCGTGCCGGTACGTCGAGGCCGGCGACTTCTCCTACCCGGCCGGCCTCGAGGTGGTCGATCGACTCATGGACGGCGCGTCGCCGCCGGACGCCGTCATGGCTGCCAGCGACTCGATCGCTTTTGGCGTGATCGACGGATTGCGGACGGCCGGGGTGGCGGTCCCTGACGATGTCTCCGTCACCGGCTTCGACGGGCTGGCCCAGGCGGCGTGGCGGGCTTACGACCTCACCACCATCGAGCAGCCTCTGGACGATCTGGTCGAGTCCGCGATCTCGGTGGTGATGGACGCCGTCTCCGGAGACGCCCGAGACCGCGCCGGCCGAGTCGTACCGGGAGCGCTGCGCATCCGCTCGACCGTTGCAGACCGACGAGGCCGGGAGTGACCTGCAGTGAGTGATGAACCCATCGACGATGTGACACCCAGCGCTGACACGTCGGCCCTGGCGAATGGCGCTGCAGACGGTCCGGTGGCCGCCCCCGGTCGTCACATCGAGGCGTTTTTCGATGATGACGGAGTGCGGCGACAGGTGTTGGAAGGGTTCGATCCGATCTACGCCGACATCGTCCACTACATCATCCGCTGCACCCATCGGATATGGGAAGAGGGCGGGCTCGGACGCATCTACGACCACTACGCCCACAACTCGGTCATCCACACCACCGACCAAGACATCTATGGCAGCGACGCTGTGGTCGCCGGGAGCGCCAGGACCATGGCGGCGTTCCCCGACCTCCTGCTCTACGGTGACGACGTGGTCTGGGCCGGCGATGAGAAGACCGGATACCACACGTCACACCGCCTCACTCACATCGGCACGAACCTCGGCCACAGCACCTACGGTCCCCCGACCGGCCACAAGATGCGGCGCCGCGCCGTGGCGCACTGCATCGTCAAGGACGGCTACATCATCGAAGAGTGGCTGGCTCGCGACGAGTTGGCCGCAGTGCGCGCCCTGGGGCTCGACGAGATCGCCCTTGCCCGGGAGCTGGGAGCCGCCGAAGCCCAGGCTCGCGGCGGCCCTGTTGCTGCGGTTCCGAGTGCGCCGGTGCAACGCCGTGGCCAGCTGCCGCCGGAGCCACTGGGCGACCGTTCCCCCGGGATGCCGGCAGCCGAGCATCTGGTGCGCACCGCCATCCACGACATCTGGAACCGGCGGCGGCTCGACCAGATCGCCGAGCGCTTCGCCCCGAACCTCACTGCCGTGACCTCGACGAACCGCACCCTGCACGGCGTCGGCGCCTACAAGCAGTACGTGCTGGAGTGGCTCGCCGCATGCAGCGACCTTGGTTTGGTCCTCGACCATACGATGGCCAACGAACGCCAGGGGGGCTGGGTGGTGGCGACGCGGTGGATCCTCGAGGGGACCCACGATGGGCCGAGCCCGTGGGGGCCACCCACCGGCCGGCGGCTGCGAACCATCGGGTTCACCCACCACCTCGTGCAGGATGGCCGCATCACGGCCGAGTGGACCGTGTACGACGAGTTCTCGATCCTCAAGCAGATCCATACCCCCGACTGGGCGTTCACCCCTGGGGCCCGCCCGGTGCCCGACACCGAACCCGACGAGGACCTACCGACATGACCGACGCATCCCTGATGACGGCGGAGGACCTCGCCCAGAGGGTGATCCGGCCGCACGACTTCGTTGCCGACGTCCAGGCATTCATCGACGTGCGCCTGCCGGACTCCCAGGGCAAGAGCAACTACTCGATGATCGGGCCCGGCGTCTCGCAGAACCCGAACCAGCACATCAATCTGCGGGAACCCCACGGGTTCAACGTCGGTGCCGCAGGCATGCCGCCGGGCACCGTCAACAACCAACACCTCCACTACACCGCCGAGGTGTTCGTGTCCATGGGAGGGGAGTGGGAGTTCCGCGTCGGGGTGGATCTCGAGCAGACGTTCAGTGCATCGGGACGATTCGTGCTGTCGGTACCCACATGGGTCTATCGCGGTTTCCGGAACTTGGGTGCAGACGAACGACTGCTCTACGCGGTCCTCGGCGGCGATGACACCGGCGGTATCCAATGGTCACCGAAGGTGCTGCAGCAGGCGGCGGCCACCGGTCTCTACCTGAAGGCAGACAACACCCTGCTCGACACGTCGGCCGGCGAGGTGCTCGACGAGTCGGTTCGGTTGATCCCGCCGATGGCAGAGACCGAGGTGGCCGATCTCCGCCACTACTCCGATGCAGAGCTGCTGGCGAGGCTGGTCCACGAGGACGATCTGGCGTGGAGCGACCATGCATTGCTGGACGCGGTCCTCCCCGGGCACCGCAGCTCGCTCGCCCCGGTCATCGGCTGGGGCATGACCATGGACCGTGACCACGAGCCGCCCATCTACAACCCCCACACCTTCACGATGGAGTGGCTGCGAGTGGCCCCCGGCAACGAGGTCGGTACGCACCGACACTCCGAATCCCAGGTCCTGATGGTGGCGAGCGAGGGTTGGGAGCTCGAAGTGAACCGGGGCGACGATCGCGTGCGTACGGCGATCGAGGAAGGCGCGATCGTCTCGGTGCCGCCGGGCGTCTGGCGTCGAATGCGGAACACCGGCGACACCGACGCCCACATGCTCGTCGTGAACGGCGGTGACACCAGGGTGCGTCTCGAATGGGCGCCCGACATCGTGGCTGCCGCCAGCGACGCCGGTTTCGTGGTGGATGCCGGTGGATTCATCGCCAAGAAGCATCTGGTGCTCGCGCGGCACCCGGCGGTGGTGTGATGCGATCGCTCGTGCTTCTGCCTGGGACGCTCTGCGATGCACGGGTGTTCGGTCCCCAGATCGAGGTCCTTGCCGACGACATCGCCATCGTGGTCGGCGACGTCGCTCGCGATGTCACCATCGAAGCGATGGCAAGACGCGTGCTGGCGTCGGCGCCGGACCGCTTCGATCTTGCCGGCCTCTCCCTGGGCGGCATCGTGGCGTTGGAGGTCATCCGACAAGCGCCGCATCGCGTCACGCGCTTGGCCCTGCTCGACACGAACCATCGCCGTCCCACGTCCGAGCAGATCGAACAGTGGGGACGGTTCGACGGCATGACGCGGTGCGGAGCCTTCGATGGCATCCCTCAGCTGCTCCTGCCCCGACTCACGATCCGGCCCGAGG
Organism: Acidimicrobiia bacterium; assembly: GCA_041581135.1. Lineage (GTDB taxonomy): Bacteria > Actinomycetota > Acidimicrobiia > Spongiisociales > UBA5794 > JBFGCM01. Next base: position 32,328 of record JBFGCM010000018.1, read on the forward strand.
ACGACGCAACCAGGACGCTCATCGTCGACATGGCGAGGTCTGTTGGATCAGAGGGGTTCTTGCTCCAGAACGCCGCCCTCCCGCTGCGCCCTGACGCCGCTTCGGTGCTGGGCCAGATCCAGGTTCCGACACTCGTCCTGTGCGGCGCCGCCGACGAGGTGTGCCCGGTTGCCGTGCACGAGGAGATGGCCGCGGCGATCCCGGACGCCGAGCTGGTCGTGGTGCCGGCGGCAGGGCATCTCGCCACCCTCGACAACCCCGATGCGGTCAGCGCAGCGCTTCGGCAGTGGCTGGCGCGTCCGATCGGAGCCACCACGAGGAAAGCCTCATGAGATCCGTCATCCGAGCTTGGAGCGGCGACGCCGCCGCAGGCTGGACGAGGAGGAAGACAGATTGCGACCTGAATGGCCGCAGGACAAAGGGAGAAACCAACCCATGAGAGGGACAAGAAACGGGCGCTGGAAGCTGCTGGCCGTCCTGGCCGCCTTCGCGCTCGTCGTGGCGGCCTGTGGAGGCGGCGACGACGATGCCGGAAGCGAGACGCCGACAACCGCGGCATCGTCCAGTGAGACGACAGCTGCTCCGGGAACGACGGCCGGGGATGCCGAGATGGCGCACATCAGTGAGGAGTGCAACATCCCGGATCCGATGGATACGGTGGAGATCGACCTGATGGGCTGGGAGTTCCCCATCGTGTCGCAGTACGCCGCCGAGCTCGAGGAGTGTGAGGAAGGCAACTACGCCTTCAACATCCAGTTCCTCGACTCGCAGGAGGCGCGCAACCAGGTGACGCTCGACGTCTCCACTGGCGAGCCGAACTTCGAGATCATCCAGGGCTCGAACACCTTCATCAACGAGCTGGCCGGGGCGGGGAGCCTGATGCCACTCAACGACCTGATCGACAAGTATCGAGACGAGTTCGACCTCGATGAGATCGATCAGGCGTTCTTCGACCTTGCCACCATCGACGGGAACATCTACGCGATTCCCATGGTGTCGAACACGATGCACGTGTTCTACAACAAGCCCGTGCTCGACGAGCTCGGCATCGCAGTGCCGACCACATTCGAAGAGGCGCTGGCGACGTGTCCGGCGCTCAATGACGCCGGCTATGACACGGGATTCGCCCTGATGCTCTCGGCCAACTGGTCGTGGCAGATCGAGTTCTCCAGCATCCTCGGCTCGCTCGGGGTCGACCTCATCGATCCGGAGACCGGCTTGCCCAACTGGAACTCCCCTGAGGGCATCCAGGCGGCGAACACGCTCGTCGACATGCTCGAGACCTGTGGTGGCGGCACCGGCAGCATCTACAGCACCGACGACATCCAAGCCGCGTTCCAGACCGCTGAGTACGTGCTGGGCCACACGTGGGCGTCCCGCGCCGCCGCCATGGACGATCCGGATGCCTCGACGGTGGTCGGTGAGATCGAGTTCGCTCCGGCGCTCGACTCCGGAACCGGCACGCTGGCGGCTCCCGCCTTCATCGACGGCTATGCGATTCCCATGGGCGTCTCGGTGGATCCCGAGAAGATCTTCTTGGCGATCCTGGCGGCGACCGACCGTGAGTCGCAGGAAGCCGCTGCCGCCTTCGGAGGCGTGACCCGAGCGGGCGTCTCCAATCCAGACGGTCCCCGCAACGGCGATGCCGCTCAGGCAAGCTTCATCAACGGCAAGGGCGCGGACGTCAGCCATCCCGCCATCGGAATCGCCACGTCGGCGGTGGGCGACGCCCTCCTGCAGCTGCTCGACGGAGCTGCGGTCGAAGACGTCCTGGCCGAAGCCGAGGAGCGGTATCTGACCGAGGCGAGAGAGCAAGGGCTGATCGACGGCTGATCGGTGATTCGTGGGGTGGGTCTCGATCTGATCGAGATCCACCCCACATCACTCGACCACCGAGGGAGCGGGAAAGCGAGGCCATAGCCCGATGACACGTCGTACGTTTTGGCGCTTTGTGCTGCCGAGCGCCGTGGTCATGGTGGTGTTGATGGTGATACCGCTCGGTACGACCGTCTGGCTCAGCCTCAACAAGGTGTTGTTGCGTTCGCTGGACACCGTCGAGTGGGTGGGGTTCAGCAACTACACGGAGACGCTGTCGGACCCGGACTTCTGGTCGGCGGTGTGGTTCACGACGATCTTCGTCGCGGTCACGGTGCCGGCCCAGATGGGACTCGGCCTCGGCTACGCCCTGTTGCTGGACCGAGTGAAGCGGGGGCGAGCCTTCTACCTAGCGTCGCTGCTGCTGCCCTTCATCGTGACGCCCGTCGTCGCCACGATCATCTACAAGGACTTGTTCGAGCGCGGCGGGCTGTTCACCTGGTTCATCGAGAGCTTCACCGGCGAGCCGTTCGCCATCACCGACGGCAACGTCAAGGTCATGATCATCGCCCAGGCCATCTGGCGGGTCACGCCGTTTGCGATGATCACGATGTTCGCAGGCATCCAGACCCTCCCCGAGGAGCGGATGGAGGCTGCCGCCATCGACGGGGCAGGCTTCTTCGGGTCGCTGTGGCACGTGATCATCCCGCACCTCCGCACGATCATCGTCTTCGTCGGACTCATCTCGGTGATGGACGCCTACCGCGTGTTCGACAGCGTGTTCGTGTTCGCCGGCAACAGATTCGAGAGTGCCCAAACGCTCCAGGTCTACAACTTCAACGTCGCATTGGACGCGAACATCGGGAGGGTGGGTAAGGGCAACGCGATTGCCATCCTCACCGTGATCGGGATATTCGTCGTGCTCATCCCCTTCTTGAGACAGAGCTACCGAGAACAGATAGAGGAGCGCGGATGAGTGTGGGCAAAGAGCCGACGCGCCTCGGTCGTGTCGGGGTCCATGGAGCGCTGATCTTCCTGGTGCTGTTCAGCAGCCTGCCGTTCATCTGGGCGGTGGCGCAGTCGACGAAGCTCACGCGAGATGCCGTCTCCCGAGAGCCCGTGCTCTGGGGCTGGGAGCTCACCTCGAACGCCTACAACGGCTTCTGGTTCGATGGCAAGGAAGAGAACATGTGGGGCGTCCTCCTCTTCCTCCTCGGCACGGCGACGGTCGCCATCGTTGTCGCCGCCCTGGGTCGGCGTGCCGAGAAGGGCGCCCCGTACTACGTGGCCGTGGTCGTGATCCTTGGCTTCGCGATGTGGCTGTTTCCCCGGTTCTTCGATACGGCCACCGAGTACGAGTTCTTCGTCAACTCGATCATCGTGACGGTGCTCACCGTGATCATCTCGATCAGCATCGGATTGGTGGCGGGCTACGCGCTCGCCCGCTACACCGGGATCACCGGAGTGGTCATCCTCATCGCCGCCCTGGCGTTCCGTGCCTTGCCGCGGACCGCGTTCGTGCTGCCGTACTTCCAGATTGCGCAGTCGATCGGCATCCTCGACTCGCGCCTCGCCATCGTGATGGCGCTCGTCGCCGTGAACCAACCCTTCACCATCTGGATGCTGCGCTCCTTCTTCATGGAGGTGCCGAAGTCGCTCGAGGAGGCGGCGTACGTCGACGGGGCGAACACGTTCACGGCATTCAGGAAAGTGATCGCGCCCATCATGTGGCCGGGGGTCATCGCAACCGCGCTCTTCACCTTCTTGCTCGCCTACAACGAGTACTTGTTCGTGCGGGTGCTGGCTCCGACCAACTGGACGCTTCCAGTGGCCATCGTGTCGCTCACCGGTGGTGAGAGCTCACGCACCATCACCGAAGCGGCCGCCGCATCCGTGAGCATCACGCTGCCTATCGTCATCGTCATCATGCTGTTCCAGAAGCACCTGGTGAAGGGCCTGGGCGCCGGAGCGGTGAAAGGATGACCGACCTCCAGGCGGCGAAAGCCCTGGTCCTCGACTACTACGCCGAGTTGGACCTTGCGCTGGCGTCCCACGCCGACATCGGTGCGGTGATCGCGGAGCACACCGGCACCGACTACCGCTGGCGAGGGATGCACCCGTGGTACGAGCAGAGCGGTGCCGCCGCCGTCGCCGACGAGTTCTGGCGGCCGCTGTCCGAGTCCCTGGCGGCTCTGCAGCGACGCCAGGACGTGTTCTTGGCCGGCGCCAACGACGTCGACGGCGGAGCCTCCACATGGGTGGCGAGCATGGGCCACCTGATGGGTCTGTTCGATCACCGCTGGCTCGGTATCCCGCCTACCGGCAAGATGCTGTTCGTTCGCTACGCCGAGTTTCACCGGGTGCACGGCGGCGCCATCGCCGAGACCGCGCTCTTCTGCGACGTGATCAGTGTGATGCAGCAGGCCGGTCACTACCCGCTGCCGCCTCAGACGGGGGCTGCGTTCATCCACCCGGGGCCGCTCACGCACGACGGCCTCCTGTTCGATCCACAGGATCCGGTCGAGAGTGCCAAGACGATGGCCGTCGTCAACCAGATGATCGGTGATCTGGATGAGTCGAACCGAATCGCCGAGGCGACCGGGGACGACCGCGTGCCGCCAGAGGAGCTGGCCAAGACCTGGCACGAGGACATGATCTGGTACGGCCCGGCCGGCATCGGTTCCTCCTACACGATGCTTCGCTACCAGCAGCAGCACCAGTACCCGTTCCGACTCAACCTCACCGAGAAGGTGTTCAACGGCCACGTGGCCCGCATCGCCGAGGGCACCTACGGCGGGTTCTTCGGCTGGTCGAATCTCACCAACACTCCGATGGGGGGATTCCTCGGTATGCCCGGCAACGAGGTTCGGGCAGACATGAGAGTCGTCGACATCTACCGCCGCGAAGGGGAGAAGCTCGCCGAGAACTGGGTGTTCATCGACCTGTTGCACTGGCTGTCGATGCAAGGTCTCGACGTGCTCCGCCGGATGCGGGAGAACCTGCCCGGAGCCGGCGGGCCGTGAGCGGCGATCCGGCCCGCAACAAGCAGCTCCTCGAGCCGCTGCGGGCGGCGCTCTACGACTACGAGCCGGACCGAGTGCAGGACGCCTTGGCTGCCGCCTTCGCCCCCGGCGCCGAGGTACACCTCGCACACCCGTTCGAAGATCTCGATGGAGCCGCCGGCCTCTACGAGACCGCGCTGCGGCCGCTCCGCAGCGCCATTCCCGACCTCGAACGCCGCGACACCATGGTGGTGGCGGGTACGACCGCCGCCGGCTCCGAGTGGGTCGGTTGCTGTGGCTTCTACACCGGAACGTTCGCCGGTCCCTGGCTCGACATCCCGCCGACCGGGCGGCAGGTGGCCATGCGACACCACGAGTTCTTCCGGTTCGTCGACGGGCAGATCGTCGAGATGCAGGCCCTGTGGGACATTCCCGAGGTCATGATGCAGGCGGGCGTATGGCCGATGGGTCCGAGCCTCGGACGGGACTGGCAGGTGCCCGGACCAGCCACCCAGGACGGCATCAATTCAGGTCCCTATGACGAGGTGCGGTCGAAGGCCAGCCTCGACGTCGTGCAGCGCATGCTGGCCGACATGGTGAAGCACCCCCAGCAGCCGGCGGACGCGATGAACCTGAAGCAGTACTGGCACCCGAAGTGCAGCTGGTACGGACCGGCCGGCATCGGTACGGCGCGTGGCATCGACGGGTTCCGCCGCCACCATCAGATCCCGTTTCTCGAGGCGCTGCCGGACCGGCGTGGTGGCTATGAGGGTGAGGGCGACTTCTGGGCCGACGGGGACTATGTGGCTGTCACCGGGTGGCCCAACATGGCCATGACCGTCACGGGGGCCGGATGGCTCGGCATCGCCCCCACCGGGCAGCGCATCACCATGCGGAGCATGGACTTCTGGCGCGTGGAGAACGGACTCATCCGTGAGAACTGGGTACTCATCGATCTGCTGCACGTGTGGCACCAACTCGGTGTCGACGTGCTCGCCCGCATGCGCCAGCTCATCGAACCGTCACCGATCTGAAGGAACAACCATGGAGTACATCAAGAAGCCGGCTCGGTCGCCGGATCAGGTCACCGACGAGGTGCGATCCACGGTCAGTCAGATCATCGCCGACGTGGAACGCGAGGGGGAGGCGGCGGTGCGCCGCTACTCGGAGAAGTTCGACAACTGGTCGCCGGACGCCTTCCGAGTTCCACAGTCCGACATCGACCGAGCCTTCGCCGAGATGGACGATCAAGTGGCCGAGAGCTCCCAGTTCCTCATCGACCAGGTGCGGAGCTTCGCCGAGCTACAGCGGGACACCCTGGTCGACTTCGAGAAGGAGACGTTGCCAGGAGTCGTGCTCGGCCAGAAGCACATCCCGGTGAACTCGGCCGGGGCCTACTCCCCGGGTGGGCGTTACCCGCTGATCGCGTCGGCGGTGATGACCGTAGTGACGCCCAAGGTGGCCGGCGTGTCCCGGGTGATGGCGGCGGCGCCACCCAAGGACGAGCGGGGCATCCATCGTCCCCAGCTGTGGGCCATGGTCCAGTCGGGCGCCGACGAGATCTTCTGCGTCGGGGGAGTGCAAGCGCTCGCCGCCATGGCGTTCGGCCTGGAGGATGCCGAGCCCGTCGACTTCATCGCCGGCCCCGGCAACGCTTATGTCGCCGAGGCGAAGCGGCAGCTGTTCGGCAAAGTGGGGATCGACCTGCTGGCGGGGCCCACCGAGATCATGGTCATCGCCGACGACACCGCCGATCCGGGCATCGTCGCCTGCGACCTGCTCGGCCAGGCGGAGCACGGCCCCACGTCGCCGGCCATCCTGGCGACCACGTCGGAGGACGTGGCCCGAGAGACGATTCGCGAGGTCGAGCGGTGGCTGGAGACCTGGCCCACCGCGGACGTATCGCGCCAGGCGTGGGATGACTACGGCACGGTGATCCTGGTGGAGGACGACGCCGAATTGGTGAACGTGGCCGACGAGATCGCTCCCGAGCATCTGGAGGTCCAATGCGCCGACACCGACTGGTTCGTGGAGCGTCTCACCAACTATGGCGGCCTGTTCATCGGCACCCATGCCACGGTGGCGTACGGCGACAAGGTCATCGGTACCAACCACACCCTGCCCACCATGGGCGCCGCCCGATATACGGGCGGCCTGTGGGTGGGCAAGTACCTCAAGACGGTCACCACCGTGGAGTGCACCGCCGAGGGCTCGCGCCGGGTCGCCGAGCACGGCGCCGTGGTCGCCGACGCGGAGCTGATGTACGGCCATGCCGTCAGCTCGCGGTTGCGGCTCAACCCCGAGTACTTCTCAGACGCCCTCGAGGCGGGTCCGTGAGCCGCGTCACCCTCGTCACCGGGGCGGGCCAGGGGATCGGCAAGGAGATCGCCCTCGCCTTCGCCGCCGCGGGCGATGCGCTGGTGCTGGCGGCGCGCAACCGAGAGAACCTGGAGACGACCGCGGCCGCCGCTGAGTCGCTGGGTGTCGAGACCCTGGTGGTACCAACCGATGTGGCCGACCCTGCCGCGGTCGAGGCCATGGCCGCGGCCGCCGTCGACCGCTTCGGCGGGGTCGACGTGGTGGTCAACAACAGCGGCATCGGGGGTCCCTCTGGTCCGTTGTGGAAGGTCGATCTGGCCGACTGGGAACAGACCATGGCCGTCAACGTCACCGGGGTGTTCCTCGTCTGCAAAGCGTTGCTGCCCCACATGATCGAGCGGAGCTCGGGCTCTGTCATCGTCATCGGTTCCATCAGCGGCAAGCGACCACTGTGGGGGCGTACGCCGTACACGTCGTCCAAGGCGGCGCTGATCGGGCTGACCCGGACCCTGGCGTGGGAGACCGGCCCCCACGGCATCCGGGTGAACCTGGTGTCGCCGGGGTTCGTGGCCGGCCCCCGCATCGACTGGGTGATCAACGCCCAGGCCGAGGGGCGCGGGATGACGCCCGATGCCGTGCGCGCCGAGTTCGAGGCCGAGTCCCCGCTGCAACGGCTGACGGAGGCCTCGGAGGTGGGCGCGGCGTGCGTCTACCTCGCCTCGGACGCCGGCTCGGCACTCACCGGCGCCGACCTGAACGTCAACTCAGGCGTGGTCATGTATTGAGCGTGACCGCCGCCAAGCGGCTCGTGTGGGACTTCTGGCGATCGCTGCGAGGCGGCGCCGAGACGGAGCTGGTCATCGCCGGCCATTGCAGCGCCGATGTCGAGTGGCATGGGTTTCAACCCATTCGCCGGGCGTCCGGCGCATCCGACGTCGCCGGCCGCGTCTGGGCGCCGTTGCTCGACGCCATCGGCGACCTCGAACGTCATCCGTACATCCTCCTTGGAGGCGAGTTCGAAGGGAGCACCTGGGTCGGCGGTACCGGGGAGCTCGCCGGAACGTTCTCCGGGACGTGGCTCGGGATACCGGGCGCCGGCCGTTCCGTACGATTCCGGTTTGGCGAATTCTGCAAGGTAGAGGGAGGTCGCATCGCCGAGATTCGGATGCTCCTCGACCTCCCGGACTTGGCCCGCCAGGCAGGGCGCCGGCTGCTCCCGTCCAGCTCGGGTCGGGACCTACCGGTGCCCGGTCCCTTGACCAATGACGGCGTCCTGCTGTGCGAATCGGATGCCGCCGAGTCCGCCGACACCCTGGGGCTGGTCGAGACCATGATCTTCGACGGACTCAACCGTTACGACGGTCACGACCAGGCGAGCCAGGATCTGGAGCGGTTCTGGCATGACGAGATGGCGTGGTACGGGCCGGTCGGCCTCGGAACCTCGCTCGGGCTGGAAGAGTTCACCAGCAACGCGCAGGGCCCGATCGTTCGTGCCTATCCCGACCGGAGGGGCGTGGGTCACGTGGCCCGGATTGGCGACGGTGCTTATGCGGCCTCCACGGGCTGGCCCAGCCTGGTGGGCACCCACGAGCGCGAGTTCCTCGGGTGGGCGCCCACCGGCGAGGTGAGCCGGTGGAACATCATGGACTTCTGGCGACGGGAAGGCGACAAGCTCGCCGAGAATTGGGTGCTGGTCGACCTGGTCGACGTCGCACGCCAGGCGGGGGTCGACCTGCTCGAGCAGTGACCTGGGGGCGGTGCGCGGTCACACCGGCCCAGCTCCGTTGCCATGCACCGACAGGTTGCCCCCGGCGATCTGCTGTTCCACCGTCTCCACGCCGTTCCAGTTGCTCGAGAAGATCAAGACCCCGTCCTTGTCCCACAAGGTGAAGCTGATCGTGTCGACGCCGTCGGCCGTGCCGACGTCGGTCATGCGCATCTGCAGGGTGAGGTTTCCGCCCCGACCTCTCCATCACCCCCCTCGGTGATCCTGTGCGCGCGGAGGAGTCGCTACGGGGGAGCGAGAAGGGGCAGAGGAGACCGGATCGCGGATCCAGTCACGCAGTCCATCGTCTCCCTCTTCCTCGTGATTGAACCCTACTGTCCCCGTTTGCAGCGGTGTCAGGGATGTTTGTGCTTGCCGACGGGATACGGCACGTCGCAATGCGCACCACGACCAGGAAGCGACAGAGAAGGGACACGGGGATGCGGATCGAGCGATTTCTCGATCAGTTCGAAGAGGCGGCAGCAGTGTACGGAGGCACTGCGGCCGAGCTACGAGCCCGTGATGCCGGGCGCGGTGGCGTCGAGCGATGGCTGGCGATCGACGGCGAGCAAGCCGTGGGGGCGGTCACCAGGTCCGTACGGCCCGACGACAGGGTGTTTCTCCGGTTCGCCTGTCTCGACCCGGGGGCCTACGAACCGTTGACCGCCACCGCCTCCGAGGGGGCGACCGGATCGGTGTGCACGATGGTCGAGGCGGACGACGCCGACGCGATCCAAAGCCTGGAGGCGGCAGGATTCGTCATCGAGATCGTCCAGGAAGCGTTCCGCATCCGCTTCGACCGGGCACTGGCGATGCTGCGCCGTGCCTGGCTCCCGTCTGGCTTCACGATCGTCAGCGCCGACGAAGTGAACCACGACCTCTTGTTCGAGCTCGACAATGCGCTGCGGCAGGATGTCCCCGGCACCGATGGGTGGCATGGGAACCGCGACTGGTTCGACGAAGAGCTCGCCGAGCGGCCCCCGTATGACCCCACCGGCTATCTCGTCGGTATCGAGCAGTCGTCGCGGGCGTACGCCGGGCTCTTCCGCATGTGGCGCAACCCGTCCGGCCCCCGGCTCGGCCTCATCGGCGTGCGCCGACCGTACCGACGCTCCTCGCTCGCTGCGGCGTTGCTGGCCGAGGGACTCGAAGCGGCAGCGCAGTGGGGGCATGACACGTTCGTGACCGAGACGAGCCTGTCGAACGCTGCCGTGTATCCCCGGATACAGAAGCTCGGCGCCGAGTCGCTCGGCCGTTCCATCCAGATGGTCCTCACCTGAGTCAGCCGGCGTGGGTCCGAGGGTCCCCATGGCGCCGAGTGCTGCTGTCCCCACCGATGATTGCGAGGCCGCAGAGCCGGGTAGGTGAGTGGCCAGGACGAACACCGGAGGACACCTGTGAGAGCCATGCAACGCCTCGCCCAGCAGGGCGGCGCCGACCCCGCTACCGGATCAACCACCAACGAGGTTGCGGATTCGCTCGGCTCGATCTGGGAGGCATTCCTCGAGGCGATTCCACGTATCGGTATCGCCATCGTCGTGGTGATTGCCGGCTGGCTGGTGGGACGGCTCGTCCGCTCGATCGTGCGGAGCGCGCTCGAGAAGAGCCAGACCGAGAGCTTCACCAGGGTGATGAGCAAGATGGCGGGCTGGGCGGTCCTCGGCGTGGGGATCTTGCTGGCGCTCACGGTCATCTTCCCGTCGGTCGCTCCCGTCGACCTCCTTGCCGGCCTCGGGATCTTCTCGGTCGCCATCGGGTTCGCCTTCCAAGACATCCTGGAGAACCTGCTCGCCGGCGTTCTGCTGGTGCTTCGGGAACCGTTCCATGGCGGAGACCAGATAGCGGTCAACGGTCACGTCGGCACGGTCGAGGAGATCACGATTCGGGAGACGAGGCTGAAGACCTTCGACGGCAAGCGGGTGCTGGTGCCGAATGCCGACGTGTACAAGAACGCCATCGTGGTGCAGACCGCCTTCGAGCAGCGGAGGATGGACTTCATCGTTGGCGTGGCCTACGAGGCGGATCTTGCCGAGGCGCGTCGGATCATCGAGAACGCCGCGACCGGTGTCGAGGGCGTCGCGGCCGATCCGGCCCCGGAGGCCTTCGTCACCGAGCTGGGCACCTCCACCGTGAACTTCCAGGTGCGGTTCTGGACCGACTCGCGGCAACACGAGGCCGTGGAGACCCGGGATCGCGTCATCGAGGCCGTCAAGGTGGCTCTCGACGATGCCGGTGTGGAGATGCCCGCCGACATCGTGGCGCTGCAGGGCACGCCGAGCCTCACTGCGGCGCTGCAGGGCGAGGAGGTGACCCTCGCAGGAGGGGTCCCCGCCGTCGCCAACGCCTAGCTGAAACAGCCCTCGCCGGGGCCGGGTGCGTGCGCCCGGCCCCGTCTGCGTGTCACAGCCACCCCCGAATGCCCCAGCCGCAGTTCCCGAAGGCGTCCGCTCGTTGGACTGCTGCCACAATGGCGGCGTGACCCAGGAACGACTGTCGAAGAAGGACCGCGAGGATCGGGCTGCCGACGAGCTCGCCGCCCGTCTCGATGCCCTCAGCCGGCCGCTGGCCGAACGCGTGCTCGGGCGCGCCATCGAGTTGGACCACGAAGCGCGTGAGGCGGCGGAGGAGGCCGCCTCCACCATCGACTACGAGACGCTCAAGGACGTCGCCCTCGAAGTCGGGATCAGCGAGGACTCGTTGAAGAAGGCGCTGCTGGAGGAGCTCGACACCGAGAAGGACCACGACGCCACTCCGGTGGAGAAGCTCACGATTCCAGACGTCATCCGGGGCGGGGCGATCGTTCCCGGCACGGGTGACGCCGTCATGGAGCGGCTGCAGCAGTACATGGCCGAGGTCGAGGGCCTGGCCGAGGGAGAGCGGTCGGGGCCGTTGGTCGTGTGGCGACGCCCCACCGCCGGCATGCCTCGCAGAGTGGAGACCCGTGTCGTCCCACAGACCAGGGGAGACCGGCAGCTCATCGAAGTCGACGTCTCCACCTCACCGACCCGGAGGCGGGGCTGGGCCTGGTTCATCTCCATCCTCGTCATCGCGGCGCTGCTCGGCACCCCGCTGGGTGGGTTCGTGTTCCTCGGGCTCCTCGTCGCCGGCGTCGTCACGGTGGGCTCGTGGATCAAGCGGGTTGCCCGCAAGGCGCGCCGAACCGTCAATCACGTTCTGGGCGCGTTCGCCGACGAGGTCACCCAGTCCAATCCGGAGTGGCTCGACATCTGGGAGCGGCTGAAGGACTGACCGGGTCAGTCCCGGCTCAGCCCCCGGCCGGGCCGATCTCGAGCGCAGCCATGATCCAATGTGAGCTGTCGAGAATCCATGTCGGGTCTCGATCCTCGCCGTCGTGCCACGCCGCGGTCAGTGTCGCCTCGCCCCCCTCGGAAGCCAGGATGGAGTAGCCGTCCTCGAGTCTCGGCTGTGCCTGCGTGAAGGCCGTTGCATAGGTCAGGTGGTGTGGACTGGCGAACCCGTCGAGCGTGACGGTGGCGACCGTGGTGTCGCCCGTGACGGCATAGGAGGATTCGGACGACTGCACGACCCGGGCGCTCCCGAAGCTCGTCACCGACCAGCGGATGTTCTTGTCGGGGGCGACGTTGATCGTGATGGGTCCGTTGACGGCGTCGGTCGTCTGATACACCGAGAGCTGACGCGGGGCGGTGTCCCCCGTTGCGACCGCGGTGAGCAGCGAGAACGCCACCCCGTCGGCGCGCAGCACCGCTGCCGGATCCATACCGGCGGTGCTGGTGACGGCGACGATGGTCAGGGTGCCCGGGGCGGTGGAGACCGCCGGCGTCGACGCCGACGTGGTGTTGGACGCCGAGCCGGTCGTGAGCTGGGTGGCGGTGATGGGTTGCGGCGGCTGCGGGGCCGGATCGTCTGCAACGTCTGTCACCGAGATGACGACGGGCCGCGTGGTCGTGAGTGAGCCGTCCGACGCGATGATCGTGTAGGGCCCGTAGGTGCCTGCATCGTCGGCTCCGGGCCTGGCGATGAGCGTTGCGGTTCCGTCGCCGTGATCGACGAAGCTCGCCCACGGCTCGAGCTCGGGGGTGATGGTGAGGCTCACGGGCTCCGCGTCGGGGTCGGTCGCCGTCACAGTGAGTTCGAGGATGTCACCCTCGGCCACCGAATGCTTGCCGATCATGTCGAGCTCAGGCGGTCGATTCGTGCGGACGTCGTCGTTCAGGATGGTGACCGTGTGCGTGGAGTTCTGTCCCAGCACGTGGTCCATGTTGCTGGTGAGCGCTACGACGAAGGTCTCGTCGGCCTCATCGATCGCGTCATCGACGATCTCGATGCTGATCTGGTGGACCGTTGCCGCCTCGCCGACCTCGAGTGTCTGTGTGACGGCGACGAAGTCGGCGCCGGCAACCGCGCTCCCGTCGACGGTGCGGACGTCGACCGCGATGGAGCCGCTGCGGTCCAGCGTTCCCACCACGGTGATGACATGGGTGCCACTGGACTCGCTGACCTGGGCTCCCGGTTCCGTGAATTCGATCACCGTGCCCTGGTCGGCGCCGGCGGATACCACCCCGTTGATGGCGATCGCCGCAGCGATCGCCGCCAGTACCAGCATGAGGCGTCGCCACGACGGCGAGTCGATCAGAGAAGCACGGATGGGGGTGTCGCGGCGCGGTGCAGGCAGCATCGTCGGGAGGGCTCCTCGTTGTGGGGGTCGTGGCTGTGGGTCGCAGGCTGCCGGCGCGTGGCACAACACGACCTCAACGACAAGTGAGGAATCCGTCAACGAAGCGCTCGTGCCGGCTCGATTTGCAGGGTGCCCGCCAGGTCCGAGCGAGGCGAGCATAGCCGGACCGGGATGACGGGCCCAGTTTGGGCCCGCCGCTGGGAGTGCATGCGGTGTCGGTACACTCTCAGTCGTGCGACCCGTCATCGGCCTCACCACGAAGCCCGTTCCCGTCACCAACTCGCTGGGAGAGGTGGACTCCCACGTGCTCACGCGCACGTACACCGACTCGGTGCTCCGCGCCGGGGGCACTCCGCTGTTGCTCCTGCCGGTTCCGGCGCCGGCCATCGAGGGTCTCCTGGATCGCATCGACGGACTGGTGCTCACCGGTGGCGGAGACGTGTCGCCCCACCGTTACGGCCAGGACGAGGACGAGACCGTGCGGGGCGTCGATTTCGACCGGGACGAGTTCGAGCTCGAGCTGGTGCTCGCCGCCAAGGCGCGGGGAATGCCGGTGTTCGCAATCTGCCGTGGCCACCAGGTGCTGAACGTGGCGCTCGGCGGAACGCTCCTTCAGGACATAGCTCTGGCCATCGGCTCGATGGACCACGACCAGGTGGGCCACCTCGCATGGGAAGGCCATCAGCCCATCAAGATCGACCCGGCGTCTCGGCTGTGCGACATCGTCGGCGACAGCGAACTGTTGGTGAACTCGATCCACCACCAAGCCATCGATCGGCTCGCTCCCGGCCTCACCCCCGTCGCATGGGCGCAGGATGGCGTGATCGAGGCGGTGCAGCACGACGACGGTGAATGGCCGCTCCTTTCGGTCCAATGGCACCCGGAGGTGCTCGGCGATCGCGATGACGTGGCTTCCTTCCGGCTGTTCTCGGCCTTCGTCGACGCCGCCCGGAGCGCAGCAGCTCATTGAACGGGCCGCTCGGCCCGCCACGAGGCGGCTGCAGGTGGCGCCCGGGTAGATTCCGCACGTGAGCTACACCCGCGCACTCGTCACTGGCGCATCCCGCGGGATCGGTCGGGCAGTCGTTGCCGCCTTCCGGGACCGGGGCATGGTGGTGCACGCCCTCGCCCGGCCGAGCGAGGCACTCGATGCCGTCGGCGCCGACCTGGGGGCGGAGGTCCACCCGGTCGACCTGGCCGACACGGCGGCGGTCGCCGCCGTGATGGAGCAGCTCGGCGACGTGGACGTGGTGGTGAACAACGCCGGCGTGCTTCCTGAGATCGCGCCGTTTCACGAGACAGACCCGAGCAGCATCGACGCCTCGCTCGACATCAACGTGCGGGCCCCGCTGCACGTGGCGAGGCTCACGCTGCCGGGCATGGTGGCGCGCAACCGGGGCCACGTCTTCTTCATCGGCTCCATCGCCGGGAAGCGCCCGTCGCAGCACCTCGCCGTCTACAGCGCCACCAAGGCCGCGCTGCACGCGTTCGCCGACTGTTTGAAGGCCGACCTGCTCGGCACCGCCGTTCGGGTCACGGTCGTCGCTCCCGGGCGGGTTCGCACGAGCCTGTATGACGACATCTACGGAGACTCCGCCGCGGCGGAAGCGGCCCTCTACGAGGGCGTCGATCCGGTACGCCCGGAGGACGTGGCGACAGTCGTGCTTGCCGCGCTCGACATGCCGCCCAACGTTGATGTCACGTCGGTCGAGGTGATGCCCACCCGTCAGGTCTACGGCGGCACGATGCTGGCGCGGGACTGAGGCGATGCCGCGTCGAGGCGCCCGAGAATCCGGGAACCTGCCGCCCGCCATCGACGTCTGAAAGGAATCGCACACCCCACCTCGAAAGGAGGAACCGATGGTTGTCGATTTCGGACGACAATCTGGCGGCGCACAAATGCCGTGGGTAGAGAGGACGCGTGGGCGCGCCCACCTGCGGCTCCGCCCGGCGCTGCGCATGGGCCTACCCACGCTGCTATTGCTCTTGTGGTTTGCCATCGCAGCCGCCCACAGCACACCGGCCGCCGGGAGCA
>JBFGCM010000019.1:0-45211 GCA_041581135.1 Acidimicrobiia bacterium
CGGGCACCGACTGCTATTGAACGTCACCTGGTCGGGTGTCCTCGCCTTCATCGGCCTGTTCGTGTTCATCTGGTGGTCCTGGGCGCAGTTCACCTTCTATGCCGATCGGTTCGATACCGATGACGTGGTCCAGCGCCTCCTGGCCATGGTGCAGATGATCGCCGTCAGCCTCATGGCGGTGAGCATCTCGGGTGACGTCGCCGACTCCAGCCTGGCGTTCGCCGCCGGCTACATAACGGCCCGGGTGGCTCTCATCGTCATGTACCTGAGGGTTCGACGCCACGTCGCGAGCGCCAGGGTCCTGGTCACCGGATACATCATCGGACTCAGCGTGGCGTTGGTTCCATGGTTCTTCTCGCTGCTGGCTGAACCGCCGCTGCGGTTCCTGCTCTGGGGGGCCGGCCTCACCATGTCCTTCTACACCCCGTACGCCATGCGGAAGGAGCAGGCCAAGGTCCCGCTCGACGTCTCACACCTGCCGGAACGGTTCGGACTGTTCACCATCCTCGTGTTCGGCGAGTCCATCGCCGCCGTGGTGTCCGGCTTGAGCCACCACGAGTGGGCGTTCTGGCCCACCGTGACGGGGTTGTTCGGGGTGGCGACGGCGACCGGACTGTGGTGGACCTACTTTGGACCGCGGGAGAAGCTGGAGGGCTCGGTGGTGCGGCGGGATCCCACCCAGGCCAGGGCGTGGAAACCGACGGCGTGGATCTACAGCCACATGCCACTTGCCATCGCCCTCACCGCCACCGCCATCGGGATGGACCTACTGGTGGAGAGCGACGGCACTTCACTCGTGGCCACCGGTGACCGCTGGCTGGTGACCGGTGGCGCCGCCGTGGCGCTCATGGCGATGGCGATGATTCATTTCAGCTCGGTCAGTGCCTCCGGCCAGCATGACATCAAGGCCCGTTCGCGCCTGGCGGGAGCGGGTGGAATGCTGCTGATCGGCATCTTCGGCTCGGCCCTCACCGCACCCTGGATCATGGGGCTGGTCACCCTGGTGGCCGGGGCCGGCGTCCTGGTGGACGTGTTCCTCGAGGCGAGGGTGGCGGTTCGCTAGTTGCCCAGCAGCCCGTCTTCGAGGTCGCGGTAGGTCTGCTCGGCTCCGTCGCCGAGGAACACCACGCTGGCGGCGCCGACCGTCCCCAATGATCCCGGCACGACCACGTTGACGATCGCCTCGGTATCCAATGCGAACAAGCCCGCACCGAAGGTGAGCAAATCCTCCGTCTCCAAGTCGGTCCATGCGTGGCGCAGCAGCATCTCGAGGAACTGAGGCAACGCGGCGACGCCCTGCGCCTGAGCCATCACCAAGGCGGCCTTCATGATCACGCCGTGGTTCTCGGATCGGTCGAAGTCGCCGCGGGGAAGGGTCTTGCGAATGCGGGCGAGGCGCAGCACCTCGGTCGGCGTGAGCTGCTGCTCTCCGGCGGGGTAGTTGCTCCATCCGGTGATGCCGCTCCGGATGGCGTTCTCGAGGGTGATCGTCAGGTCGCCGAACTCGGCGAAGAACCCCAGGAAGCCGTCGAAGCCCGTGACGAGATATCCCTCGAGCGGGAGATCGGTGAGGTTCCGGGTCGTGTTCAGCAAGAACTCGGGGCCGCGGTTGGCCATCACGTTCGTGAACTTCATGTTGCCGGCCTCGCTCGAGACCCAGCTGTCCCGGGGGAAGCCGACGATGGAGCCGGCGCCTGCGGCGGGGACGCTGCCGACGATGTGGATGCTGTCGGCCCGGAGCAGTTGCTGGTTCTCGCCGGGGCGGGCGTCCGATCCGATGATGAGGACCAGGCGCGGGGACGGTCCGTACCATGGCTCGAAGCCGAGCGTGGGGAGCGATGCACCGGCGATGCGCCAGCCCGTGCCGTCGTCCAGTGCCAACACCACGTCCTCATCCAGCGACACGACCGCGATCGTGTCGCCATTCGGAAGCGTGGCCGACGACGCCATGCCGGTGCGGCTGAGCCGCTGCCCGAGGGCTCGCGCCGCAAGGTGGGTCTCGAGGCCGGCGGGGAGCGACGGCGCCCGACGATCTTCGTCCACCAACCATTCGTACAGCTCCTCCACGCGTCGGGTCAGCTGTGGTGGCGCCTCGACAATGGTGATGTCCGCGGCCGGCGGCGGCACCGTGGTCGGTGGAGGCGCCGTGGTGGGCGGAACGGTGGTGGGAGCGGAGGTGGTGGGTGGCACCGTGGTGGTCGGCGGCGCAGGCTCGGAACGGGAGCACCCCGCAGCGAGCGCGCAGACCGTCACGAAGATCAAGAGGATGCGTCGAGCCATGTGCGCGCGGGACTCTACCGGCGAGTTTGTGTTGGGCGGCGGCGCAGCCGATGATGCAGCGCCGTGGATCTGCAATCGTGCATCACAGAGCGGGTAGTCGTTAAGTTGGGCGCCGGTAGACCCGATGGGTCCGCCGACCGCCTGAGCGCAGGAGGAGCGGCGTGAGGATCGTCGTCGTAGGAGCCGGAGGCGTGGGCTCCCACCTGGCGGAACGGCTGTCTGCTGATGGCCAGCACGTCATCGTGGTGGAGTCCGACGTCGATATTGCCCGCGAGGTGCAGTCGACGGTCGACTGCCTCGTCGTACCCGGGAACGGTGCCAGCCGCCAGGTGTTGGAGGCGGCCGAGATCAAGGACGCCGATCTGCTCATCGCCGTGACGTCCTCCGATGCGGTCAACATCATGGCGTGCCACGCTGCGGCGCGCCTCGGCGTGCCCCGCACGGTGGCACGAGTCGAGGATCCGGCGTTGCGCGCCGAGACCGAGATCCTTGGAGTCGATATCGTCATCGATCCGGGGGAGACGCTCGCCAATGACATCTTGAATCTGGTGCAGCAAGGCGGGGTCTCCGAGCACGTCGAGTTCGGCGATGGTCAGTTGGTGATGCTCGGCGGCTATGTGCCCGAGTCCTCGCCGATCGCCGGTGGGACCCTCGCCGACCTCCGCGCCAAGGTCTCCGGGTGGAACTGGATCGTCACCGCGATCATTCGCGACGGCCACACCAGCATCGCCCGGGGTGACTCCAACATCGAGGTGGGGGACCACGTGTTGGTCATGGCCAAGGCCGACCGCACCGAGGAGGCCGTCGAGCTGCTCGGCCTCGCCGAGACGCACGCTCGCAAGGTGATGGTGCTGGGTGCCACTCGCCTGGCCCGCCTCGTCGCCGAGCGGATCGCCAATGCCGAAATCCAGACCATCCTCATCGATCAGGACCTCGAGCGCTGCAAGGAGATCGCCGCCGGTGAGGCGCCAATCATCGCCGTACACGGTGACCCCACGGACCCCAAGGTGCTCAAGTCGGAGGGCGTCGAGAACGTGGACGCCGTGCTCGCCCTGACGGGATGGGACGAGATCAACATCCTGGGGAGCCTCGTCGCCAAGGCACTCGGCGTCCGGATGACCATCGCCCGCTTCAGCCGGATGGACCTGATTCGCATGTTGCCCGGCCTGGGAATCGACGCCGCCGTCTCCAGCAAGCTCGCCGCCTCGGACGCCATTCTCCGCTTCCTGCGGCGAGGAATGGTGCATACGGTGGTGTCGTTCCAGGACAGTGACGCCGAGGCCATGGACTTCCAGGTAGACGACGGGAGCCCTGCCGTCGGCAAATCGCTCGCCGAGCTCCATCTCCACCACTCGGCCATCATCGGTGGCGTGTTGCGGGGAGACAAGGCGTTCATACCGCTCGGATCCACCGTGATCCAGGGCGGGGACCGGCTCATCGTGTTCGCCTTGCCAGACGCGATCGGCGCCGTCGAGAAGCTCTTCGGCTGAGGTGTCTCGACAACGCCTCATTCACGTCATCGGCGCGGTCGTCGCCGCCATCGGTGTGTCCATGCTCCTGTCCGCCGGCGTCTCGCTCGTCTACACCGAGTACCGGACGGCCGCCGGCATCGCGCTGGCCGCGGTCGTCACCACGCTCGCCGGGGGAGCGGCTTGGCGCATCTACCCCTCGCCGGGGGAGCTGACCACCCGTGAGGGCTTCGCCGCGGTGGGACTCTCGTGGGTGGCCATCGCCTTCTTCGGCTCGCTCGTGTATCTCTTCACCGGCGCCATCACCGACTTCACCAACGCGTTCTTCGAGACGGCGTCCGGGTTCACGACCACCGGTTCTTCGATTCTCGCCGACCCTGGGACACTCGACCATGGCGTCCTGTTCTGGCGGGCCTTCACTCAGTGGCTCGGCGGCATGGGGATCATCGTGCTGTCGATCGCCATCCTCCCGCTGCTGGGCGTCGGTGGGGTGCAGCTGGCACGAGCTGAGTCGCCGGGGGTGTCCCCTGACCGCCTCACCCCGCGTTTTCGGGACACGGCCACCCGGCTCTGGCTCGTGTACGCCGCCTTCACGGCCGTCGAAGCCGTGCTGCTGATGTTTGGGGACATGAATGCGTTCGAGTCGGTCACCCATGCGCTCACCACGCTGGCCACGGGCGGCTTCAGTACCAACGCCGGGTCAGTGGGCGCGTACAGCGCGTACAGCCAGTGGGTGGTGATCGTGTTCATGATCATCGCCGGCACATCGTTCGCACTGCACTACCGCGCCTTGCGGGATCCCGCCGAGTACCCGCGCCATCCCGAGTTCCGGCTCTACTTCTCGATCCTGGTGATTGCGACCCTGGTCATCATCGTCGGGACGTGGGGCGGCGACATCGCCACGACCATCCGGGACGCCGTGTTCGTGAGCGTGGCGATGGTGACCACCACCGGTTTCGGCACCGTGGACTATGGCCTCTGGATACCCGTGCTCCAACTGGTGGTCGTCGGGCTGATGTTCATCGGCGGCATGTCCGGCAGCACCAGTGGTTCAGTGAAGACCTATCGGCTGGCCGTGCTGGTGAAGTCGTCGCGGGCCGATCTCCGGAAGCTGGTGCACACCCGCGGAGTGTTCCTCACGCGGTTCGGCAAGGAGAACGTCTCCGACGAGATCGTTCGTAGCGTGCAGGCGTTCTTCCTGGCCTACATGTTCATCTTCATGACCGGCGTCGTGTTCCTCGGCATGCTGGACGCGCTCGCCGGCAGCGGCCTGGACATCACCAGCACGGTTACCGCCGTGGCGACTGCGATCGGCAATGTCGGCCCCGGGCTGAACGAGGTCGGTCCGACCACGACCTTCGTCACGGTCCCGGCCGCGGGGAAGTGGATGCTGGCCGGCTTGATGATCGTCGGGCGGCTCGAGATATTCCCCATCCTCATCCTGTTCACGCGGGAGCTGTGGCGTCGCTGATCGCGGCGAGGAAGACCGATCGCTCGGGTTCGCCACCGCTGGTGTGCCTCGTATACTTCCGCCGGGCTCAACGTCGATTTCGGGAGTGACCGGTGGACCCCATCATTTGGCTGTACTTGGCGATCGCGGCCAGCGTCGCCGCCCTGATTCTGGCTGGCGCCTTCGCCAATCAGGTCAACAGCGCATCGCCCGGAAACGAGCGAATGCAGGAGCTGATGGCCGCCATCAGGGAAGGGGCCATGGCGTTCATCCGACGGGAGTACACCGCAGTGGCGGCCTTCGTCGTGTTGTTGGCCATCCTGATCCTCGTCTTCCTCGACTGGGGGAGGCCCTGGGGTGCGGTCGCCTACGTCTTCGGCGCCGTGCTGTCGGCCCTCGCCGGCTTCGTGGGGATGCGGATCGCCACTGCGGCCAACGCCCGCACCGCTGAGGCCGCCCGAGAGGGTGGGGTCGAGAAGGCCTTGCCGCTGGCGTTCCGCGGCGGCGGGGTGATGGGCTTCACCGTGGCCGGCCTGGGCTTGCTCGGCTTGAGTCTCGGCTACTGGTTCTTCAAGGTGATCCTCGAAGATCCCGACGCCTTCCAGATCATCACCGCCATCGGCTTGGGCGCTTCGTCGATCGCACTGTTCTCCCGTGTCGGAGGCGGCATCTACACCAAGGCCGCCGATATCGGCGCCGACCTGGTCGGCAAGGTGGAGGCGGGCATACCCGAAGACGATCCTCGTAATCCGGCAACCATCGCCGACAACGTGGGAGACAACGTCGGTGACGTCGCCGGGATGGGTGCCGACCTCTTCGAGTCATACGTCGGATCGCTGATCGCTCCCATTGCGTTTGCCGCGTTCGCATTCAGCGGCGCCGGCTTCCAGGAGCAGGCGTTCTTCTATCCGCTGATGATCGCCACTCTCGGTATGGGGGGCTCCATCATCGGCTCGTTCTTCGTGAGGCCCGGCGGTGGCAGTTTGGCTGCAGCGCTACACAAGGGCACCTGGGCGGCGATGGCGCTCACGGTCATCGGCGTGGTGGCGCTCACTCCTTCCATGTTCTCCGGCGTCGACGGCGTCGACAACCTGTGGGGTCTGGTCGTGGCGGTGGTCATCGGCCTGGTGGTGGGCTACGTGATCGGTCAGATCTCCGAGGTGTTCACCAGTGACCACTTCAAGATCGTCAAGGAGGTCGCCCGGCAGGCGCAAACCGGTCCGGCCACGGTCGTCCTGTCCGGGATCGCCGAGGGGATGCGCTCGGCGGCCTTCTCAGTGATCGTCGTCGCATTCGGCATGCTCGGCGCCTACTGGGGCGGTGAGCTCGCGTTCGAAGACGGTGGCATCTACGGCATCGCAATCGCCGCCATCGGCGTGCTGTCCACACTCGGGATCACGGTGTCGGTGGATGCCTACGGGCCGATCGCCGACAACGCCGGCGGTATCGCCGAGATGGCCCACCTGCCGCCCGAGGTGCGAGAGGCCACCGACGCTCTCGACTCGCTGGGCAACACGACGGCCGCCGTGGCCAAGGGCTTCGCCATCGGCTCGGCCGCAGTCACCGCACTGGCGCTGTTCTTCACGTTCCGTCAGGCAGTGGTCGATGCTGGCGGCGAGTTGGGCACGCTCGACATCCTCGAGATCCCTGTCATCGTCGGACTCTTTCTCGGCGGGATGTTCCCGTTCCTGTTCGCCGCGCTCACCATCAAGGCCGTGGGCCGAGCCGCCAATCAGATGATCGAAGAGGTACGGCGCCAGTTCCGCGAGATCCCGGGTCTCAGGGAGGGCGACGCGTCCGCCAAGCCGGAGTACGCCAAGTGCGTCGACATCTCGACCGCGGCTGCGCTCCGGGAGATGATCGTGCCCGGTGCACTCGCCGTGGCACTGCCGCTCATCGTCGGGTTCATCTCGGTGCGCGCCCTGGGCGGCCTCCTCGCCGGCGCGCTCGTCTCGGGCTTCCTCCTGGCCATCTTCATGGCCAACGCCGGTGGCGCCTGGGACAACGCCAAGAAGTTCATCGAGGCGGGAGCGTTCGGCGGCAAGGGATCTGAGGCACACAAGGCGGCCGTGGTGGGCGATACGATCGGCGATCCCTTCAAGGACACCTCGGGTCCGGCGATGAACATCGTCATCAAGGTGATGACGATCGTCAGCCTGATCTTCGCCTCCGCCTTCGTGTGAGCCTCAGGCGTCGGGGTCCCGCATGTCGGGATCGTCCCGACGCCGCTGCTCTTCGGCTCGCCGCCGCGCCCAGTAGTCCTCGTAGGCCCTGGCGCGAGTGCGCTTCACCAGCACGTACAGCCCGATGATCACGGCCACGATGATCAGCCAGATGAACGCCTCGCCCCCCGAATCGGGCAGGTTGAGCGATACGTCCTCCGTCGTCGTGGGGCCGGCCAACATGGCGGTAGCCTACGGTGCACCCCGCCGCTTCCGGGGCTTCGCCGACCCTCGAGACGCACGTGCCCATCGACATCACCTTTCTTCGCCACGCCGAGACCGAGAGCAATGCCGCCGGTCTCTGGCAAGGCCATGGCGACTCGCCCATCACGGTCACCGGTCGGGCCCAGCTCGCTCGTCTGGCCGCCCGCATGCGAGGCCGGCGCTTCGACGCCGTCGTCTCGTCCGATATGGGACGAGCGCAGGCAACCGCAGCCGTGCTGGCGCAGGACTTCACCGCCGATCCCGCCTGGCGGGAGGCCGATCTCGGCGAATGGGAGGGCATGCCACGCGACGAGATCTATGCCGAGCACGGACACGTGCTGGAGGCACTGCGCGCCGGGCATGATCCGCGCCTCGGCTACACCGGGGAGCGCATGAGTGACGTGGCGACCCGTCTCCACGGCGCGATCGGACGGTTGCTCGAGGGTCTCGACGACGGTTCGAGTGCGCTCGTCGTGGCGCACGGCGGGGTGGTGCGCACGGCGGTGGCTCGCGCCCTCGGTGCGCGTCGAGCCCTTCCGCTCACGGGACCACTCAACACCTCGCTCACCACGATTCGCTTCTACCCGCGCCCGTTCCCCGGCGCCGACAACGGGCACACCGGCGGTCAGATCGCGGTGTACAACGACACGGCTCATCTCTCCGGGTACGTCGGTCTGGAGGCCGACACATCCCTCCTCCTGGTACGACATGGCGAGTCGGAGGGGAACGTGACGAACCGCTGGCAGGGTCGATTCGATGCGGCTCTCACCGATCGAGGGCTCGCCCAGGCCGGCAGGGTCGCCGTCACCATGGGTGCCATCGACGCCGTGTACAGCTCCCCGTTGCGGCGGGCCCGGCACACGGCCGACGCCATTGCGGCCCGCGCCGATGTCGACGTGACGGTCGTGGACGATCTTGCAGAGTTCGACTTCGGGGCATGGGAGGACATGAGCCCGACCGACATCAAGGCCACGTACCCCGACGTGTGGGAAGCGGTGTACGAACGAGGCGAGGACCTGCCCCGCGGCACCACCGGAGAGACCTTCTCTTCCGCTGCCGTCCGCGTCACCGCTGCCCTGGAGGGCATTGCAGCACGTCACCGCGGCGAGACCGTGGCGGTGGTGTCGCACGGCGGGGTCAGTCGCGCGTTCGCGGTCACGCACCTCGGGCTCCGGTTCCCCGAGCGTTTTCGTATCGGCTCGCTCGAGAACACCGCCATCTCCCGGCTGACCCACACGGCACGAGGCTTCGAGGTGACCTCGTGGAACCTGACTCCCCACCTGGAATCGTCCTGATGCGCTTGCTCGTCGTCACCAACGACTATCCCCCCAAGCCGGGTGGCATCCAGCAATACCTGGGATCTCTGCTGGGGGCGTACCCCAACCCGGTACGCGTGCTGGCTCCCCACGACGAGCCCGCCTCCGAGTCCCCACTGGGAGAACACGTGGTGTCGCGTTGGTCGCGACGATTCATGTGGCCGACGCCTTCGGTGGCGGAATGGGTGGCCTCCGAGGCCAGGGCTTTCGGCGCTCAGGCGGTGTTGTTCGGGGCGCCGTACCCGCTGGCCCGGCTCGGTCCGACCCTGCGGGAACGGCTGGGCCTGCCCTACGGGGTGCTGTGTCACGGGGCCGAGGTGACCATTCCGGCGGTCCTTCCGGTGACCCGCCAGCTCCTCGCCGGCCCGTTGCGGGCCGCTGACGTCCGGTTTGCAGTGAGCCGTTTCACCGCCCGGCGGGTGGAGGCGCTGACCGGGCGCGAGGTGCAGTACGTCGGCGCCGGCATCAACACCACCCTGTTCACCCCGACGTCCCCCGATGGCGTGGCGCCGCGCTCCCGGCCGGTGATCGGATGCGTGAGCCGCTTCGTGCCACGCAAAGGCCAGGACCGCCTCATCCGCGCCGTCGCCGAGCTCGGGGAGCCGGTTGAGCTCCTCATGGTCGGCAAGGGCCGCAAGGAGCCGGAGCTGCGCCGTCTGGTCGATCGGTTGGGCGTGGAAGCTCGGTTCGAAGTAGATGTTCCGTGGAAGCGACTCCCCGAGCTGTATCAGGAGATGGACATCTTCTGCATGCCTTGTCGTAGCCGATGGGGTGGCCTCGAAGTGGAGGGCCTGGGGCTCGTGTTCCTCGAAGCGGCCGCCTCGGGGCTGCCGGTGCTCGCCGGCGACTCCGGTGGCTCGCCGGAGACCGTCATACCGGGGGAGACGGGGTTCGTCGTCCGTTCGGTCGGCGACATCGTGGAGGGCCTCCACATGCTGCTCTCCGATCCAGTCAGGGCAAGGAAGATGGGCCTGGCAGGGCGCGATTTCGTGGCCAGCGAGTTCACGTGGGAACAGTCGGCGCAACGTATCGCTGGCCGCTTCGCTGCGTTGCGCTGAGGTCGATCCGGCGGCCTCGTACCGGCTCGGCAAAGGCCCGAACCAGACGACGAGATCAGCGCTCGGTCTTGACAGCGCGCCGGAACAGCCGTAGAACATGATCGCCTTTCCCGCTTTCCACCCGAGGCCATGAAGCTCGTCATCGTTGAGTCCCCAGCCAAAGCCAGGACCATTTCCGGCTTCCTCGGCGACGACTTCGTCGTCGAGTCGTCGATCGGGCATGTCCGTGACATTCCGGCGAAGGCTGCGGAGGCACCGTCTTCGCTGCAGGACGAATGGCGCCGTACCCGCTACGGCGTCGACGTCGAGAACGACTTCAAGCCGCTCTACGTGGTGAGTCCCGACAAGAAGAAGCAGATCACCAGATTGCGGCAGCTGCTCAAAGAGGCCGAGGAGCTGTACCTGGCCACCGACGAAGACCGCGAGGGAGAAGCCATCGCATGGCACCTGCTCGAGGTGCTCAATCCGCGAGTGCCGGTGCGGCGCATGGTGTTCCATGAGATCACCGAGGACGCGATCCAGGCCGCCATCGACAATCCCCGCGACCTGGATCGGCGTCTGGTCGATGCCCAGGAGGCACGCCGCATCCTCGACCGGCTGTACGGGTACGAGCTGTCGCCGGTCCTCTGGCGCAAAGTGAAGCAAGGCCTCTCCGCAGGACGTGTGCAGTCGCCGGCGACGCGCATCATCGTCGAACGGGAGTGGGAGCGAATCCGCTTCACGCCCGCCGAGTACTTCAGCATCGAAGCGGAGATGTCGCGCACGGAGGGCGACCTCCAGCACTTCCAGGCGACGCTGTTGTCGGTGAACGACGAGCGAATCGCCACGGGCAGGAGCTTCGATGCCTCGGGGCACCTCAAGGACTCGGACAAGGTCCGTGCGCTCGATCAGGAAGCGGCTTCAGCGCTCGTGGAAGGGTTGCGCGAGGCGGAGTTCTCGGTGACCTCCGTGGAGCCCAAGCCGTACACCCGTCGGCCTCACCCGCCGTTCCGTACCTCGACGCTCCAGCAGGAGGCGGGGCGCAAGCTGCGCTTCGCCGCGGCGCGGACCATGGGTGCTGCACAGCGGCTGTACGAGAACGGCTACATCACCTATATGCGCACCGACTCCACCACGCTTGCGGAGGCGGCGCTCGCCGCCGCTCGAGAGTTGGTACGCGAGCAGTACGGCGCCGAGTACCTGCCCGACAAACCGCGCAGCTATGCAAGCAAGGTCAAGAACGCTCAAGAGGCCCACGAGGCCATCCGCCCGGCCGGCGACCAGTTCCGTCCTCTCGCCGACGTGGCGAACGCAGTCGGTGCGGGGAGCGACGAAGCGCGCCTCTATGACCTCATCTGGAAGCGGACTGTCGCCTCGCAGATGAAGGACGCCAAGGGCGAGAGCCTGCAGGTGCGTATCGGTGCAACGGCGGCCTCCGGAGAGGCAACCGTGTTCGCGGCGTCAGGCCGCACCATCACTTTCCCCGGGTTCTTGCGGGCCTACGTCGAGGGCAGCGACGATCCCGAGGCCGACTTGGAAGACAAAGAGCGCCCCTTGCCTCCGCTGTCGGCCGGGGATGCGCTGGACGCCCACCAGCTCGAAGCGAGCGGGCACGAGACCAAGCCGCCGGCGCGCTACACCGAGGCGTCGCTCGTCATCCGGTTGGAGGAGCTCGGCATCGGTCGACCGTCGACGTACGCGTCCATCATCTCGACGATCCAGGATCGGGGCTACGTCTACAAGAAGGGAACGGCGCTCGTACCGACCATCACTGCGTTCGCCACCGTCACGCTGCTCGAGCGTCACTTCTCGGATCTCATCGACTACGCATTCACGGCCCGCATGGAGGACGATCTCGATCAGATCGCCCGCGGCGACGCCGAGGCGATACCGTGGCTGAAGCGCTTCTACTTCGGCAACGGGCATCCGGGCCTCGTGGAGTTGGTGTCCACCAACCTGGAGGAGATCGATGCTCGGGAGATCAACTCCATCGAGATCGGCAAGGACGCCGCGGGTGCCCCCATCGTCGCCCGCACCGGCAGGTACGGTCCCTATCTCCAGCGCGGTGACCACAGCGCCAGCCTTCCGGCCGACATCCCGCTCGACGAGCTGACCGTGGAGAAGGCCGTCGAGCTGTTGGAGGCTCCGAGCGGCGATCGCGAGCTGGGGACCGATCCCGAGACCGGGCTCACCGTGTACGCCAAGAGCGGCCGGTACGGGCCGTACGTCCAGCTCGGCGACATCGAAGAGGGCAAGAAGCAGAAGCCCAAGACGGCGTCGCTGTTCAAGACGATGTCTGTGGAGACCGTGACCGTGGAGGAGGCACTCAAGCTGCTGGAGCAGCCCCGCCTGGTCGGGACCGACCCGGAGGACAGTGAGGAGATCTACGCCCAGAACGGGAGGTACGGCCCCTATATCAAGAAGGGTACGGAGACTCGCAGCCTGGACGAAGAGGAGCAGATCTTCAGCCTCACGATGGAGGAGGCCTTGGCCCTGCTCGCCCAGCCCAAGCGGGGTCGCCGTCGTGCCGCCAAACCACCCCTCAAGGAGCTGGGTGAAGACCCCAACTCGGGCAAACCCTTGGTGGTGAAGGACGGCCGTTACGGCCCGTACGTCACCGACGGCGAGACCAATGCCTCGCTGCGCGGCGCCGACACCGTGGAAGCCATCACCACCGAACGCGCCATCGAACTGCTCGCCGAGCGTCGCGCCAAGAAGAAGTAGCGCACCGGTCGCCGGGCTCGTGTGCGAAAGAGGCGGAGCATGCAAGAGGACCATCGCGCTGGACTCCACTACTTGGAGGCCGTGACCACGCTTCTGAAGCGAGTCCGTGGCGCTCACCCCACGAAAGGGCTGTATGAGGCGGCCGACCTGCAGTGGTGGTGGCGCGCCTCGCGTTCGACCGACGATCTCGGCCAGCTCTTCTGGTTCGATGATCTCGGTCGCCCCGAGGCTGCGGTGATTGCCGTCGACTGGACCGATGGAATCGCGCTCGTCCCGATTGTCATGCCAGACGCGACTCCCGACTGGATTGGCCATGTCATCGAACGCGGGATTGCTCACGCCGCGGCGTCCGGGTTTGGAGTTGTCGACCTCGAGGTCGACCGTGCCGATGAGGTCATGCACGAGGTGTTGATTGGCCACGACTTCGCCATCGTGGACGGGGGGCCGGACACGTCCGCGGTCAGTGTGTCCGTGGTCGAAGCGTGGCTGGCAGCAGAGGATCGGCCCGAGATCAGCCGGCTGCGCGAGGACTATCGGTTGTTCAGTCGTCTCGACACCATGGGGCGTCGGCATCACATGATCTCTACAGGACGTGGCCACCCCGATGTCGAGGCGCGACTGCGCCAGACGTCGCTCTACCGGCCCGATCTTGACCTGGTCATTCTCGACCGCCACGACAACCCCGCCGCTTTCGGTCTCTTCTGGTACGAACCCGAGACCTCCACGGGTCTCGTCGAGCCCATGCGCACCGAAGACGGCTATCAGCGACGAGGGCTCGCCCGACACGTACTCACCGCGGGTGTCGATCTGCTTGCCCAGGCCGGCGCGGAACGGATCAAGATCGTCTACGGACCGGACAACCAAGCGGCGAAGGATCTGTACCTCAGCGTCGGCTTTGCACCGGTCAAGGAGACAGTCGTGTTCTCCGGCCGAGCCGGCGCCCGAGCTTCGTAGGCGGCCCAGCTCCCGATTTCGGGCGCTGTAGCCGGTCGCTGATAACGTGGACGCGGATGTCCTCCGGCACCCCCGCAACCCGCCTCATCCGTTTCGGCGCTTTTGCGCGCCTGTGGTGGGCCGGTGTCGTCGGCAGCCTGGGTGATTGGGTCGCGATATTCGCCTCGCTGGCGGTGGCGGACAGCATCGCCGGCGGCACCGGCATCTTGGCGTTACTGCTGTCTCGGATCCTGCCCGGACTCCTGTTCGGTGCCGTCGTGGGGGTGGTGACCGATCGTATCGATCGGAAGAAGCTCATCGTGTTCGCCGATGTGGGGCGCGGATTGCTGGTGCCCTTCCTCGCATTCGTCGACAACCTGCCGATGCTGCTCACCATCAGCCTGGCGCTCGAGTTCATGTCGCTCCTCGGCCAGGCGCCGCGGGCGGCGGTGATCCCGAAACTGGTAGGTCAGGACGACATCGTGACCGCGAACAGCCTCATGATGGGATCGGCGTACGGTACGTTGCCATTGGGGGCGGCGGCCGGCCTGCTCCTCGGGGCGCTGCCGGCTCTGTCCTTTGGAGGACTGATCCCGCCTGCCACCGAACCCGTGGCGATGGCGTTCTTCTTCGACGCCGTCACCTTCCTGACGTCCGGCGTGATCGTCGCCACCCTGCCAAGCATGGCCATCGATCGCCACCAACAACGTGCCACGTCGCACGTTCGGTCGACGCTCAAGGACCTGGGCGATGGCGGACGGTTCCTGTGGCAGCACGGCCGAGTACGGCGGGTGATCAGCGGCATGTCCACGGCCCTGTTCGGTGGAGGTACCGTGATCGTCCTCGGTATTCCCTTCGTCGAGGACGTTCTCGGAGCCGATGTCCAAGGGTTCTTCGCCGTGGTGGCGGCACTCGGCTTGGGGGCGGCAGCAGGCATCGTGGCCGTTTCCCTCTACGCCTCCCGCCTGGAGCGACGGGATGTGGTGTTCTCCCTCAGCTTGATGTTGACGGGCCTCGGGCTTCTGGCCGCAGCCATGACCTCCACCGTGCCCGGCGCCGCCGGCTGGATGATGGTGATGGGATTCGGGGCCGGCGCCGCGTACGTGATGGGCCTCTCGACGTTGCACGAGCAGGTCGACGACGAGCTGCGCGGTCGGGTGTTCGCTGCGTTGTTCACGCTGATGCGCATCGGGCTGTTCCTGTCGATGGCGGTGGCAGTGCCGATCGCCGGCGCCATGCGCTCGGCCAACCTTCCTGATCCGTTCGCCAGTCCGGAGCGCAACGTCCTCTTCGCCGGAGGCCTCATCATCATCCTGGCGGGCTTGGGATCCATCTGGGGCGTGCGCCACACGCTGCGGCGCCCGATCTCCGAGCAGGCCCGTCAGGTGCTGGAGGAGGCGTCCCGAGCATCGGGCTCGTATCCGCGGGTGGTGCGCCGCTCTGATCGCCGCCGAGCGGCGGGTCTACAGTCCCCACAGAGCTTGGACGACGACGGCCGACCGGATGGCACGGTCGACGGCGGCGGGCGTGGTGACGAGGTGCCCGGCGCCAGGGACCCCCAGTACGAGACACGCATGGAGGCCGAGTGAATCCATCCGCCGATCGGTCTGTAGACGAGGGAGGCACCGACGCCGATCGGCACGAGGAGGCGTCTCCTGGAGGTCACTACATCGCGTTCGAGGGCATCGAGGGCGCAGGGAAGTCGACGGTGGCGGAGCGGGTGACAGCCCGCCTGGCCGAATCGCACGCAGACGTCGTGCATGTGCGCGAACCTGGAGGTACGCCGGCGGGGGAACGAATCCGGCAGATGCTGTTGGATGTCGACGGCGAACTCGCCCCGTGGTCCGAGGCGCTCCTCTTCTCGGCTGCTCGGGCACAGCTCGCCTTGGACGTCACCGGACCCGCCCTCGAGCGCGGGGCGTGGGTCGTGAGCGATCGCTCCGTGTACTCGTCGCTGGCATATCAGGGCGGGGGACGGCGGCTGGGCATAGACGCGGTCGAGGCCATCAACCGGCCCGGGCTGGCAGATGTGTGGCCGGATCTGGTGTTTCTGCTGCGGCTCGAGGCCGCGACGGGTCTGGCGCGGCAATCTGTCGCCGATCGGATCGGGGCCGAGAGCGAGGAGTTCCAGTCACGCGTGGCAGAGGCATTCGATCTGCTCGTCAGGCTGGAGCCCGATCGATGGGTCGTCATCGACGCGAGCCTCCCCGTGGATGAGATCGAAGCCGAGGTCATCGGAGAGATCGAGGCGCGATGGCCGTCGAGCTGAGCGACGGGCTGTGGGGCGGCATCATCGGGCATGCCGACGTGCTCGACCTGCTGCGGGCCGAAGCGTCTTCACCGGCGCAGGCGTACCTCTTCGTGGGTCCTCAGGGAGTGGGCAAGGCCCTCGTCGCCAGGAGGTTCGCCGCCGCCCTGCTGTGCGACGATCCCGGCTGCGTGCGGCGGGTGCTGGAGGGCATACACCCGGATCTGATGTTGGTGGATCCAGAGGGAACCACTGCCATCACGGTCGATCAGGCCCGATCGACCGTCAGCCAAGCGAGCCTTGCTCCATTGGAGGGGGCTCGCAAGGCCTTCGTGTTCGAAGACGGCGGGCTGATGAACGACGAAGCGGCCAATGCGCTCCTGAAGACGCTGGAGGAGCCGACGCCTTCCAGCGTGTTCATCATCGTGGCGGAGTCGGAAGACGACCTTCCGGCCACGGTGGCATCCCGGTGTCGCACCGTCGTGTTCGGTCGGGTGTCGGAGGAGACAGTGGCCGAAGCGCTGGCGGAGCAGGGGATCGACCCCGACGACGCAGACCAGGTGGCGCGTATCTCCGGGGGCCGGCCGGGTCTGGCCCTCGGGCTGGCCACCCGGCCTGAGGTCGCCGACTTCCGCAGAGCCTGGCTGGAGATCCCGTTGCATGCGCCGGACCATCCCGGCGGTGCCTTCTTGTTGGCCGATCGGGTGGTGGCGGCGACGGAGCCCTTGCTGGCGGCGCTGAAGGAGCGCCAGGACGAGGTGCTGGCCGCGGCCGAGGAGGACGGGGCCCCGGTCAAGCTGCTCAAGGCCCGCCACGAACGGGAGTCGAAACGGGCCGCCCACGCCCTCTACCTCGCAGGCTTGGAGATCCTGGCATCGTTCTACCGCGATGCAGCGGCGACGCAGTTCGGGGCGCCGGCTCGGAACCCGGACATTCCACCGCACGACCTCACCCAACTCGTGCCGGCGGACGCCTTGGCCAACGCCGAACGTGTCTTCCAGGCGATCGAGCTCCTCGAAGCGAACCAGCGTCCCCGATTGGCGCTCGCCAACCTGTTTGCCGACCTGGGTGCGAATGTGGTCTGAGCCGGGTTTCTCGACCTCATCCCAGGTGTTCGTCGACTCAGCCCGGCCGGTGGCGAAGGCGCTCGGGCGGCTCGTGTTCGATCTCCGCATCGAACGGTCCGCTCGCCTGCCCGACGGGCCGATGGTCGTGGCGTCCAACCACTACTCCCACATCGACCCGGTCCTCGGATTCGCCGCGTTGGGGAGATCGATCCGGTACCTGGCCGTCGACGAGCTGTACGGCCAGTCGGCGTTCTTCGACCGCTTGACCCTGTGGCTGGGGGCGATACCCATGTCACGGGTGCGGGCGCCGCTCGGGGCACTCAAGGCGGCGCTGGCGCACCTCGACGCCGGTGGCGTGGTCGGCCTGTTCCCCGAAGGGCGGCGGGTGTGGACCTGGGGCGAGGCGGAGCTGAAGCGGGGGGCGGCGTGGTTGTCCTTGCGAGCCCGCGTTCCCCTGGTGCCACTCGCAATCGACGGAAGCCAGTACGTGATGGGCCGGGCGTCGATGCGCATCCGGCCGGCGCCGCTCCGAATCGAGGTGGGTGATCCATTCGACCCGGCCGACTTCGCGGCCGGCCCTGATCCGGTGGGCGCGTTGACCGAGGCCTGGGCGTCCTGGATGCACGAGCGGTTGGCGCACGACCCTCGGTAGGGTGAGCGCCTTCGGGAGGAGAACGTATGCGGGTAGTGGTCACCGGATCCAGCGGTCTCATCGGGACCGCAGTGCGCCGTCGTCTCACCGAGTTGGATCACGAGGTGACCAGGCTGGTGCGGCGCGACCCGGAGGATGCGGACGAAGCGCGCTGGGACCCGACCGAAGGCAGCATCGACGCCGCAGCGCTCGACGGGGCGGATGCCGTCGTGCACCTGGCGGGCCGCAGTATCGGTGCCGCCCGCTGGTCCGATGCCGAGAAGAAGGCGATCTACGACAGCCGGGTTCCGGCGACGAAGCTGCTGGCCGAAGCAATGGCTTCGGTGGCATCGCCGCCCTCGGCGTTCCTCAGCGGCTCCGCCATCGGCTATTACGGCGACCAGGGGGACACGATTCTCGACGAGTCGGCGCCACCCGGTGACGACTTCCTGGCCAGGCTCACCGTGGACTGGGAGGCCGCCACGGCCCCGGCTGCCGCCGCCGGCATCCGCGTCGCCTTGCTCCGGACCGGCATCGTGTTGGACCCGTCCTCCGGGCTCTTGGGCAAGATGCTCCTGCCCTTCAAACTCGGCGTCGGAGGTCGCGTGGGCAAGGGGGACCAGTGGTGGAGCTGGATCGGCATCGACGACGAGGTGGGAGCCATCATCCACCTCCTCGAAACCGAAGTGGATGGCCCGGTGAACCTCGTCGCCCCCAACCCGGTGACCAACGCCGAGTTCACCGACGTCATCGGTGACGTGGTGAATCGACCCACGCTGATCCCGGTGCCGCGACTCGCGCTCGACTTGCTGTACGGCAAGGAGCTGTCCGAGGCTCTCGCGTTCACGTCGCAGCGAGTCGACTCTTCCAAGCTGGAGCAATCGGGGTACGAGTTTCGGCACCCCGAGTTGCGGCAGGCGCTGGAAGCGTTGCTGTGACCTAGACGGTCAACGGGGCGTGCTGGATCCGAGGCAGCACGTGGGTCGCCACCAGATCGCACTCGTCGAGGTGGGGATAGCCCGACAGGATGAAGGCGTCGACGCCCACGTCCTGGTAGGCGCGCAGCTTGGCGACGACCTGGTCGGGATCACCCACGATGGCGGCTCCCGCGCCGCTCCGGGCCCGGCCGATACCGGTCCACAGGTTGTCCTCGACGAACCCGTCGTCTGAGGACGAGTCTCGGAGCTGAGCCTGCCGCTGCACGCCGACCGAGGCGGCGTCCAGCGATCGGCCACGTATGGCCTCCCCCGTTTCGGGATCCAGCTTGCTCACGAGCCGGTCGGCCGCTGCTCGGGCCTCGGCCTCGGTCTCCCGAACGATGACGTGGGTGCGCAGGCCGTATCGCAACGAGCGCCCGTGGCGCTCCGCCCGGGCCCGCATGTCGTCGATGGTCGCCCCGACCGACGCCACCGTGTCGGGCCACGTGAGAAACACGTCCGCCGCCTCGGCCGCCGTCTCCTTGGCCGGCTCGGAGAACCCGCCGAAGTAGAACGGGGGACACGTCCCGGAGACGGTCCGCACTCGGGGAGGCTCGATGGTGAGATCCACGAAGTCGCCATGAAAGTCGACGGCCTCTCCGTTGAGCAGCGAGCGGAGCACGTGCATCCACTCCAACGTGCGCTGGTACCGGGGCGCCGACTCCAGCTTCTCGCCGGGGATGTCGGAGGAGATGATGTTGACGGTGAGGCGGCCTTGGAGCATCTGGTCCAGGGTTGCCAGCTGCCGCGCCAGCTGCGGAAGCCACAGCTCGCCCATCCGGACCGCCACCAGCAATCGGATCGACTCGGTGAGGGGAGCGATGCCGCCGGCAAAGGCGACGCTGTCGATGCCCAGCGTGTACCCGGACGGCAGCAGGATGTTGTCGAACCCGTTCTGATCGGCGCGGAGGGTGATGTCGCGGCAGTGCTCCCACGAGGATTGGAGCTCGGGATCGGGGACACCGAGGAACTCGTAGTCGTCGTCGCACAGGGCGGCGAACCATGAGATCTCTGGGCTGGTAGTGGTCACGGCAGGGGTACTCCTTCGGATGCTTCGATGATGTCATAGAGATCGTTGCGGTCGAGTGTCACGCCGAGGGCGGTGGTGGCGCCGCGAATGCGGTCGGGCTTCTGAGAGCCGATGATGGCGACGGGTCGTGCCGGATGCGCCAAGACGAACGCCAGGGCGATGGCGGCTCGGTCGACTCCTTCACGCGTTGCCAGCCCGTCCAACAGCTCGATCAGCTCCGGCCGGGGTGAACCGTCTTTCGCCTCCCCGGTGGCGAGCCTCCCGCCGCCGAGGGGGCTCCATGCCAGCGGCAGGACCCCGTCGCGCATGGCGTGGTCGAAGGTGCCGTCACGCATCGGGTCGAGATGGGTGGCCGAGAACTGGGGCTGGGTCGTGGCCAAAGGGATGTCCAAGTGAGCGATGAGAGCGTCGTGCTGGTCGGGCGTGTAGTTGGAGACGCCTACCGCCCTGACCTTGCCGGCGGCGACAAGGCTCTGCAACGCCTCGGCGACCTCAGCGGGGTGGGTGAGCATGTCGGGCCGGTGGACCTGATACACGTCGATGACGTCGACCCCCAGCCGTTGCAGTGAGGCGTCGCACGCTGCGGTCAGGTACGCCTGCGAGGAGTCGTAGGGCACGGGTGGCGTGATGCCTCCCTTGGTGGCGAGCACCATGCGATCTCGGAGATCAGGGGCCTCGGCCAGCACCTTGCCGAGCAGTGACTCGGCGTCGCCGAACCCTTCCCCGCCCCAGTCGAACCCGTACACGTCGGCGGTGTCGACGAGGTTCATGCCCACGTCGAGAGCGGTCTCGACCACCGATCGCGCCTCCGCCACGTCCATCCCGACGAATCGCCAGCACCCGAACGCCAGCGGACCGACGATCAGATCGGTGCCGGGGAGGACGCGATGCGAGCTGTCGACGAGGGTGGCGGCCACGGCTTTATCGTAGGGCCTGCCCAGGAGGTCGTCTCTGTGGACGCGATTCGGTACGGGATCATCGGTAGCGGAATGATGGGAGTGGAACACATCCGCAACATCGTCGCGCTCCCGGGCGGTGTGGTCGCCGGACTCGCCGACCCCCATCCGCCCTCGCTCGACGCGGCGATCGCCGCCGCCGGCGCTGTTGTGCCGACCTTCCCCGACCATCGGGATCTCATCGATGCCGACCTGTGTGACGCCTACGTCATCGCCACGCCGAACCACCTCCACGTCCAGGCCGTGCTCGACGTGATGGCAACGGGCAAGCATCTGTTGGTGGAAAAGCCGCTCGCCACGACCATCGAGGATTGCCGCAAGCTCGTCGTGGCCGGCGACGGCTATCCAGGAGTGGTGTGGGTCGGTCTGGAGTACCGCTACATGCCCGCCGTTGCCCGCGTCATCGCCGAAGTGAGGGCAGGCACGGTGGGCCCGGTCATGACCGTCGGCATCCGCGAGCACCGTTACCCGTTCCTGCAGAAGGTCGGGGATTGGAACCGGTTCAACCGCAACAGCGGTGGAACGCTCGTGGAGAAGTGCTGCCACTTCTTCGACCTGATGAATGTGATCGTCGGCGAGCGGCCGGTGTCTGTGTATGCCACCGGCTCACAGGCGCTCAATCACCTCGATGAAGTCTATGACGGGGAGGTGCCGGACGTCCTCGACAACGCCTACGTGCTGGTTGAGTACGCCTCAGGCGCCAAGGCGATGCTGGATCTGTGCATGTTCGCCGAGGCCTCGCGCTATCAGGAAGAGATCGCCGTCGTCGGTCCTCTCGGCAAGGTGGAAGCACTGGTGCCGACACCGCTCCCGATCGCCGGTAGTGGGCCAAACACCGTACGCATCGGCCTTCGCCGCGACGGGCGCGTCGAGGCGTTCGAGGCCGTTGATCCGAGGATCGCCTTCAGCGGCGACCACCACGGCTCCAGCTACCTCCAGCACCTGGCGTTCGTGGAGGCGATCCGCGTCGGCCGCCGAGCGGCGGTGACGCTCGAGGACGGCCTGATGTCGGTGGCGATGGGCGTCGCGGGTCATCGATCCATCGAGGAGCGGCGTCCTGTTCTCATCGAAGAGGTGCTCGGCTGAGCGCTTCAGCGAGTCGGTCACTTCGCAAACGACGCACACGGCACTATCGTGCCCCGTGCTCAGGTGCAGTTTGCCCACGCGGCACCGCCTGAGCTGGAGGAATTCCTTTTCCATCGGAGGGAAAGATCACATGAAAAGACTGAAGTGGTTAGCGCTGCTCGCAGCGTTCACCTTGATAGTCGCCGCGTGCGGCGGTGACGACGAAGGCGAAGCAACGACAACCCAAGGCGGAGGCACAGAGACCACCGAGGCGCTCATGGACGGCACGGTCACGATCCTGACGCCCGAGACCGATACCGAGCTCGACAACTTCCGGCAGACGTTCGCCGACTTCACGGCGGAGACCGGGATCACCGTGGAGATCGAGGGTACGCGTGACGCGGCCGACATCATCACGATTCGGACCGAGGCCGGCGACCCGCCGGATATCTTCGTGTTCCCGCAGCCGGGTCGTATCGTCGACTTCGCCACGGACGGTTCCCTCGTGGCGTTGCCGGATGACGTCCTCAGCGTGGTGCAGGAGAACTTCGACTCTGGCTGGATCGGACTGGGGACCGTCGACGGCGAGGAGTACGGCGTTCCCAACAAGGCCGATCTCAAGAGCCTGGTCTGGTACAGCCCCGGCGCCTTCGAAGAGGCCGGCTACTCCGTTCCGACCACGTGGGACGAGATGATCGCGCTGTCCGACCAGATCGTGGCCGACGGTGGCACCCCGTGGTGCGCCGGCCTCGGTTCAGGTACGGCCACCGGCTGGCCGTTCACCGACTGGATGGAAGACGTGATGCTGCGTCTCCACGGTCCTGACGTCTACGACCAGTGGGTTGCCCACGAGATTCCGTTCGATGATGAGCGGGTAGTCGAGGTCGCCCAGTTCATCATGGACATGTGGAGCACCGACGGCTATCTCCAGGGTGGACCCGAGGCGACGGCCGGTATCGCATTCGCCGACGCCGGCCTTCCGATCCTGGACGGCAACTGCTTCCTGCATCGGCAGGCGAACTTCTTCTCGCAGCAGTGGCCCGACGGCACGACCGTCGGTCCCGACGGCGACGTGAACGCCTTCTACCTGCCCACGATCAGCGACGACTTCGGCAAGGTTGTCCTGACCGCCGGCACTCTGGTGGCGTCGTTCGCCGATCGTCCTGAGGTGTGGGAAGTGATGAAGTTCATCGCCTCGACCGACTACGCCGAGACGCGCGGCGCATTCGGCGGCTTGCTGTTCCCGAACCTCAACATGGATCCAAGCGTGTATCCAACCGACATCGAGCAGGTGTTCGGTGAGATCCTGGCGAGCGCCGAGGTGTCACGCTTCGACGGCTCGGACCTCATGCCCGGTGCCATCGGCGCCGGCGAGTTCTGGACCGCCGCCGTCGACATCGTCACCGGCAGTGACATCGCCGAGACGCTGTCCCGTGTCGAGGAGACCTGGAACAACCTCGCCGAGTAGCACTTCGGTGTGACTGAAGTGAGCAAGCGCCGCCCCTTTCCGGGGCGGCGCTTCTCGTTCTGGGCTGCTTGAAGCCATCGGCTCCTCTCGCCTAGGGTCACGAGTGCATGTCCGATCGCGTTGCAGGTGGCACATGACCGTTGAAGCACAGAGATCTCGTGTTGGGTCTGTGATGAGCCCTCGCATCGAGGAGCCACGCTCCCAGAACACGACTTGGCTCGGCCTGCTCACCCAGGTCTGGGGCGCGGTGTGGGCCGTGGTCGGTCTGTTCTTGATCGTCAACGATCTCGCCGGTCTCGATTGGTTGTGGGGCGGGACGTCGCAATCGGGCGGCGTCGGCGTGCTCGTTGCCTCAACCGGGGCATGGGCGGTCGTGCTCGGTTTCGCCATCACTCGCGTGCGGGCCTGGACGCACGATGCCGCGCTCATCACATACACCGGACTCGTGATGATCGGGCTCTCCTGGCTGTTCAGTTTCCTTGGTTCCGGGACTTCCCTGATCTACGGACTCATCCATCTGCCCATGTGGGCATTCGGGCTCTTTCTCGCCAGTTCGGTTTCCGTCCGCAACGACCTGCACGGCGTTCCGCCGACGAAGCTGGCCAAGACGCTCGGATCCGTAGGAGCTGCAGGTCTGATCTTCGGGCTGCTCTTCACCTTCAGCGGCGAGAAGATCGTGACCACGATGGTCGGCGTGGTGCTGTCGATCGCCATCGCCGGCGCGATCTTCGTCGGCATCAACAAGCTGTTCGATCTGGCTCGGATCAACTACCAACTGTTCATGGCCACCGGCCTCGGCCTCGTCGGTGCCGTGGTGGGCGGGCTGGTGGCGCTCAACTCCCCGCCACTCGGTGGGATGCCGACCGGCATCGTCACCATGCTCGTAGCAATCGGGATCTTCGCGGGCATCGGCTGGGTCCGAGGCCGAACCGTGCCGCCGCCCGCCGAAGTCACGAAGCTCATCGAGAAGGCCCGCATCGCGATCTTCGTGAGTCCGGCACTCATCTTCATCTTCGTCTCGCTCGTCATTCCAACGATTCGGACGGTGTTCTTGAGCTTCCTCAACAAGGACAGCGAGAACTTCGTGGGCTTCGACAACTACACGTGGGTCTTCACCTCCGATTCCTTCTTCTCGGTCTCGGGGTGGTCTGGCATCTTTGGCTCGAGCATGACGCTGTGGGGTGTGATCCTCCTGGCGGCGGCGCTTGGAGTTGCCGCCGTGTACGGTCGTCGCCGCGGTGCCATGTTCGAGTTCGGAGGCAGCCTGCCCAGCGGGCTCGCAGTAGTGGGCGGCACCCTCATCCTGTTCGCCGTCTTCACGTCGCTCCGGGGTGCCATCTGGAACAACCTCTGGTGGGTGTTCGCCGTAACGGTGTTCTCGACCGCGCTCGGTCTCCTGGTGGCGGTCCTCGCCGACCGCGTCAAGTACGAGTCCGCAGCAAAAGCACTGATCTTCCTCCCCATGGCGATATCCATGGTCGGCGCCGGCGTCATCTGGAAGTTCGTGTACGACTTCAGCACGCGGGGCGACCAGGTCGGTCTGCTCAATGGAATCTGGCAGGCCTTCGGCAACGACCCCGTGTTCTG
Source organism: Acidimicrobiia bacterium (assembly GCA_041581135.1). GTDB lineage: Bacteria > Actinomycetota > Acidimicrobiia > Spongiisociales > UBA5794 > JBFGCM01. Next base: position 24,665 of record JBFGCM010000019.1, read on the forward strand.
GATCGGCCAACGCCCATGGAACAACTTCTTGCTCATCATCGTGATGATCTGGATTCAGACCGGGTTCGCCATGGTGGTGCTCTCGGCTGCCCTCAAGGGAGTGCCGACGGACCAGGTCGAGGCTGCTCGGGTCGACGGTGCGACCGAGGTCGACATCTTCTGGCGGGTCACCGTTCCCACGATTCGCAGCACCATCGCCGTGGTCGTCACCACGCTCATCATCCTGGTGATGAAGGTGTACGACATCGTCAAGGTGATGACCAATGGCGAATTCGGCACCGAGGTGCTGGCGAACGCCATGTTCAACCAGGCCTTCACCTTCGTCAGCTTCGGGCGAGGCAGCGCTCTGGCGACGATCCTGTTCCTCGCCGTTCTGCCGATGATGTACATCAACATCCGGCGCGTCCGTCAAGAGCAGGCCATCCGATGACCACCTCCGCCACCCGCCCAACGACGATCGAAGCCGGCAGCACTCCGGAGCCGACGGTGGCCCGGCTGTCGCGGACCCTGGGGTCGCTGTCCGCCCGCACGGTGCTCTTGTTCCTGATCATCTTGTGGACCATCCCTTCGCTGGGCCTGTTCATCACCTCGTTCCGTACCGAACAGGACATCCGTTTCACCGGGTGGTGGACCTTCTTCGCCGACATCTCCCCGCTGTTCTATGTCGGGATCGTCATCGCCCTTGCCGGTGTTGCGCTCTTGTGGCTGTCCAACCGCCCGGCCGGGGACGGCATCCCGTCGCTCGTGCCCGTTTCCGTCGTCGCGATCGGAGCGTTGCTGGCACTGTTGGTGGCGATCTTCAGCGAGAGCACGACGTTCGAGAACTACTCGCGAGTGCTGAGCGCATCTGGAGCCGATGCACCGAACATGTGGGCCCACGCCCTCAACTCGCTCGCCATCGTGTTGCCGGCGACCGTCATCCCCATCTCCATCGCCGCCTTCGCCGCCTACGCCTTCGCATGGATGGAGTGGAAGGGCCGTGATTGGGTGTTCGTCGCCGTGGTCTCACTCATGGCCGTACCCCTCCAGATGGGTCTCATTCCTTTGCTGGCCCTGTACTCCAACGGGGCTCACCTCAACATCTTCGGGTTCGAGGCGACCCTGTTCCCCGACCTCAGCCTGAACGGCAAGGCGCTGTCGGTGTGGCTGACGCACACCGGCTTCGGCCTGCCGCTCGCCATCTTCCTGCTGCGCAACTACATGGCCACGCTGCCCGGCGACATCATCGAGTCAGCGAGGATCGACGGAGCCGACCACTTCAAGATCTTCTTCCGTCTCATCGTGCCGCTCTCGATTCCGGCACTGGCGGCATTCGGGATCTTCCAGTTCCTCTGGACGTGGAACGACTACCTGATCGCCCTGACCTTCGTCGGCGGCGCCGAGAACGTCGCGCCGATGACGGTCAGATTGGCCAACCTGGTGGGCAGCCGAGGCCAGGACTGGGAGGTCTTGACCGCCGGCGCATTCGTGACCTCGCTGTTGCCACTGATCATCTTCTTCTCACTCCAGCGGTACTTCGTGCGCGGCCTCCTGGCAGGCTCCACGAAGGGCTGAAGAAGAAGCCGGAAGCTGGAAGTCAGTGAGCCGGAAGCCAGAACCAGTGAGCCGAGGTCCTCGTCCGATCTGGCTTATGGCATCCCGTGGCGAGCTTGCGAGTTCCCGAGAGAATCCGAGGTCCTCGTCTGGATCTGGCATCTGGCGTCCCGTGGCGAGCTTGCGAGTTCCCGACAGAATCCGAGGTCCTCGTCTGGTCCGGTATCTGGCTTCTCGGAGCGAGTCTTCGAGCGATCTGGCATCTGCTTCAAGCGCTACCATGCCTCCGCCGCCGGAGTAGCTCAGGGGTAGAGCGACGCACTCGTAATGCGTAGGTCACGGGTTCAAATCCCGTCTCCGGCTCCACCCTCATTCGTCAGCCGCCTCGGTCACGAGTGCGCCGGCTGGACAGCGCCACGTCCCGGTCCCGATAGTCTGTCCCCCTGAATGGCCGACCAAGCCGACTTCGAACGAGACGCGATGCAGTACGCGCCGCAGCTGTACTCAGCTGCGCTGCGGATGACGCGCAACCCGGCGGACGCCGAGGACGTCGTCCAAGAGACGTTTCTCAAGGCCTACCGGAGCTATCACACGTTCGAGGAGGGCACGAACCTCAAGGCGTGGCTCTACCGCATCCTCACCAACACGTACATCAACCGGTACCGCAAGGCCCAGCGGCGCCCGTCCGAAGTCGAATTGGGCGAGCTCCAGGACCTCTATCTGTTTCGGAGGCTGGGTGAGACCTCCGGTGGGGCTGCGGTCAGCGCCGAGGAGGAGGTGCTCGACCAGTTCGTCGAGGCCGACGTCAAGGAGGCGCTCGAGTCGATTCCGGAGCACTTCCGACTCCCCGTACTGCTCGCCGACGTCGAGGGCTTCTCGTACAAGGAGATCGCCGAGATCGTGGACATCCCCATCGGCACCGTCATGTCGCGGCTGCATCGGGGAAGAAAAGCGCTCCAGAAGAAGTTGTGGGACTTTGCAAAGCAACGGGGAATCACGGGTTCATGAAGAACAACTGCGACCACGCCCTGGAGTACGTCTACCACTACCTCGACGAGGAGATCACGTGGTATCACCGTGCTCGGGTTCGTTGGCACCTCCGCCGCTGCAACGACTGCTGCAACGGGTACGAGTTCGAGCGCAGGGTCAAAGCGATGGTGCGGTCGAAGGGTGTGGACGAGCCGCCCCCGGAACTTTTCGAGCGACTCCGTGCGTTCATACGAGAGCATGGAGTGGACGACCGGTAGCGGTAGCCGGGCCGTCCGGGAAGGTGGACATACATGGCAGAGAACGTACTGAAGGGGCGCAGGATCGCTCCCCGGGCCAGAGCTCCCAAGGTCACGGCCGAAGATCGGACCTGTGTCACCAAGGACTGCGACACGCGCCTCTCTCGTTACAACAAGCGAGAGTACTGCTACACCCATGCGCCGGTGCGCTTCCCCCGACTGCGGGGCCGGATCGTTCCCGAGTCCTGACGCACCGAGGTTTCGCCGTCGCTCGTGCGGCGGTACAGTTCCGGCGTGATGAACCCAATGCGCCTCACGCGTCTGTTCGCCGCCGTTCTGGTGGCACTCGCCGCCTTCGTTCCCGCCGTTGCAGTCGCTGCCGACGCCCCGCTGCTGCTTGCCGCCGAGGAGAGCGAGGAATCGGAGGTGGAGAACACCGGCATTCCCTCCGGGGCCGCGGTCGACGCCGAACCGCTGAGCGAGGATGAGCTGGAGCAGCCGTGGACGACGCGGTTCCTCGTGCCCACCGTGATGGCACTCGCCGTCCTCGGCGTCCTGGCCTCCATCGCTTACTACGCCATGCGGATTCGAGGCCGATACACGGTCGTCGAGTGAGCGCCTCGCCGGCGCTACGCGTCGCCGGCCGGCTCGCCGGCGACTATCCGTTGGCCGGCACCTACCACGAAGCCCGCTTCGCCGGCCAAGCTCCCGACCTGGTGGCCCGTGCCTCGGCACTCGTGGAAGCCGAAACCGGCCTGAGTGGCGGTGGTTCGCCTGACGTGCGGGTCGTCAGCCGGCTGGAGTGGGCCGAGATCAACGTCGACTCCTTCAGCCACCTCATGGAGTCCGCCACCGCCAAGCTGGAGTCGACGATGGGGCGGCGGATCGGGCGGCGGATGATGGGGATCGAGCTGGGCGCCGTGCTCGGCCTGCTGAGCCGCCGGGTACTGGGCCAGTACGAGCTGGTGCTTCCGTCGTCGGACGGCAGCTTCGGGGACACCGTGCTCTTCGTGGGCGCCAACATCCTCTGGATGGAACGGCAGCACGAGTTTCGACCCGACGAGTTTCGCTTCTGGGTGGCATTACACGAGTGCACCCACCGGCTCCAGTTCGTCGGCATCCCATGGCTGCGCGAGTACTTCCTGTCCTTGGTGGACGAGCTGGTGCAAACGGCCAAGCCCGAGCGCGGTCGGATGGCGAGGGTGACCGCCGAGCTGAAGGCCGCCGTCGACGCAGGTGAACCCCTCATCGACGAGCGCGGTCTGCTCGGGCTCTTCGCGTCCCCGGAGCAACGAGAGGTCATCGATCGGGTGCAGGCGCTCATGTCGCTCCTCGAGGGTCACGGCCACGTGGTGATGGATCGCATCGGTGCCCGCCACCTGGTCACCCAGGAGCGGATGTCCCAGGTGCTCAAAGCCCGTCGTGCCGACCCTCGTACGGCCCAGTTCTTCCGTCTCGTCGGACTCGAGATGAAGCTGCGGCAGTACGAGCTGGGCGCCCGCTTCATCGAGGGGGTGGAGCGTCACGCCGGATGGGACGCCCTCGCCGCGGCGTGGGAGAGCCCGGACACCTTGCCCGTCCTCGACGAGATCACCAATCCCGTGGCATGGCTGAACCGGGTGGCGTAGCCGAAGCGCTTCTCGATCGGTGTCGACTGCCGGAAGGCAGCGTGCTCGTGGCGCTCAGCGGCGGCGCCGACTCGGCGGTGGCCGCCTGGGTGGCGCAGCGCTTGGCAACCGGTTGGGTGCGGGCCGCCTTCGTGCACCATGGTCTGGCTTCGTCTGATCTCATGGCAGATGCTGCCGGAGCCGTGGCCACGCACCTGGGGTTGCCGCTGGAAACGGTCGAGGTGTCGGTGGCCGCAGGGGCCTCGCCTGAGGCGCAGGCTCGCGACGTCCGTTTGGAAGCGCTGGAAACGCTCGGCGAGGGCGACTGGATCGTCACCGGTCACACCGCCGACGATCGCGTCGAGACCATGCTCCTCAACCTGTTCCGTGGCGCCGGAGCCACCGGCATCGGCAGCATCAAAGAACGGCGCGATCGGTACGTGCGTCCGCTGTTGGCCTTCAGGCGTCACGAGATTCGCCGGGCCGCGACCGATCTGGGCATCCCGTACGTCGATGATCCGGCGAACCTCGATCGCGCCCATGCCCGCAACCGGATTCGGCACGACCTGATCCCGCAGCTCGAGGCCGAATGGAATCCCCGTCTTGTCGAGTCCCTGCTGCGCACTGCCGATGCCGTGGCCGCCGACGACGAGTGGCTGGAGGCCATGGCCGCTCAGCTCCTCTCACCTGAGGCGACGGACCGGATGCCGGCGGCGTTGCTGGCCACCGCCCCCGACGCCATCGCCGCTCGAGTGGTGCGCCGCCTGTTGCGCACGGATCGGCATCACGCGCCGCCGAGCGCCCGGGACGTCGCCGCAGTCCGTGCCGTGGCAGCCGGCCAGGCGATTCGGCTCCCCTTGGAGCACGACTGGGAGGTGTCGAGAGAAGGGCCCTTCGTGGTGGTGGCGCCCAAGGGTGAGCGGTCCGTCGGGAGCGACGTGCCGTTGGCCGTGCCTGACGACGTGGAGTTCGGCGAGTGGCGCATCGACTCCCGCAGGGTGACCGGCCGGCCTCCGGTGCTCATCGGCGGCCGTCGTGCGCTGATCGACGGATCGATCTCGGAGCTGGTCGTCCGCGGCGCTCGAGAAGGCGATCGCATCGACATGCAACGCGGCCGCAAACGAGTCATGGAGGCCCTGGCCGAGGCCGGTGTGGCCCCGCATCTTCGCCACGGTTGGCCAGTGGTCGCAGCGGATGGGAGAATCGTGTGGCTCGCCGGCGTGCGGGTGGCGGCCTGGGCCACTGCGGTCGGCGCCGATCAGATCCTCCTCTCCAGCCGAAGGGAACGCATGTGAAGATCGCCAAGGTCCTCGTCACCGAGGAGGAGATCAGGGCCAAGCTCGCTGAGCTGGGCAAGCAGATCACCGAGGACTATGCCGGAAAAGACCTGCTGATGGTCGGCATCCTCAAGGGAGCCTTCGTGCTCATGGCCGATCTGGCGCGTGAGGTGGATCTCCCCGTGGAGTTCGACTTCATGGCCGTCAGCTCCTACGGCAGCGCCACCAAGACCTCGGGGGTGGTGCGCATCCTCAAAGACCTCGATCAAGAGATCTCGGGCCGCCATGTGCTCATCGTGGAGGACATCATCGACTCCGGCCTCACCCTCCACTACCTCATGAAGAACCTCCGAGTGCGTCAACCCGAATCGCTCGAGATCGCCGCGTTCTTGGTGAAAGAGGGCGTGGAACGTCCCCCGTTGGACGTGCGCTACACCGCATTCACGATTGGTCCGGAGTTCGTGGTGGGCTACGGGCTGGATTACGAAGGCAAGTACCGCAATCTGCCGTTCGTCGGCCTGTTGGAAGGGATCGAGTAGACCCCTCAGGCCCGGCTCGTGGTCGGCCGATGATGGAGAGGCCGCCGCTTGTGGCATATAGCCCCGGAGTGCGTACCATAGAAGGCCCGCCGGTCAATCCGACCGGCGCCCGTTGGCGACCGCAATGGTCAAAAGGAGAAGAGTGAGCCGTACCACCAGAACCATCTTGGTGTACACGGGTGTCATCGTGCTCATCTTCATGGCGGTGAGTGTGTTCATCAATGGAGCCGCCGAGCCCGAGGAACTCGGGCTGAACGAGTTCATCGCCAAGGTCGAGGCCGGCCAAGTGGACTCGGTCACCATCAGGCAGAAGTCAGACGAGCTGGTGGGTGAGTTCAAGGCCGACACGGCCGTCCCCGGCTCGGACCTCACGTTCCGGGTGTCGTATCCGAACGAGTTCGAAGGGACGCTCACTCAGCTGCTGCTCGACTCCGGAGTCGACCCCGAGACCGACGCCGAGAACCCGTCTGCGCTGGCGTGGTTCTTCGGCACCATCTTCCCGTACCTGCTGCTGTTCGGGATCTTCATCTTCATCCTCATGCAGCTCCAGGGCGGCGGGAACCGCGTCATGCAGTTCGGCAAGGCCAAGGCGAAGCAGATCACCAAGGACTCACCCAAGGTGACGTTCGCCGACGTGGCCGGGGCCGAGGAGGCCGTCGAGGAGCTCCACGAGATCAAAGAGTTCCTGGCCAGCCCGCAGAAGTTCCGGGCGCTCGGCGCCAAGATCCCGCGCGGCGTGCTGCTGTTCGGACCCCCGGGCACGGGCAAGACGCTGTTGGCGCGCGCCGTTGCCGGCGAGGCCGGCGTGCCGTTCTTCTCCATCAGCGGCTCGGACTTCGTCGAGATGTTCGTCGGGGTGGGTGCCAGCCGGGTCCGAGACCTGTTCGAACAGGCCAAGACCAGCGCCCCCGCCATCGTGTTCATCGACGAGATCGACGCCGTGGGGCGGCACCGCGGTGCCGGTCTCGGCGGCGGTCACGACGAGCGCGAGCAGACGCTCAACCAGCTCCTCGTGGAGCTCGATGGGTTCGATGTGAAGTCCGGCGTGATCGTCATCGCCGCCACCAACCGGCCCGACATCCTCGACCCTGCGCTGCTCCGGCCCGGGCGCTTCGACCGCCAGATCGTCGTCGACCGGCCCGATCTCAAGGGCCGCACGGCCATCCTCGAGGTGCACGCCAAAGGCAAGCCGCTCGCCGAGGGCATCGACCTGGGCGTGTTGGCCCGCCAGACGCCGGGTTTCACCGGGGCCGACCTCGCCAACCTCATCAACGAGGCGGCACTCTTGGCGGCGCGCCGCTCCAAGTCGCTCATCGACCTCACGGAGCTCGAGGAGGCCATCGAGCGAGTCATCGCCGGCCCGGAGCGCAAGAGCAAGGTCATGTCCGAGGAGGAGCGTCGGATCACCGCGTACCACGAGGGGGGCCACGCATTGGTCGGCTACGCCTTGCCCCATGCAGACCCCATCCACAAGGTCACCATCATCCCGCGTGGTCGCGCCGGCGGTTACACACTGGCCCTTCCCCTCGAAGACAAGACTTATCTGCGCCGCAGTGAGCTCGTCGACCAGCTCGCCATGATGCTCGGTGGCCGTACGGCCGAGGAGATCATCTTCGCCGACCCCACCACTGGGGCGTCGAACGACATCGACAAGGCCACCAATCTGGCCCGCCGCATGGTGATGGAATACGGGATGAGCGACCGGCTGGGGCCGCTGCGGTACGGCAAGCCGGAAGGCGAGGTGTTCCTCGGGCGCGATTACACGAGGGGTCAGGACTTCTCCGACGAGGTCGCCTCGGCCATCGACGAAGAGGTGCGCAAGCTCATCACTCAGGCCCACGAGGAGGCCCGCCAGATCCTCACGGCCCATGCGGACGCACTCGACGCCATCGCGGAGGCGCTCATCGAACGCGAGACGCTCGATGCCGGTGAAGTAGCCGAGGTCTTCGCCGAAGTACCCAAGTGGGAGCATGTCGAGGCGGGCGCGCTCCGTATCCAGGCCCCCAACGGTCAGCTCCACGAGGGCGAGTTCGCCGCAGCGCAGGCGCCGTCCGACGATCCCCAGCCGGCCGGACGCTGAGACGCATCCCACAGCACGCGGCCTGGCACGTGCGTGACCGGCTCCTGCCGTGTGACGAGCGCACGTTGCTCATGGGCATCGTCAACGTCACCCCCGACTCGTTCTCCGACGGGGGCGCGTTCTTCGCCGATGACGTGCCGGACATCGACGCCGCCGTCGCCCACGGGATCGGTCTGATGCGAGATGGAGCCGACCTTCTCGATGTCGGCGGCGAGTCGACCCGGCCGGGCGCCGACGCCGTGGATGCCACCACCGAGCAGACCCGAGTGGTGCCCGTGGTCGAGCAGCTCGTCGCGGCCGGAGCCATCGTGTCGATCGACACGACCAAGGCATCCGTTGCGGCGAGTGCCATCGCCGCCGGAGCCGCCATCGTCAACGACGTGACCGCACTCGGTGACTCGGCGATGGCCGACCTCTGCGCCGAGGCAGACGTCGGCGTCGTGCTGATGCACATGCGAGGCACGCCCCGAACGATGCAGGACGACCCCGTCTACGACGACGTGGTCGCCGAGGTTCGGCGCTACCTCGAGGAGCGCGCCGAGGCGGCCATTGCCGCCGGCATCGACGCACAACGGATTGCCGTCGATCCCGGCATCGGCTTCGGCAAGACGCTCGAGCACAACCTGGCGCTGCTGGCGCAGCTGGAGCGCATCACCGAGCTGGGCTTCCCGGTGGTGCTGGGGGCGTCGCGCAAGCGGTTCCTCGGTGTCATCGTCGGGGCAGAGCGGCCCTCGGACCGTGACGTTGCCACTGCGGCCACGACGGCGCTGGGGATCGCCGCAGGTGCCGCCGTGGTACGTGTACACAATGTGGCCATGGGACTACATGCAGCGCGCACCGCGGACGCTATCGTGCGATCGGCTCGTACGGAGGAGACGTCGTAGTGGCGGGATTGGAGCCAAGGGGCTTCACTTGGGTGATCGCCGGCAAGTTGGCCGTGTCCGAGCGTATTGGCGGGCACGGGTTCCAGCACCGGCGAGTACGGCGCGAAGAGGAGATCATCTGGCTCAAGGAGGCCGGGATCAACACCATGCTGTCCTTCCTCCCCGGACACCAGAACCAGGCCGCCTACGAGGGTGCCGGTCTCGTCAGCCTGCACGAGGCCATCGACGGGGAGCTGGACCCGGAGGACTCGGGGCGCATCTTCGAGGCCATCGACACCGCGCTCGCCACACCCGGCACGGTGCTGCTCGTCCATCGCGATCTCATCGATGACACGCTCATCGGCCTGCTGGGGGGCTACCTGGTCCACAGTCGGCTCATCTCCGACCCCATCGTCGCCACGACCGTGATCCAGGAGATCGCCGGCAAGGCCCTCGGCCCAGAGGGGCGCCGCCTGATCCCCCAGCCCGAGTGAGACGGTGACGGTCCGAGCCGCCATCGGGCTCGGCTCCAACCTGGGAGACCGCGCCCAGTACCTCGACGAAGCGGTGCGCGCCCTTGCCGGTTTGGGAACCGTTGTCGCGGTCTCCCGGTACCACGAGACGGCCCCGGTGGGGGGACCGCCCCAGGAGGACTACCTCAACGCGGTCGCCGTCGTCGACACCGACCTGTCGGCGCGCGAATTGCTCGAGGGCATGCTGGCCATCGAGCAGGAGCACGGCAGGAAGCGCCGGGAGCGGTGGGGTCCGCGGACCCTCGACCTGGACTTGGTGCTGTTCGGCTCTGAGGAGATCGACGAACCGGGGCTCACGGTGCCCCATCCCCGCATGAAGGACCGCAGGTTCGTGCTCGTGCCGTTGTTGGAGGCATGGCCCGACGCCCGGCTGCCCGACGGCACCACGGTGGAGTCGCTGGTGCATTCGGACCGCTACGGCATGAACCCGGCACAGCGGGTTGCCGTCGTGGTGCTGACCGGCCTCCTGGCAGTGCTGTTGTGGTGGGCGCTCGACACCGTGCTGTGAGTCCTACACTCACCGGCCGGAACGGCACCGCGGTGGCTGGCACATCGGGCGGGCCGGAACCGAAAGGGAACGCTGTGGCATCGATCATCCTCATCGGCCCCGGTCGCGCCGGCTTGTCGATGGCGCTGGCCGCCCAACAAGCCGGACATACGGTGGTCGCGGTCGCCGGCCGCAGCCAAGCCGGTCTCGCTGCGGCGCACGACCTGACATCGGCCCCCACGGTCGCGCTCGACGATGCGCTTCCGGGTGCAGATCTGGCCGTCCTCGCGGTGCGGGATGACGCCATTGCGACCGTCGCCGCCACATTGCGCCTCCCCGACGGCGTTCCGGTGGTGCACCTGTCGGGACTCGCTCCGGTCTCGGCGCTCGACCGGCTGCGCGGCGCCCACGCGGTCGGGGCACTCCATCCTCTGCAGAGCCTGCCCACACCCCTCGTCGGAGCGGCGCGGTTGGCCGGGGCCTGGGCGGCGGTGACCACCACCGACGAAGGGCTCCACTCCCAACTCGTTCGGTTCGCTCGCTCTCTCGGTATGCAGACCTTCGACCTGGACGATGTTGCGAAGCCGCTGTATCACGCGGCAGCAGCCGCCGCCGCCAACTTCCCCATCGTGGCGCTCAGCATGGCGGCGGACTTGTTCGCAGCCGCCGGAGTGTCCTTCGGTGTGGCCGAACCTCTCGTCACCGGAGTCGTCGCCAACGCGTTCGAGCTCGGACCCCGTACAGCGCTCACCGGACCGGTCGCCAGGGGGGATATCGCCACCGTGGCCGCGCAACTCGAGGCCGTCGGCGAATCGGCATGGTACGAGTACTACGTCGAGTTCGTGCGCATGGTGGCGGCGCTGGCCGGGCGCCAAGGCGACTTCGAGGGTCTCGGGTGAAGATCGTCTCCACGTTCGCCGAGGTGCGTCAGCTGGCGTCCGGAGCCGTCAGCCATGGCCTGGTGCCCACGCTCGGCTACCTCCATGACGGGCACGTCGCCCTCTTCACCGGGGCGGCGGCCCAATGCGACTGGGTGACGGCCTCGCTGTTCGTGAACCCGCTTCAGTTCGCCCCCGACGAGGACCTGGCCGCCTATCCCCGCAATCTCGAGCGAGATGCGGCGATCGCAGAATCTGCCGGAGTCGACGTGCTGTTCGTCCCCGACCTCTTCGAGATCTACCCCGATGGCGCCGCCACGCGGGTCACCGTCGAGGCGCTCGCCACCGGCCTGGAAGGTGCCAGCCGGCCATCCCACTTCGAAGGGGTCGCCACGGTGGTCACGGTGCTGCTGGCCGGCACCGGGCCGGACCGGGCCTACTTCGGACGCAAGGACGCCCAGCAACTCGCCATCATCCGCCGGCTGGTGGCCGATCTCGCCTTTCCGCTGACGGTCGTGCCCGTCTCCACCGTGCGAGAGACCGACGGGCTGGCGCTGTCGAGCCGCAATGCCTACCTGTCCGAACCCGAGCGGGCCGCGGCCCTCTCGCTGTCGGCGGGGCTGATGGCGGCAGCCGATGCGGCAGAGGCGGGAGAGCGGAGCGCGGCAACACTGGAAGCGCTCGTATGGGACCGATTGGCGCAGGAGGCGCTCGTCGAACCCGACTACGCCACTTTGAGTGACGCGGTGCGCGTGATCGACCTGCCGCGCCTCGATCGTGAGGCCTTCCTGGCCGTGGCGGCCCGGGTCGGAGCGACCCGCTTGATCGACAACGTGCACTTCGAGGTGACCGAAGACGGCACGGTGACGGCCGACCGCGGGGTCAGGTTGGACGGACCGTCGCTGATGGAGGTGTGAGGTGCTCTTGACGATCGACATGGGGAACACCCAGACCGTGCTCGGCGTGTTCGAAGGGCACGAGATGGTCCGCCATTGGCGGTTCTCGACCGTGCGCGACCGCACTGCCGACGAGTACATGCTGCTGCTGCGCGGCCTGATGGATCTCGACGGCCTTCCGGTGATATCGGGAGTCGCCATCTCGAGTGTCGTTCCTGCTGCCACCCGACCGCTGACCACCGTCGCTGAACGGCTCGCCGAGGGCCCGGTGGTCATCGTCGGCCCCGGCCTGAAGACGGGCATGCCGATCCTCATCGACAATCCCCGCGAGGTGGGGGCCGATCGTGTCGCCAATGCCATCGCCGCCCTGGACCGATACGGCGCTCCTGCGATCGTCGTCGACTTCGGAACCTCCACCAACTTCGATGTGGTGAGCCGCGACGGCGCCTACCTCGGCGGTGTCATCGCTCCGGGTCTCGAGGTGTCGACCGACGCCCTCATCGGTCGCACTGCGGCGCTCCGCACCGTGGAGTTCACAGCGCCCCGGTCGGCCATTGGCAAGGGCACGGTGGAAGCCATCAAGAGCGGTGCGTTGTACGGGCACGCCGGACTGGTCGACGGCATCATGGAGCGACTCGTCGGTGAGCTGGGGGAAGAGCCGCACCGAGTCGCCACCGGGGGACTGGCGCCTACCATCGTGCCGCATTGCCGCTCTGTCGATGTCGTGGACGAGTACCTCACGTTGCACGGGCTGCGGGTTCTCTTCGAGCGCAACGTGGAAGGGTCGACATGACTGAGCAGGAACCGGGCGGAGGCTTGGAAGAGCACCCGCTGACGGCTCAGCGGTTGGAGAAGCTCGAGCTGCTGCGCGCCGCCGGCGTCGACCCGTATCCCATCGGCTTCACCCCCGACGCCCGGGCCGCCGAGCTTCACGCCGAGTACGCGGACCTCGAACCCGCCTCTTCGACCGGTCGGCAGGTCACAGTCGCCGGTCGCCTGATGAATGTGCGCGACATCGGCAAGCTGGCCTTCGGCGTGCTTCAGGACGGGACCGGTCGCATCCAGCTCTTCGCGGACCAGCAGGTGCTGGGCGACGCCATGGAGGACTTCCGCAGCCTCGACATGGGCGATTGGATCGGCGCCTCCGGCGAGGTGATCACCACCAGGCGGGGTGAGCTGTCGGTGAGGATCGATACGGTCCAGGTGCTCGCCAAGTCGCTGCGGCCGCTCCCTGAGAAATGGCACGGGCTCCAAGACGTGGAAGCGCGGCACCGTCGCCGCTACCTGGATCTCACGGTCAACGTCGAGGCGCGTGCCACCTTCGAGGCGCGCAGCAGAATCGTGCAGGCGCTGCGGCGCTCGTTCGAAGACCGCGGGTTCATGGAGGTGGAGACGCCGATGCTCCAGCTGCAGCCCGGCGGAGCGTTGGCCCGGCCCTTCACCACCCATCACAACGCGCTCGGGGTCGACATGTATCTCCGGATCGCGCCCGAGCTGTACCTGAAGCGGCTCACCGTCGGCGGTTTCGAGCGTGTGTTCGAGATGAATCGGAACTTCCGCAACGAGGGGATCAGCCCACGACACAACCCCGAGTTCACGATGCTCGAGGCCTACATGGCCTATGCCGACTACCACGACGTGATGGAGTTGGTCGAGGATGTGTTCATCGAGGCTGCTGTGGCAGTGCACGGCTCCACCAGCTTCGACTATCAGGGGAAGCCCATGAGCTTCGCCAAGCCGTGGCGCCGCGTGACCATGGCCGATGCCGTCGAGGAGCGGATCGGAGCCCGTGTGGACCCGTCGATGTCGACCGCCGAGCTCGGCAAGATCGCAACCCGGCACGACATCGAAGTCGACGGCAGCTGGGGTCCGGGGAAGCTGATGGCCGAGATCTTCGAGGCGACCACGGAGCGAGCGTTGTGGGACCCGACCTTCGTCCTCGACTATCCGAAGGAGGTCTCCCCGTTCGCCAGGGACCACCGCGACACCGCAGGCGTCACCGAGCGCTTCGAGGTGATCGCCGCCGGCTCCGAGTTGGCGAACGCCTTCACGGAGCTCAACGACCCCTTCGAGCAACGCCGCCGCTTCGAGGCCCAGGCCCGAGCCCGCGCCGAAGGGGACGACGAGGCGCACGTGATCGACGAGGACTTCCTCGAGGCGCTCGAGTACGGCATGCCGCCTACCGGCGGTCTCGGCATCGGTGTCGACCGGCTCGTGATGCTCCTCACCGATCAGGCCTCGATTCGCGAGGTGATTCTGTTCCCTCACCTCCGCCCGCGCTCCTCGTAGCCGGCTCCGACCGCGCCGGAGATGCCAGGTCGCTTCGCTTCGCTCGCTTCCAGATGCCAGACCAGCCGAGGGCCTCGCCAGCACGAACTAGTTCGTTCGGCCCCTTTTCATTTGCCCCCTTCATTACAAACTCGCAGCCTTGTAGGGTGAATAGTCAGCGCCAGGAACGTCAACGCGGCGCGTCCGATTGGTGGATGATCGGCTGCGATTCGAGAATGGCCGCGTAACGGAGAGGAACAGGGGGCCCAACTTGACCATTCCCGCAAGCAGCGACGTCGTCGTCATCGGATCCGGGCCGGCTGGGAGCATCACCGCTGCCCTGCTGGCGCAAAAGGGGTACGACACGGTCATCCTGGAGAAGGAGCGCCATCCCCGCTACAAGGTCGGGGAGAGCCTGATCCCCGACTTCTGGAAGTACACCGATCTCGCCGGAGTGACCGACAAGATCCTCGAGGAGGGGTTCATCGCCAAGGCCGGCGGCATGGTTCGCTGGAAGGGCGAGGCGCGGGCTCACACGTTCAGCGACTTCGGGTACAACCGTCCGGCGATGCACGTCGAGCGCGACAAGTTCGACAAGATCCTCTTCGATCACGCGGTCTCCGAGGGCGCTCAGGCGTTCCAGGAGGTCACCGTGACGGGTGCCGACTTCCATCAGGAAGGTGACCGTGAGTCGGCCACCGTTCACTACACCAATGGTGACGGCCCGGGCACCATCGATTGCCGGTACGTGCTGGATGCCAGCGGCCAGGCTGCGGTGATTGGACGCCAGGAGGGAATCCGGGAGATGGACGACGGCTTCCGGTATCTCGGGGTGTGGGGCTACTACGAGGACTCCAAGTACGTCTCGGTCGAGGGCAAGATCCATCCCTTCGAGGATTGGCCCACGGTCCCGCCGACGACGTTCGTCACCTCGCTCGAGGAAGCCGGCGACTCCGGGTGGGCCTGGCACATCGTCCTGCGCGAGATGACCTCCGTGGGCATCGTCATCCCCATCGAGCTGGTCAAGTCGGTCCGCAACGAGGGCGAGTCGTGGGAGGACTTCTTCCGGCGGCGCGTGCTCGAGGTTCCCGTCTTGGGTGAGCTTCTCCGCGACGCCACCTGCATCGAGGGCAGCGTGCAGTCGATCCGGGACTACTCGTACCGATCGAGCCAGCTCGCCGGACCGGGCTACTTCTTGATCGGCGACGCGGCCGGTTTCGTCGATCCGATCTTCTCGGTCGGGGTCGTGCTCGGCATGTACTCGGCGGGGGCGGCGGCGTGGGCCGTCGACTACGCCTTGTCGTCGAACAAGTCGGCCGAGCGGGCCCGGGCGCTCTACAGTCGCCAGCTCCAGGGCCGCCTGGAAGTCGCCCGCTCCCTGGCATTACCGCGGTATCGCTCCGAAGGTGAGGTCAGCGACCTGGCGAAGACGGCCATCCAGCTGGAGCGACCGGCGGTTCGTGAGCTGATGTATGTGGTGTCGTCACTGACCACTCGGTCGGACAACTGGCTCGAGATGGTCGGGGGTGAAGCGCCGGAGCTCGAGGAAGGTCAGCTCCGCACCATCGAGCAGATCGACGTCTGACGCGAGCCCGCCGCTGCCGTGAGGCTCCGGCGATTGGGTCGGTTCGCCTGAGTCTCGGAGCAGCGGCGGGGTGCGGCCGGCCTGCCGTGGAGGCGGTCAGCGAGGCCGGTGCCGCCGTCGTTCGCGTAGGAGCTCCTCTATGTGCTCGTGCGCCAAGATCATGGCGGTCTGTGGATGGAGCATGGGTCGTCTCACTTTCTAGGTCACAGCTCGGGCGAGGGGAGGGTGGAATGGCGTCCCGTGCGCCACGTGCCGCGGTTCCCGCAGGTGCACCGGTATGACACGTGGATTCCGTGGGTGCTGTTGGTAACCGTTTCGATGGCACTGAGGTCGAGAAGCACCTTCGCTCCGATGCCCGGGCCGCGATGATCGGGACAGTCGACGCCGAACATGGTCAGCCCTGCCGCCGGGCGGCGGCAATGCGGGCACGGAGGCCATGAAGCCGCTGCTTGGCCAGCGCCCGATGGGCGTACGGGGCATTCCGCTGCCTCATCTCCTCGAACTCGCCACGGGCCACCGCCAGTTGGTAGTAGAGGTCGTCGAAGTGGCTCATTGACTTCTCCCTCCTCCCCGCTGTATCGTGTAGGGGGCTATAAGGTGTTTACCTGTTACACCATACCCGGCGCAGTGTAAGGAGTCAAGTGAACTTTTCCCGTTACACAGGATTACCGGTGCAGCTGGCCACTGACCTCGTCAACACCTTGGACGCGGCCGGTGGGGAGGAGCGTTTGGGGTCGGTTGCCGAGCTCGAGGCCTTCTTGTCCGGGATCGAGTGGGACCATCCCGAGTGGAAGGTCCGAGAGCAGGATCTCCACGAGGTGCGAGCACTCCGCTCTCGTCTCCGTGCGGTGTTCGAGGCCGATGACGTCGCCGCCGCCTCGGAAGAACTCAACTCCATCCTCGTGGACTCGGCGGCCATGCCGAGGATCTCCGTGCACGACGGGGCATCGCCGCACCTTCACTTCGATTCTCGCGAGGCGACCCCGGCGCGCTGGCTAGGTGTGATCGCCGCCATGGGCTTGGGCGTGCTGATCTGCGACCACGGCCTCAACCGGCTAGGGGTGTGCGCGTCGTCCACCTGTGACGACGTGTTCGTCGATTCCTCGCGCAACCAGTCTCGCCGCAACTGCTCCGAGACCTGCACCAACCGGGAGAACGTCGCCGCCCATCGCCGACGCTCCAAGAAGGGCTCTGCGCCGGGCAGCTAGGCCGACACCCCGTCCCGGCCGATGCGCTGCCATGAGCCGGTGAAGCTGCCGATCACCTTCTCCAGACCCCCCTCGTCGCTGCGGGCTCCGATCCAGCACATCGCGTTCCGTACTCCGCGCTCCCACTCGTAGCGACTCAATCGAGGCGTCTGGGACGAGAGGTCGGATTCCTCAACGTCGATCTCGGCGGCGGCCACCGCTTCTGCACAACGATCGGCGAACCAGCCGTCGACACCGGTGGGGAAGGGGGCGTCAGAAGGGTCCGGATGCACCAGCACTTCGATCACCTCGAACAAGTGGGGCGCGCCGCAGTTCACCTGCTCGGCGAACGAGTCGTCGTAGCAGTCGCCCGGTTCGGGCGTGAATGGATGCTCTGGGCCGGTGCCGGCCAGTGCATCGGTGAGTTCCACCGTGGCGCCGGAGTCGTCGACGGCATGGACCATGCAGGCGAGATAGCGGTCGCCCTCGGCCCATTCGACGGCATCGGGCATGTACGAGATCAGCTCGATGGTGGTTCTCGAGCGCAGCGTGCCCATGTGGGATTCGTACGCCTCGTCGCACGCCGCGTCCCGCTGCTTGGCGAGGTCGCCGCGCGGAAACGGCGCATCCGGGCCATCGCTCAGACGCTCGCTGTGCACGACCTCGTGCGTGTGGAGCCCGTCGCAGGGCACCACGTCGATGTCGCCGAACGGCGCATACGGAACGCCGAAGTCGCCGCCCCGGCCCAAGTGCAGGCAGTCGCCGCGCTGCCACAGGTAGGCATCGGCTCCGGACTCCAGCAGCTCGTCCATGACGGCGCGGGCCGGTTCCGGTCCGCCGAGGGTGATGAACACGTGGGTGTTGGTGGCGCCGACCCACCACGACTCGTCGTCCTGGGTGAAGGTGTAGGCGACCCCGTTGCTCATCCCCACCTCCTCGACCTCCGCCGTCGGATCGAACGCCAGCAGGTCGGCCAGGCCGAGAGGCAGCCCGGGGTCACCGCGGAACTCCCGGATGGGCACGGTGGATGCCACGGCCACCTCGTCGCCATCGGCCGACCCGAGCGACGCGACCGTGAATCCCTCGAAGGCGGAGCCGATGTAGAGCACCAGCGCCTCACGCAGTTGGTCGCTGCGCTTGGTCGTCGGTTCGCTCACCGAGAAGCCGCGCAGGCGCGCGATCGGGTCGGCGGCGACGTCGTCGGGATCGGCCCGGACCGGTAACGGGGGCAAGGTGGTGGTGGTGGTGCTGCGCTCCGGGGCAGGAGCTTCGGTGCCGGGCGGGCGCGTCGTGACGGCCGCCCCCGGCTCGAAGGTCGTCGTGGTGGCGACAGGCTCACCGGAGGTGCACGCCGCGAGCAGCAGCGCGAGGGCGAGCCACCACCGCAGCGAGCGATGGCTCATGCCCGGGCGTCGTCTACCCGTTGCAGGAGGTAGGCGGCGATGCCCGTCAGGATGTTGGTGAGGGGGCCTTCCGGAAGCCGAGAAGCTGCCTTGTCGGCCAGACGAAGGCGCTCGGTTGCCTCGTCCAGCGCATCGTCGACGTGCCCGCCCGCCACGACCAGCCGGATCGCCTCATCCACCACCGACCGCGTATACGGTCTTCCCCCTCCGAGCAGCTCACGCAATCTGCTGCCGTTCGACCCCGCGAGCGCATACAGCACCGGCAGTGTGAAGACGCCTTCCCCGATGTCGGAGCCGGCCGGCTTGCCCAGGAACTCCTCGGTGGCCACCAGGTCCAGCACGTCGTCGGTGATCTGGAACACGAGCCCCACTTCCCAGGCCCACTCGCTGATCGCTTCGATGTGGTCGTTGCGGGCGCCCGCGGCCATGGCGCCGAGGCGGGCCGACGTGCGGATGAGGCTGGCGGTCTTGCCCCCGATCACCGCGTAGTACTGCTGGGGGGAGTGCTCGAGGTCGTTCTCCAGGGTCAGCTCCAGCACCTGTCCCTCGCACAACGTGGCATACGTGCGCGCGATCAGCGCCACTGCCTCCTCGCCGAGGGGCGCAGCCACCTCGGACGCCCGTGCCAGCAGGAAGTCGCCTGCCAGGATGGCCACGGTGTTGTCCCATTGCTGATTGGCGGACAGCTCACCGTGACGAGTCATCGCGTCGTCGATGACGTCGTCGTGGTAGAGCGACCCGGCATGGACCAATTCGACGGCCACCCCCGCCTCGATCGCGGAGGGGCCCGGATTCCCCAGCTCGGCGGCCACCTGGGCCAGCAGCGGTCGCAACCGCTTTCCTCCGGCTCGCAGCAGGTGCTGGGCGATCTCGGTGAGGAACGGGGTCTCCGCTTCGGTGATCTCCAACAAGCGCGCCTCGACCCGCTCCATGCGCTGCCACACGGCTTCGTTGGGCACCAGCTGTTGCCGGATCGGTCCTTCCACACCTACTCCGTTCAGGGGCGGCGAAGCATAGGAGGGGTGCGGGTGCTATGGGCCGCCCATTGCCCGAGGCGCGCTGGCCACCCGCCCCTCAAGTCCCCCGTACTTCGGGCCGATTCAACGTCAAGAGCGTCTGTTTCGATCTGGGTCGGTCACGTCTTTGGGAATACCGAGGAGGGTCTCGGCCCTTACTGGGATAGGGGCGTGCCGGAGCTATACTCCAAGAGGCGCACCGAGGCAGCGGCTTCTGAGCGCCATTAGCTTTTTAGAGGTGACGAAGAGTGTTTGAACGGTTCACGGATCGGGCCCGTCGAGTGGTCGTCCTGGCGCAAGAAGAAGCCCGGATGCTCAACCACAACTACATCGGCACCGAGCACATCTTGCTCGGCCTGATCTCAGAAGGGGAGGGCGTCGCAGCCCGGGCATTGGAGAGCCTCGGTATCAGCCTCGAGTCGGTTCGCCAGCAAGTCGTCGAGATCATCGGCCAGGGGTCGCAGGCTCCGAGCGGTCACATCCCGTTCACCCCTCGTGCCAAGAAGGTGCTCGAGCTCTCGCTGCGCGAGGCGCTCCAGCTGGGCCACAACTACATCGGCACCGAGCACATCCTGCTCGGCCTCATCCGCGAAGGTGAGGGAGTCGCCGCCCAGGTGCTACAGCAGCTCGGCGCCGAGCTGCACAAGGTGCGCCAGACCGTGATTCAGTTGCTGTCCGGCGTTGCCGGAGAAGAAGGCTCGTCCCATCCGGGCGGCTCCGCCGGCAGCGGGGCGGGAAGCCGCTCCGAGGGCGGACAGAGCGGATCCACCGTCCTTGACCAGTTCGGGCGCAACCTCACCCAGCTCGCCCGCGACCAGAAGCTCGACCCGGTCATCGGCCGCAGCAACGAGGTGGAACGGGTGATGCAGGTGCTCTCCCGCCGCACCAAGAACAACCCGGTGCTCATCGGCGAGCCCGGCGTCGGCAAGACGGCCATCGTCGAGGGGCTCGCCCAGCGCATCGTCGGCGGTCAGGTTCCCGACACCCTCACGGGCAAGCACCTCTACACGCTCGATCTCGGTTCCCTGGTCGCCGGCTCCCGCTACCGCGGCGACTTCGAGGAGCGGTTGAAGAAGGTCCTCACGGAGATCCGCACCCGCGGCGACATCATCCTGTTCATCGACGAGATCCACACCCTCGTCGGGGCGGGCGCCGCCGAGGGCGCGATC